>SXWA01000039.1 GCA_005791575.1 Planctomycetaceae bacterium
CAGCAAGGTGACGCGACGACCGACCCCGACCCGTTCGACCCGATGCGGGTTGCCCCGACGGACTACCGGCTCATTCCGCTGATTTACTCGGGCGGGCCGGACAACGCCGTGGACGACCCCAATGGCGGTGAGGATTGGTACGGCATCAACGCGAGTGAAGTCGTCACGGGCGGATGGATTCCTCCAAATGGGCGAGGAGTGCGCACAACGATCGCCTCTTCGCCACTGCCGGGCTCCGTCAGTAATCCGCGCCGAGCTTCCGACAACATCACCAACCACGACCTGACCACGAAGTGATTCCTTGCCGAACGTGACCGCCATGCACCGCCCCGACCACCGCCGCGCCGGCATGACGCTCGTCGAGCTGCTCGTCGTGGTGGCGATCATCGGCCTGCTCGCGGTGACGGTGCTGCCCAACCTGTCGAACACGGCCGAGACGCGCCGCACGCGTGAGACCGCCCGGGCGGTGTCCACCTGGGTGAGCAAGGCGCAGAGCCGGGCGATCGGCCGCACCGAGTGGGCCGGGTTCTGGATCCTCCCGGTGAATCCCGCGGTCCCCTACGCCGCCGCGATCGACATCCAACTCGCCGACGTGCCCGAGGTCTACCGCGGCGAGAGCCTGCAGTCGCAGGTCACGGTCGCCGCACCGGGCAACGTCACCCCCAACCCGCCCATTCCCGCCTGGGCCTACCGCGAGCTCGCCTGGACCCCCGCCGGCTCGTTCGGAACCGGCCGCAGCATCACGCCGGGGGTCCACGGCACCACCACCACCCCCGGCAGCGCCGGCGACCTGATCCGCTTCGACGGCAGCGGGCCGTGGTTCGAGCTGCTCGCCCTCACGTCGAGCCCACTGACGTTCGGGATGAAGTTCCGTGGCCTCGGCACGACCCAGGGCACGTCGGGGCAGAATCCGCTCAACACGGCCTGGCCGCTGGAGACCGTGCCCCACGCCTACGAAATCCTCCGCCAGCCGGTGCGCACCGGCGCTCCCTATTCCTTCGCCGACGGCCGCTGCATCGACCTCTACTGGTCGGGCTACGATTCGAGCACGGGGTATCGGCCGTTCGGCCTTGATCCGGCGTCCCTCGGTGGAATCGGCCAGTCGTGGCCGAATGCGGCGCCGGTCTGCATCCTGTTCGACGCCAATGGGCGCGTGCGCGAGTTGGTTCACCGCGGGACGCGACTGGACGTGGAGGGCACGATCTTTCTCCTCGTCGGACGCGCCGATCGCGCCGGACAGGCCGCAGCCGCCCTGAACACCGGCGACGACAGCATCGGAACGAATTGGCAATACGGCGACTCGTATTGGATCGCGATCGATCCGGCCAGCGGAATCGCCCGTGTGGCGGAGATCGCGGTCCCGGGACCTGTGGTCGTCGGCGGATCTCCGATCGTCCTGACACTCGAGTGGCTGAAGGTGTCGCAATCCTTCATCCGCTCGCAGCTCGTCGCGGGAGGCCGCTGACATGGACCGCGCACCCTTGCCATCCGCCGCGCGCCGCGGGATCACCCTGATGGAGGTGCTGATCTCGATCGGGATCCTCGCCGTGGGCCTCACGAGCGTCGTGGCGCTCGTGCCGGCCGGCAAATCGCAGGCCGCGCGGAGCGTGACCCTCGACCGGTCGGCGAGCATGGCGACCAACGCCCTGGCCGATGCGATCACGGCCGGGTTCACCCGGTTCGACTCGCTGACGCCGATCTCCGAGGACCTCAACGGCGACAACGTCTTCCAGCCCAACGAAGATGTCAACGGTGACCAGGCGCTCCAGCTCTATCCGCTCGTCTCCGAGGACCTCAACGGCGACGGCCAGTCGACCGGCATCGAGGACCGCGACGGCAACGGGGCGGCGAACACTGGCTTCGGGTTCGTCGTCTGCGATCCCCTGGGCGCCCCGTACACCGAGACGTTCATGATCGGCGGCAACGCCAAAACGCTGGCCGCCCTCCACGTGGGGATCAAGGCGACCGGGGTGCTGGCGACATCGGGCTCACTCCGGTGGGCGGGCCCGGGACCGGCCGATCTGCGGATGGGCCTCCTCACCCAGGGCCGCGACGACGTGCTCGTGAACGTCGATGGCGTCGGTGCCGACGATCCGCCGCTCAACCGCCTCTCCGACGGCACGCGGTCGTTCCAGGGACGGATGACCTGCATGCTCGCCCTGGCCCGGGTCGACACCGGCCTCTACACGGCGAGCACCGTCCCGGTCTCTCCGCCGCTGCTGGCGGGAGAGCTCGCCAAGCTCTCGGTGGTGGTGTTCCACGGGCGCACGGGCGTCGCCTCCGAGGCGCTCCTCGACGCCACCTTCAACGCCGCGGCCGGCACGCTCACGCTCACGAGCCCGCTTGGCGACCGCACGCTGAAGGAGATCCTCAAGCCAGGCGTGGTGGTCTACGACGGGAAGAAGGTCCACGCGGCCAACTTCTACAACGGACCTCAGCACGAGCGGTTTTCCCAGATCAAGATGGCGAGCGTCGACACGACATCCAGCACGGTCTACGTGACCTTCTCCGGCCGGCCGCCGAGCGATGGGGCCGTGCAGATCCTCGTCGATTCGGTCGGCCTCGCGGAACAGACGGTGGTTTTGGAGGGGCCGGGAGCGTACGGTCGATAGTGGGGTTCGGGTGGGGAAGACGTGCCGGCAGGCCGGGCAAGGGTCGGCCGGACAACGCGAAGGCAGTGGCCATGAACACACACGACGACCACCCCGACTGGAAAGTCCGTCGCCACGGTCCATCCATGGCCAGTGGCCATGGCCTGCCGGCGCACCCGCGGCGCGGCGTGCTGCTTCTGGTCGTGCTCAGCATGCTGACGCTGTTCATGATGCTCGGCACGGCGTATCTCGTCGTCGCCACGCGGGCGAAGGAGACGGCCCGCGCCTTCTCGCGGCTGGCCCTCGAATCGGAGTCGCGGCGGATCCAGCCGGCCGACATGCTCGACCGGGTGATGATGACGGTCGTTGCCGGCGGCACGAACGTGGTCCTCCGCTGGCCCGGCGACACGTTCGCCTCGGGCACGACATCGCCGCCTCCCTACCCGCCGAGCCCGGTCGGCAGCGGCACCGCATTTCCGTTCGAATCGCTTCTGGCCGACAAGTACGGCGTCGGACGGATGTCGATCAAGCTCTGGGACAACGGCTTTTCAAGTACCGTCCAGGTCGCCACCACGATCACCGGCACGGCCCATCCCGCCGTGCTTCAGACCAATTCCAACACCACCGCGACCGTGGGGCTGGTCGCCAACGTGCCGCTCCTCGAGATCCCCGACTTCCGCACGTTCGATCCGACTCTTGGTGGCGCCTCCTCGCCGTCGACCCCCGATCAGAACGCCTGGCAGGATCTGCCCGGCCGCGTGATCACCCTCTTCGGGGCGGGTCGGGCGGCGACCAGCCACCGGATCGTGAAGGCCGCCTACTCCGGCCAAGCGCCGGACAAGTCGTCGAAATACCGACTCTTCGTCGAGAACATCTCCCGCGCGAAGCCGTTCGTGCTGCCGCTCGACACGTCGGTGCCGCTGGGGGCGGTGATCAACGGCCGCGAGTTCCTCGGCGACCCGGCCGTCCAGACCGACCTCCACGAGCCGTGGGACGGGTTCGACGACCGCAACCCGTTCCTCGCCCGCGTCGAGCCGCAATCCGATGCCAACTCCGCCAATCCCTCGGTGGCCGGGTCTGCGGTGCTCAAGCCGTCGTTCGTCACGGTCGCCAGCGGCACCACCGCCCAGACCGCGCTCGACCCGAACGGCACTTGGCTGCCGTCGCAACTGGCCGCCTATGGCGTGTCGCCGGTGGCCGACAACGACAACGACGGCACCAACGACGGCTTCTTCCTCGACTTCGGCCTGCCACGCACGACCGACGCCGACGGCAACACCCTCCGCCTCGACGCCTCGGTGCTCGTCGTCGATCTCGACGGCCGCTTCAACGTCAACGCCCACGGCTCGCTGATGGAGCTCACCTATTCCGGGTCGCACCAGTACTGGCCCAATCCGCCGAACAACGCCACCCCCACCCAATTGCAGCGCATGGGCACGCCGAAAGAGGCGATCCCGATGGGGATGGGCTACGGCCCCGCGGAGATCAATCCCCGCGCCCTGTTCGACCTCGCCGGCGCGAAGAACGGCAACGGCTACAAAAAGGACCGCAAGCAGACGAACGAAAACCCCGCCGTCCAGATCCTCACCGGGATCGACTGGACGCTCCTCGCCGACTCCACCAAGCAGGTCGGTGGCCTCCGCCCCGGCAACAGTGGGAGCCGGTTCTCGAGCGGGGCTGCAACGCCGCGGTTGCCGAATTGTGAGGGCCGCTACGGCCAGCCGCCGACCGGGGCCACCCTCCCCAAGAACTCGCCGACGTTCTCGACCTCAGCCCAGATCGCCGATTCGACGAATGTCGCCAACTATCCCTACGCGCGCTCCGGCCAGCCGTTCATCGACGACCCGATCAGCCAGGTGAACGACCGCCGGGTCGATGCGGCCACCATCCAGGGGAGCCCGAAGACCTGCTACGGCATCCCGCCGCTGTGGTGGGACGGCGATCCGGCGTTCGACTGGCAACCCGATCCTGCCGGCCAGAAGCCGGCCTATCGCGGGATCTACAACTCCCCTCCCGACCTCCACGGGCGGATGAAGTTCACCACCGGCACGGCCAACGTGAAGGCCACCGACGCCACCAAGAGCGTCGTGCCCGGGCTCGTCTACACGAAGGCCGAGTGGGTGGCCCGCGACGACTCCGGCAACCCCGTGCAGGTCAACGTCGAGACCACCGACGACCCCTACGAGATCCCGCTCGCGTCGCGCTCGCCGCGGAACGGCTGGCTCTCCAACACCGGCACGAGCCTGACCACCGCCAATCCCTTCACGTCGAGCGAGCTCGAGAAGCTCCTCCGCCCCTACGACCTCGACGCCTCCGGGCTCCCCTCGCGCCTCGAGGCGATGCTCGGCAGCCTCGCCGAGGAATCGCGCCTCCGGATGACGACCGCCAGTTGGGACACCACCGCCGTCACCGGCGAGGCGGGTCGGCGGCTGGCCGGGTGGTTCGCCGCTGCCGCCAACGGCGCGCAGATCGGCGGGACCAACGGCACGCTCCTCACGCAGGTCCTCGGTGGGGAAGCCGCCCGCGGCGAGCGCTTCGACCTCAACCGGGCCCTCTCCGGGATCCAGCCCGACGGCTACAAGGCCAACGACACCTACTACTGGCAGCGGCAGGCGTGGTGCAAGGACCTGTTCGTGCTCTTGGTGGCGCTCGACCCGACCGCCGACGAGGCAATGCGCGAGCGCTACGCCCAGTGGGTGGTCAATGCCTGCGACTTCCGCGACGCCGACTCGACGATGACGCCGTTCGAGTGCGACCTCGAGCCGGAGGACGGCTGGGATGCCGACGGCGACGCGGTCAGCATCGAAAACGGTGCCAACCGTTCGCTCGTGTGGGGGAGCGAGCGGCCGGAGATCGTCATCTCCGAGGTCAGCGCCTGGGAGGACGACCAGAACCAGGCCGAGCTGTATGTCATGCTCCACCGGCCGTGGAACGCGCTCGCCTACGCCACCGACGACAACTCGATCGCGGCCGAGCCCTGCGACGTGAAGCTCGACGCCACGGCCAACGGCAAACCGACCAACCGGATCGAGCTGGCGAAGAAGAGCGAGAACGCCGCCGTCGACACCACCGACGGGAGCGTGAAGCCGGTCTGGCGGCTGCGGATCGTGGACGACGCCTCGGGGCAGACGACCTACGCCCGGTTCGACGTCGCCGCCACGGCGAATGGGCTGGGGGCAAACGAGGTCGCCGTGCAGACGCTCACGCCGGCGACCACGCCGAAGATGGCGACCGACTCCTGGCTCATGCTCCAGGGCACCAACACCCAGGGCAACACGATCACCGCCACCGGCACCGCCACCCTCAAGGACTTCAAGGTGCCGGGGATGCCGGGGCAGATCGGCACCAACCGCGATGCCACGATCTACCTCGAGCGGCTCACCGACCCGACGGCGACCGTCACCAATGCCATCTGGCAGGCCGATCCCGAGACCACCCATCCCAAGGATCTCAAGGCCCCGCTCTACCGCGTGGTCGACAAGGTGAAGGTCACGGTGGTCAACCGCTCGACCGGAGGGGGGCTCATTCCGCCGCCGCCGCAGCAGAAGTCGAGCCGGGTGGCGACCGGGCCCACCGCCTTCTGGCGGAATCAGCCGGGCGACTTCACCCCCGGTGCCGGCAATTCCCTCACCTTCGCGCCGCTCGACCCCGTCGGCAGCGGGACCAACGCCCCCGCCTGGTTCCACTGGCCGAACCGGCCGTTCATCTCGGCGGCCGAGCTCGTCTTCGTGCCCGGTGACCGGATCCACGACAAGGGGCCGTGGCAGTTGCTCGAGAACTACACCCGCCTCGACGCCACCACCAACCACCTGCCGACGATGCTCCTCTTCGACGCCGTCCACGTGCCGACGCGCTTCGCGGGGATCCACACGACGGTGCCGTCGGCGCAGTCTGGCAACCTGTGGACGTTCGCCGGCATCAGCAACACCACCACCCCGGTCAACCAGGTCTCCGCCTACCGCGAGCCGGCCCGCGTGAATCTCAACACGGTCACCGCCGACGACGTCTGGGACGCGGTCGTGGCCGGGCCGCTGGTCACCAAGGCCAACGGCAATCAGGCCGCCTTCCCGGCGCCGGTGCGGAAGCGGGCACTGGCCCAGGGCCAGCAGGCGAGCGAGGTGGCCGACTTCGTCTCCGGCCAGCCGGCCCGGTCGATGGCCCAGCTCCTCGCCCTCGACAAGAACCCGGCCCTCGATCCCGCCCTCCCGGCCACCCAGGCCAACCGGCCGAAGCCGGTGACCGACGACTACAAGAACCAGGAGCCGGGGTTGAAGGACGCCGTCGACCTCAATCCCGTCCACGGCCTCTACACCGCCACGCGCCTCGCCAACACCGCCACCACGCGGTCGCACCTGTTCGGCGTCTGGATCACCCTCCGCGAGATGGTCGAGGGGGATCCAGACAGCGTCCGCACCCACCGCGCCTTTTACATCGTCGACCGCTCGATCCCGGTGGCCTTCGAGCCGGGCAAGCCCCACAACGTGCGCGACGCCGTCGTGCTGCGGAGGATCATCGAATGACCCGCCGCACGCTCCTCCCCCGCCAGGCTGCCTCCCGCGCCGGCATGACGCTCGTCGAGATGCTCGTCGCCACCGCGGCGACGCTGCTGCTCATGGCGGCGATCGCGCAGGTGTTTGGCGCGTTCGGCACCGCGGTGTCGGACAGCCGGGCGATGATCGAGCTCGACGGGCGGATCCGGACCGCCGCCTGGCGGCTGCGGAGCGATCTCGCCGGGGCCACCGCCCACACGGTGCCGCCCCTCGATCCCGAGACGGGCGATGGCTACTTCGAACTGATCGAGGGGCCGGAGTCCGACGCCTTCCATCCGACGGCCGCGGGAGTGGTGAACAAGGGCACCAATGCGCTGCTCACCCTGATCGCCGGCAGCGGCAGCGACGACCGGATCGTCGGCGACTACGACGACGTCCTCCTCTTCACCACGCGGAGCACCGATCCGCTCTTCCAGGGGCGGTTCACGGTGTCGGCCACGTCGCCGCAGGCGACGTCGATCGAGAGCCCGGTGGCGGAGGTGGGCTGGTTTCTCCGCCCCACCCCCGGCACGTCGAACCCGGTGACGTTCACCCTCTACCGCAAGCAACTGCTCGTCCTCGGCTACGTCGGGGTGGAGCCGTTCTACACCGGTGGCGTCTGCAGCCCGAACACGACGATCGCCAACACCGCCGTGGTTCCCTCCAACACCGTGGCGATGCCGCACGGCTATTTCCCCTGGGGAACGTTCTTCGACCGCTACGACATCTCGGCCCGGTTCGAGCGCAACGCCGGCGCCTTCATCCCCAACAAGACCGACACCGTCTCCCCGGGGCGACTCCTGCCCAACACCCTCGCCGATCTCACCCGGCGTGAGGCCCGGTTCATGCACAATGTCGTCGGTGACACGTCGGGGGCGCGATTCTCGCGCGACACCGCCGGGACCCCCAACTACGGCAGCGGGTTCTGCGTGGCCTGGGAGGATCACAACCACGACGGCGCGATCCAGCAGGCCGAAGACGCCCAGAACCCGGCCAACGGGCTCCTCGACGGCGGGCACCTCGATCCCAACGTCATCCCCGACGGCCTGGTCTATACCGGCAACCGGCAGGGGGAGGACGTGATCCTCACCAACGTGATCGCCTTCGACGTGCGCGTCTTCGATCCGGAGGCGCCGATCCCGTTGGCGGGCTCCACCACGGCGCTCGTCCCGGGGGATCCCGGCTACGTGGGTGCCTATCTGACCTCGGCGGCCCTCAATCCCCCCGCCTTCGCCCAGGGGGCCTACGTCGATCTCGGCAACGGCACGATGAAGCCTGGCAACCCGCCCAACAACCAAGTTCCGGTGTCGCGGTTCTCCGGGTTCGGCCAGCCGAGGAGCGTGCTCCGTGGGTCGCTCCTCACCCCCCGTGTCTGGGACTCCTGGAGCACCCACTACGAGACCAACGGCCGCAACGACGACGGCTGGCTCAGCAACACCACCGTGGACCAGGGCACAAACGGCCTCGACGACAACACCAACGGCCGGGTGGACGAGACCGATCCCTCGATCGACCTCAACGGCGACGGCGACTTCGCCGACTCCGGTGAGGATCCCGGCGAGACCGAGACCCAGCCGCCTTACCCCTATCCGCTCCGGGGGATCGAGATCCGGATCCGCTGCTACGAGCCTTCGAGCCGCCAAGTCCGCCAGGTCACCGTCCGGCACTCGTTCGTGAGCCCGTGACGGTGATTCGGGTCGCCCCCCATCGGGGTCAGGAGAATCGCACGGCGCCCCCGCCCGGTTTTCCTGGGCGGTTCGCTGGACAAACCCCCGGCGGCACCCGAAAATAACCAGTGGGGCAGTGAGTCGGAGCCGTCCATCCGAGGGGGCGGCGGATCGGGGTTCGGGGGTGGATCGCAGCTCGCCACCCGCGACAATCGGCCAATTTTCGATACCAGACCGGTGTTGAAACCACCCCGGTGCTGAACCCAACTGTCTGCCGGTCCGTATCCTCCTCGTCGCGCCCTCGCCCTCGTCACCGCATCCAGCATCTCTTCACCAATCCAGCAGGGCCCGGCGGGAACCGGCCGGCCCCCTCGCTCCGGCCTCCCCCCGGGCGCGGCACACCAGGCTCCAAGGAATGCACCCCATGAAACGGCATCTCCGCCACGGCTTCACGCTCGTGGAGCTCCTCGTCGTCATCGCCATCATCGGCACGCTCGTCGGCATGCTCCTGCCGGCCGTGCAGGCGGCCCGCGAGGCCGGCCGGCGCAACACCTGCACCAACAACGTCAAGCAGCTCGGCATCGCCGTGCAGGCCTTCGACAACCAGAAGCAGTTCATCCCCGGCTGGCGCAACAAGCATCCCAACGCTGCGATCGCGGCGCGGAATACCGACGACAGTCTGATGTATGGCGCCGTGTCGTGGCCGGTGATGATCCTCCCCAACATCGAGAAGCGCGAGATCTACAAGCTCTGGGAGAATCCCACCGGCACCAGCCGCAGCCTCGGCATGCCGACCCCCAGCGCGGCCCCGGCCGTGCAACTCTTCATCTGCCCCACCTCGACCCCCGAAACCGAGGGTCAGCCGACGCTCGCCTACTCGGGCAACATCGGCGTGGGTGTGGTCGGCGGCCGGCAGTGGCGCGACCACAGCGTGATGATGGACACCGCCGGCAAGATGGTGGTCGGGGCCAACACGGGCAACTACGCCGCCGCCCGCAACAGCATGGACTACATCAGCTCCGGCGACGGCACCGGCACCACGCTCCTCTTCAGCGAGGCCTGCGGCCCGCTCTACAAGCAGCAGGACTTCTACGACGTGATGCCGCGGGCGGCGACCACCGGCCCCTACTTCTTCGGACCCGCGACCTCGATGCAGGGCTTCGCCGGCTACAGCGGCGTGCCGATGTCGGCCCCGATCCCTGGCTTCGGCGTGCCGGCGGCCGATCCCACCGGCACCACGTTCGGCAGCGTCCTCAACGGCAAGGTGATCACCAGTGCCAACCCCGCCAACGACGGCTTCTGGGCCCTCCCCTCCTCGCGGCACGTCGGCGGCATCGTGGCGGGCATGTGCGACAGCCGGACGATCTTCCTCTCCGACGGCATCGACCCGCGGACCTTCTACCAGTTGATCACCCCGAACTCACTCGCCTATGCCGACAATCCTGCCGCCTCAACGTCGGGTGACCCGTTGTTCAGAGATTGGCAGATCGTTCCCGGCCAGTGGTACAACACTCCGCCGCTCAACGATGCCGACCTGAAGTGATTCCGGGGCTGATCCCTGCGACGATCCAACGACCGGCGGGCACCTGCAAAGGGCCCGCCGGTTTTTTGCGCGCTGCCCGCCGCGGTTGACCGCCCGATGGACACCGGTACACTTCGGCGATGGGCAGGCATTTCCCAGCGGAGCCCCTCTCGATGACCGTCGAACAGTTTCGCACCGCGATCCGCATGGCACCCTTCAGGCCGTTCTCCGTCCGCCTCGCCGACGGTGGCACCGTCGCGGTGCGACACCCCGAGATGGTGGCGCTCCACCCGACCGGGCGGACGACCGTCGTGATCCAGCCCAATGGCGGTTGGCACGTGATCGATCTGCTGCTGGTGACGGCGCTCGAATACGGTGAGCCGGAAGGAGCGACCGATGAGGGCGGCGATCCCCCCGGGAAACTGGCGGGCTGACAGGGCATGCTCGTCGCGGCGCCGCTCTCGCGGCGGTGGTGCCGGCAAAGAAAAAACCAGCCAGCACCTCGCGGCACTGGCTGGTTTTTTCTGGAACGGGTGCGACCGTCAGCAGGGTCATGATGCTTGCTTGAAGTGACGGCCAAAGGCCGTCAGCAGGGTCACGATGCTTGCTTGAAGTGACGGCCTGCGGCCGTCAACAGGGTCATGATGCTTGCTTGAAGTGACGGCCTGCGGCCGTCAACAGGGTCATGATGCTTGCTTGAAGTGACGGCCTGCGGCCGTCAACAG
>SXWA01000040.1 GCA_005791575.1 Planctomycetaceae bacterium
CAGCACCTCGACATCGCCCCCATGGGCCCGTGCCCAGGCCAGCCGTTCCGCCGGTGAATGGCAGCAGCAACTGGAAAAACACTGCTCGGCAGTCCCACAGCCGCACGGACTGTCCATGCAGGGAAACGGCCGGGAACGGTCCTTCGTGGGGGCACGCTCGTCGCCCGGCCGGATCGCCGGGAGCGGCACGCCAGAGGCGATCAGGCACCACGCGACGATGGCCAGCCAGCGCACCGGGCGTGCAGTGGTCAACCTCTCCATCACCACCCCCGCACCTGTCGGAACCGTAAAGGCCACCGAGGAGCGATGCTCGCATCCCGTGGCCAAAGTCTATCCATGGCCTTTGGCCAGTGGAAAACCGGTGGTTTTCGCGGGAGCTACGCTCCCGGCAACGCAGGAGCGAGACCGCCGCAGGCTCTTTGGTGTTGAAGGCGTGGGATGGGCCGCAGCGCGATCCCGCCGGGCGGGCCGAGGGGGTTTTCGGGGAGCCCCCGTTTCCGGGAACCCAGTCGGGGGGCACCGCTCCGATTCATGTTGACAGGCCCGCCCGAACCGATAGTTTTTACCATGTTGGGATTTGTTTCCGGTGAGTCTGGGGGCTCCCGGACGGTCGGTTTGGTGCCTCTGCGGCCCAGGCCACCCCTGCCAACACACGTCTTTCCCGTTCTTGGTTCATCCGGTCTACAGTCGGTTTTCCCGTTCTTGGTTCATCCGGTCTACAGTCGGTTCGTCGGTTCGTTTTGTCTGCGGTTCGTCTTGTCGTTGGTCCTTGGTGTGCTTGGGTTTGCAGCCGTTCTGCACTGTCACCCAAAACGCCTGAGAACCATTTCGTCCTCCGGTCCGTCTTCTACTCCGTATTCCGTCACGGTTCGAGTCGCCAGGGTGTCGCCGCTTTCCTGAACCCGCCGTCCGCACGCGGACGCCGTCCGGAAGCCGACGCCTGCACCCACCCACCGGCGCCCGAACCCCCACCACACCACACGCTCGAGACGACCCGCTCCAGACGACAAACCGGCCACCGCGAGAAACCGGCCACCGCGAGAAACCGGCCACTGCGAGAAACCGGCCACTGCGAGAAACCGGCCACTGCGAGAAACCGGCCACTGCGAGAAACCGGCCACTGCGAGAAACCGGCCACTGCGAGCACCGCACTCCCCACACGCATTCGTTCCCGTTGGTTTTGTTTTTCCATCTGTCATTTCTCATCCCTGTCCTTGTCACCTCCGATCGCTCCGTCATCCATCATCCGAGGGGTCTGACCATGCCTCACACCATCCACCGCGGTCCGCGCGGCTTCACGCTCGTCGAACTGCTTGTCGTCATCGCCCTCATCGGGACGCTCGTCGGGCTCCTGTTGCCGGCCGTGCAGGCTGCCCGTGAAGCGGCCAACCGCTCGCGCTGCACCAACAACCTCAAGCAGCTCGGCCTGGCCAACATGAACTACCACGACGTGCGGAAGCACTTCGTCGCCCTCCGCGGGCAGGACATGAGTATCAAGAGCCCGCGGATCGCCCCCGAGTACGTCTACATCCTCGAGTGGTGGAGCGGGAACCTGCCGCTGCTGCCGTTCTACGAGCAGGGCACCTACTACGACACGATCGTCAACTGGCTGACGAGCACCGCAGTGGCGAGCTTTCCGGTCGCGGCCAGCGACACCTGGCAGCCATGGCGGACGCCGGCGGCCGCCAACCCCGGCATCATGATGGCGCAGGTCCCCACGCTCCGCTGTCCCTCCGACGGCCGCACGACGGCCACGCACGGCAACGCCAACCGCGGCACCACCAACTACGTGTTCTCGGTCGGTGACATCTGCCAGAACGTCTCCGACACGACGATCACCCGGGGCATCTTCGGCCGCGGCCTGATCGGCGGCATCAACCCCGCCGCCCCCACCGACCCCAATTTCGTCGCCATCAAGAACATCACCGACGGCACCAGCAAGACTGTGATGATGGCGGAGCGGATCCGCGGCCGCGACAACAGCTTCCTCGTCCGCGAGACCCAGGCCGCCACCGTGGCCGGCTTCGAGACCAGCCCGATCGTGTGCAGCTCGCGGGTGTCGGGTGGTTCCTACACCGGTGCCGTCGTCGCCCGCGCCGGCCGCGACTGGATGTTCGCCCGCCCCGCCTTCAACGGGTTCAACACGATCAGCCCGCCGAACGGTCCGGCATGCAACAGTGGCAACACCCACGACTTCCCCCACCAGCTCATCCCGCCGACCGCCTACCATCCGGGTGGCGTGAACGTGGTGATGGCCGATGCGTCGGTGCGGTTCGTCACCAACGACATCGACACCGGCAATCTGTCGCTGCCCAACACCGCCCAGGGCCCGAGCCCCTACGGTGTCTGGGGTGCAATGGGAACGAAGGACGGGTCGGAGGCGGTGAGCGACCAATGAACCGGATCGTCTCTCACGTCTGCTGCTGGGGAGCGCTCGTCGGTGTGCTGCTGGCGGCCGGCTGTGCCAAGGCACCCGACAAGCGCCCCAAGCGGGTGCCGTTCTCGGCCAAGGTCACGCTCGACGGTGCCCCCGTCGACGGCGCCACGGTCGTGCTCGCCCCTGAGTCGGGAACCGGGCCGGCGGCATCTGGCATGACCAACGCCGAGGGTGTCTGTGCCTTCACGACGTTCGATTCGCGCGACGGTGCCGTACCGGGCCGGTATCTGGTTACCGTGGCCAAGACGAGCTTCCCCGACGGTGCCCCGCTCACCGCCGAGGATCCCAACTACGATCCCTCCACCGCGGTCGTGGCCGTGGTCAAGGGCTCGCAGGAGCTCCTGCCGGTCAAGTACAAGACCGCCAAGACGTCGGGACTCACCGTCGAGGTCAAGGATGGGGAGAATCCCCCGGCTGCGTTCGATCTGAAGAAGTGACCCCCCGGAAACGAACCGTGATGCGCCCGGTGCCCCTGATGTCGTTTTCCCTCTCCCGATTCCCGCGGATCGGCCTCCTGTTGGCCATCTGTGGTGCCCTGGTGACGGTGGGCTGCTCCGGGGGCCCGAAGCGACCGGCCACGGTCAAGGTCTCGGGGAAGGTGACGATGGGGGGCACACCCGTGCCCCGGGCGACGGTCAGCTTCCAGCCGACCGCTCCCGGAGGTCGAGCGGCGGTGGGGATCACCGACGATGCCGGCCAGTATTCCCTGACCACCTTTACCGCCGGCGACGGCGCGGTGGCCGGCGACTACGGCGTGGCGATCGCGAAGATGGAGGAGGGGGCTGCCGGGGGTGCCGGCACCGCCAACACCGACCAGTACATTCCCCCCGAGGGCATGAAAGAGCCTCCCCCGGCCAAGAGCCTGATTCCCACCCGGTTCAACACCGCCCGCGATTCGGGCCTCCGGGCCAGCGTGGGGAGTGGAGCCAACACGTTCGATTTCGATCTTTCCAAGTGATCTGATTCTCCCGCATCGTCGGCGACCGTTTTTTCATTTTCATTGTTCCGTCCGTCAACGATCCCAGCCCGATCCGTTCATCCATCCGTCCGAGCATCCTTTTCCGAGGACCCCTCCCATGAGCATCACCCCTCTCCGCCGCCGCGGATTCACGCTCGTCGAGCTCTTGGTCGTGATCGCGATCATCGGCACGCTCGTCGGCCTGCTGCTCCCTGCCGTCCAGGCCGCCCGGGCGGCCGCACAGCGGAGCGCGTGCGTCAACAAGATCAAGCAGCTCGCCCTGGCGAGCCTCAACTACGAGAACTCCGCCCGCTGCCTCCCCGCTTCCGCCGGCGGCACCTGCTGCTGGGTGAGCGGTGGACCGCAGAGTGCCAACAATGCTGCCCGCCGCAGCGCGTTCGTCGAGATGCTGCCGCACATCGAAGAGCTCAACATGTACAACCGGATCATGGCGGGCGAGACCGGCGTGGCGGCGCCCGGCGGCCCGTACGCCTACGCCAACTGGGCTGTGTGGAACACCGCCCCGCGGTCCCTGATCTGCCCGGTCGACACCGACAACGACAACCAGCGCGCTTCGCACAGCTACGCCCTCAGCCAAGGCGACCAGGTGCGGAACTCGACGACGGCGGCGTTCGGCCGCGGCGCCTTCACCCGCACGGCCTACACCGGCACCATGCCGGTGCAGCCGCTCGGCGTGACGATCGCCGACATCAAGGACGGGACCAGCAAGACGGTGCTGCTCAGTGAAAAGCTCCGTGGCAACAACACCGGCTACAGCACCACCGGCGTGGTGCCGGTCAAGGTCGGCATGGCATCGCTCGCGGCCATCGGCACCACCCCCAATTCGTGCCTCACGGTCGCCGAGGGGCAGTTCTACGTCGCCGGCACGAACATCAAGCAGTACTGGGGCTGCAAGTGGACCGACGGCCAACCGGGCCGCGTCTGCTTCAACACGGTGCTCGCCCCCAACTCGCCGAGCTGCGCCGGCGGCCAGAACGGCACCCTCAATCCCAATGCCGACGACTTCGAGGTGGTGATCTCGGCTTCAAGTAACCATCCGGGGGGCGTCAACGCGGCGTTCTGCGATGCCTCCGTGCGGTTCATCAGCGAGTCGATCGACACCGGCAACACCGGCACGGTCGTGGCCAACAACGCCTACACGCCGAGCCCGTTCGGCGTCTGGGGCGCCCTCGGATCGAAGGCGGGCGGCGAGAACACCGCCAACGAGTGACCGGCGGAGATGAAGAACGTCGGCGGCGACTATCGCCGCGGTGAGTCGTCCACGAGAAGAGCCCGCGGCCAGCCGCGGGCTCTTTTTTTCACACCGCGGCGATCGCCTGGATCGCGGCGGCGATCTCGGCATCGGTTCCCATCCTGTCGATCGGCTCGATACCGATCCAACCGCGGTAGGCGTGGTCGTCGAGGGCCGCGAGCACGGCGGGAAGATCGACCTGTCCCGTGCCCAGCACGACCGCCCGCCCGCGGCCGGCAAATGCCCCGACGATGGCGTCGGTGGCGTGAACATGGAGGATCCGTTCACCGAGGGTGGCGACCGCGGCGACCGGATCGTGGCCGTGGACGAGCGCCGCGCCGGTGACGAGATGGCAGCCGATCGCCCCCTCGGGGAGGGCCGCAAGGAGGCGCACGAGGTCAGCGGGGGCGGCCCGCCCCACCTCGGCGGCGAGCACCGCTCCGCTACGGCTGCCCCAGGTGCCGAGGTCAGCGAGCACCTCGACGAGGAGCTTCCATCGCGGATTGGCGCTGCCGTCGTCCGCTGCCGGTGGGATCTCACCGACATGATTGGTGACGACCGAGGCGCCGAGCGCGTGGGCCAGCGACATCGCCTCCTTCGTGGCGGCGATCCGCCCTTCGAGCCGCTCCGGGTCGCCGTATCCTCCCCGGGTCGGAAACGCCACCGCCGCGACGGCGAGCCCCTCGTCGTCGATCCACTTGCGGATCTGCCTCCGCCCGGTCTGCGAGAGGCCACCGGGCCCGAGCCCGCCAGTGATACCGGGCCCGAGCCCGCCAGTGGAATCGCTCCCCAGCCCGCTGCGGGCGTCGATCTCCACCCCTTCGAGCCCGAGCAGCCGGGCGCGCCGCAGGGCCGAGCGCAGGGTGGCGGAGAGGTGGATCGTGGAGGTGCAGAGTCGGAACGGCGACACGCGCAGGGCACCTGGAGGGTCCGGTCAGGCCGTCGGATTGTATGCTCTGCCCCATGGTGACGCTCGCTGCGGTGACCGCCGAACTGGAACGGATCGCCCCGCTGCGGCTGGCGGCGGATTGGGATGCCGTCGGACTGCTCGTGGGCACGCGGCGTGAACCGATCGCCCGGATCCTCACCTGCCTCACGGTGACCGCAGCGGTGGTCGCCGAGGCGGTGGAACGACGGATCGACCTGGTTGTCACCCACCACCCCATCCCCTTCAAACCGGTGGCTCGGCTCACCGCCGCCACCCCCACCGGCAGCCTGCTCCTCGATCTGGCAACCGCCGGGATCGGTGTCTGGAGCTCCCACACCGCCTGGGACTCGGCGGCCGGTGGGATCAACGACCAGCTCGCGACGCTCCTCGGCCTCGAAGAGGTCGCCCCGGTGGTGGCCGATGCGACCGACCCGACGGTTGGCTTCGGCCGGATGGGGCTGGCGGGCTGCAGGCCCGACCATCTGTCCGGGGGCGATGTGACGGTGGGCGACGTCACCGCCCGGTTGAGCAGCCACCTCGGCACCCCGGGTGCTTTCCTCACCGGCGATCGCCACCGGCCGGCGGGACGGGTGGGGATCGTCTGCGGCAGCGGTGGCGATTGCCTCGCCGAGGTGGTCCGGGCGGGGTGCAGCACCCTCGTGACCGGTGAAATCCGGCTCCACGACGCTCTCGCCGCCAGCCACCAGGATCTGGCGGTGGTGGCCGTCGGCCACCAGGCCAGCGAGCAATTCGCGATGGCAGCCCTGGGGCGGCGGCTGGAGGCCGCCCTGCCGGATCTGATCTGCCTGACCAGTCGTGCCGATCATGACCCCCTGGTGTGGATGCCGAACCCCGGCTGAAACGATTGCCCGCCCCGAAAGCGGCGCTACACTTAGGGAAGGTTTCCCAGCGCCCGGCGGCCTCGACGGCGGAATTGCCATGCCCAGGTTCCTCACCGCCCTGCCGGTGTTCAATGAAGTGGCCCACGTCGATGCCGTGCTCGACGAGGTGCTCCGTTTCACCCCCGACGTGATGGTGGTCGACGACGGATCGACCGACGGCACGTCGCGGCGACTGGCCGATCGGATCGAGGCCCGGGGGGATGTCAGGGTGGTGCGCCATCCCCGCAACCTCGGCTACGGCGCGGCGCTGGCGACCGCGTTCCGCGAGGCCCTGTCGGGCGGATGGGACGGGCTGGTGACGATCGACTGCGATGGCCAGCATCAGCCCCGGCTGATCCCCGAGTTTCTCGCCGCCCTTGTCGACCCCGCCATGGCGGCCGACATCGTCAGCGGAAGCCGGTATCTCCGGCGGTTCCCCGGCGACAGCCAGCCGCCCGAAGCGCGGCGGCGGATCAACGCCACGATCACCTCCGAGATCAACGACCGTCTCGGGCTACGAATCACCGACGCCTTCTGTGGCTTCAAGGCCTACTCGCGCCGTGCCCTGACTGCCCTGAACGTCAGCGAAACGGGCTACGCGATGCCTCTCGAGGTGTGGGTTCAGGCGGCCGCAGCCGGCCTGTCGATCGTCGAACTGCCGGTGCCGCTGCTCTATCTCGATCTCACCCGCAGTTTTGGCGGAGCCCTCGACGACGCGGAGACGAGGCTCGCCCACTACCGCTCGGTCCTTGACCGGGCCGAGACCGCCGCGGGCTTCAGCCTGCGCGGCCACCGGGCTGATGTGCCGGGCGGCCCACCGGCTGGCGTGCCGGATGCGACCGCTTCCCAAGACCCGGTTGCGGCGGCACACTGCTGAGCGTGGCGTCTCTCCGGAGGGCACCGGTTGCCTTTCGGCCAGCGGCGTGGTGGCGGTCGATGATCAAGGACCGTGGGGCTGAAGACCGCTCCGGTCGACAGCGGGGGAGAAAGGCCGGCGCCCGCGGCACTCGTTCATGCCCATCCCACGACCCGCCCATCGCGCGCCCGAGGCCAACGGAGCCCGGCTCATCGAACCGCCGATCGTGCCGGCGGCGAACGGCTCCGCCGCGTGCATCCAGGCGCTGGTCGACAACAACCGCCTCCTCCGCGCGGCGTTCGACACCCGGATCGGTGACCTGCGGCTCTGGGAACTGATCGCGGCCACGCGGCGCGAGGTGCTCACCGTCGCCGCCACCTACACATCCAGCTACCGCGATGCCGAGCGCCCCGCCGACGTCGCCGACTGGATCGCCCGGCCGATCATCATGGGGGGCCACCAGCCGGAACTGTTCCACCCCGGAGTCTGGTTGAAGAACGTCCTCCTCGATGCCTACGCACGGGAGGTCGGGGGCACGGCGATCAACCTCGTGGTCGATACGGACCGCTGCACGCACGCGGCCGTGGGTGTGCCGGTCGGCAGGCCCGACGACGCGCACCTCGAGTCGGTGTCGTTCGATGCGGGCACCGAGGAGATGGCGTGGGAGGAGCGGCCCGTCGTCGATACGGCCACCTTCGCCACCTTCGGGGAGCGCGCTGCCGGGCTGCTCCGCCCGCTCGTGCCCGAACCGATCCTCACCCGCTGGTGGCCGCTGGTGGTCGAGCGGGCCGCCGAGTGCCATCGGCTGGGGCTCGCGATCGCACAGGCGCGGCATGCCCTCGAAGGGCGCATGGGACTCGAGACCCTGGAACTGCCTGTCAGTGAGTTGGTCCGCCTGCCGACGGTGTTGGTGTTGATGGGCTGGCTCCTGTCGCGCTCCCGCGAGGTGCACGAGGCCTACAACGCCTCCCTCGCCGCCCACCGCCGCCTCCACCGCGTCCGTGGTCACGGACGGCCGGTGCCCGACCTGGTGGTACGCGATGGCGAGGCGGGGGAAGGCCCCTGGTTCGAGGTGCCGTGGTGGATCTGGTCGCGCGACGACCCCCGCCGGCGGCGGGTGTTCGCCAATGCCGGAACCGCAGGCACGCTGCTCCTCTCCGACATGCAGACGCTGCGGGTGGAACTGCCGATCTCCCCGGAGACATCCCCATCGAAATGGGTCGACGCGCTGGCGCGCCTCGAAGAGCATCGGCTCTGCCTGCGGCCCAGGGCCCTGGTGACGACCTTCATCGCCAGGCTCCTCGTCGCCGACGTCTTCGTGCATGGGATCGGCGGCGCCGCCTACGACCGGCTCACCGACGACCTCGTCGAACGGCTCACTGGGTGTCAGCCGCCGCGCTATGCCGTCGTCAGCGGCACGCTGCGTCTGCCGATGGAACGGGTCTTCCCCGGGCTCAGCGCCACCGACCCGGCGGGGGAGCTCGCCGGGATCCATCGCGAACTCCGCGACCTTGAATTCCATCCCGAACGGTACCTGCCCCCCGCGCCGGCGATCGACGACATCGTCATTCGCAAGCGCCGCTGGATCGAGACCCATCCGACCGCGACATTGGCCCGACGACGGTGCCATGAGATCCGCGCCGCGAACGTGGCCCTCGCCACCCACACCATTCCCCTGCGCGATGCCCTGCTGGCCCGCGTCGGTCCGCTCGCGGCACGGCAGCGTGCCCGGAGGCTGCTGCTGTCTCGGGAGTATCCGTGGTGCTTTTTTCCGGAAAACGAACTCCGTCGCTTCCTGCTACTGGAAAAGGGATGAATCGCGACGTATGTTGTCGGCCAACGGATTGAGAACGCACTCCAGGGAAGGGAGGGGCCATGGCTCGGGGCGATCGGTCAGGGAAACATGCGGACCGTGTCGTTGGGGACCGTGTCGCGGGTGAGTCGGTCCAGGGCGGCGGCCGGTTGAAGCGTGCCCAGGCCGGCGGTGGCGCGGTGGCGACCGTCTCCCCGGCCAAGAGTCCGGCGCGGCGTCCTGCTCGGCAGAGGCCGTCCCGCAGCACTGCTCTCCTGGTCGATGAAGCGGCGCTCGGTGCGTCCGCCGTCAACTCGCGGGCCCCGGTATCGCCCTCGGTGCCCACCGCGAGCAGCATCGCCTCGATCGAGATCCGTTCGTCGACCACGCTCTACCGGGCGCGGGCACCGAAGCGCCGGCAGGCGATCCGCCATCTGCCTGAGCACCCGGTCGTCCGCAGCGCACCGCCGGCGTGGATGCTCGAGGAATGCCAGGTCGCCGCCGCCCGTGCGACCGATCAGGCGGAGATCCTCCAACTGCTCGGCGCCCTGCCGCACCCCCCCACCAAGGCCGAATTCCACGCCGTCGTCGATCATCCCGAACACGACGCCGCGAATCGCCTGGTGGCGCGACTGGCGGGCAGGATCGTCGGTCACGTCGAGGTTCATCCGCGGACCGTGCTGGTGGGTGGCGTACCGCTGCGGGGCGCGGTGGTCGACCGGGTGGTGGTCCTCCCCGAGTGCCGGGGCGCGGGCCACGGGCAGCGGCTGGTGCGGGCCGCCGAGGCGCGGCTGGCGGCGGTCCGGGCGAGCATCGCCTTCGCCCGCACACGGGTGCCTGCATCCTTCCAGGAATTGGGGTGGTCGGTGCTCGGGCGTGACCGGGTGACCCCCGGGCGCCCGGCGGAGATCCTCGCCCGGCTCCTCGACAGCCCGCAGCGTGACGGTGAGGTGGTCACGATGCGCCAGTGGCGGCATGTCGAGCTGCCGGCGATCCTGCGCATCTACGGGCAGAACTCCGGGCGCTTCGTCGGCCCGGTGGAACGCGGCGAGGCCTACTCGCGCTGGCTTGTCAGCCGCAGCGGCTTCGACTCGCTGCTGGTGGCGCTCGTCGGTCAGGACCGCTACGACCTCCACGAGACGACCGCCCGGATCGTCGGCTACTGCATCCAGTCGGGCAATCGCGTCCTCGAACTGCTCGCCGATCCGGAGTTTCCCGGCGTCGAACGGGAGATCCTCGCCCGGGTCTGTGCCGAGGCGATCGAGAACGACCGTCAGGAGATCCTCTTCGAGTCGGCCGCGACCGATCCCCTCCATGCCGCCGTGGCGGGTGGGTATGCCAGCGTCGGCAGCGGTGAATCGACCGCGACGGCCGGCGAGCGGATGATCGTCGCCCGGATTCAGGACCCGCAGGTGGTGCTCGAAGCCCTCGTGCCGGGGATGGGAGCGCGTCTGGCATCCGCGGGAGTCACCGATCCGGTGGAACTGGGACTCGAGTGCCCGGCCGCCGAGGGGCACCCCGGATTCCGCGGCTCGATCGTCGTTGCCGACGGTCATGCCACGCTCCATGCCGGGCGCATCGGGCGCAGCTATCTGAAGATCTCCGCCGACGAGTTGGCCCGTCTGCTCCTCGGCCAGTGCGACCCGCTCGAGGCAGTGGCCCGCGGGTCGATGGTGCCCTCCACGCAGGCGGCCGTGCGCTTCGCATCGTGGCTCTTCCCGCGGCTGCCCTTGTGGTGTCCGATGTGGGATGATGTTCCGGCCTGACCGGATTCCAGGCCGACGGGACCGGCTTCCCGAGATGGACGGGACCGTGCCCCGGTGATCGTGGTTGTCGCGTCAAAGGCCCCTTTGGCCGTGCCGGGCCTGCCCCGTGGAGACGCATCGATGCGCTGGTGGACCGCTGCCTGGTCGTTGTCCGTCAGCCTCGTTTTCTTCTCCACTCGTTGCCTGGCGCAGGCCCCGGCTGTGGATGCCGCCACGACCACGACCGTGCCCGACCCGATCGCCACCCTGCAGCAGACGGCCGAGGCAAGCGGCAGCGCCGACTGGGGTTTCTGGGGCGACCAGCCCGAGCGCTATGTCTCCTGGTCGAACCACTCCAACCGGCTGATTCCCGTCTACTCGTTCGGGATGACCCTGCAGTCGGTCGGCGGCACCAACAGCGTGTACCGCGATCCGGCGCGTCTCACGGCACTCTATGGACGGCTCCCCGACGAGACGCTCGACACGCTTGCCGACTACTTCGATCAGACCGACGTCCATCGGCTCCAGGTGGAGGCGGTCGCCAGAGGGGCGAAGCGCGTCGTGCTGTTCGTGTTCGACGGCATGGACTGGACCCTGACCCGCTCGGCGGCGATCGTGCGCAGCGGGAGCGTCGCCTACCGCACCGGGCGCGGCACCGGCCTCGCCTTCCAGGATTACGCCGGCACCGTCACCGACTTCGGCCTCTGCGTGACAAGCCCGGCCAACGACGGCACGAAGATCGACGTCGATGCCCAGGTGGTGATCACTCCCGGGGGCACGACCGCCGGGGGATACGCCGTGGCCCGTGGCGGCCGCACGCCGTGGGATCCGGTCGCCAATCCCACCTACCTGATCGGCAAGGACCGCGCGCGGCTCCATGCGGTGACCGATTCGGCCGCTTCGGCGACGTCGCTCTGCACCGGGCGCAAGACCTACAACGACGCGATCAACGTCGATGCCTCCGGTGGCCAGATCGAGCCGATCGCCCGGCGGCTCCAGCGCGAGGGCTTCGCGGTCGGGATCGTGTCGAGCGTGCCGATCCCGCACGCCACCCCGGCGTGTGCCTACGCCAACAACGTCTCCCGTGACGACTACCAGGACATCTCCCGCGACATGCTCGGCGAGCGGTCGATCTCCCACCGCGGCGCGCCGCTGCCCGGCCTCGACGTCGCGATCGGCGGCGGCTGGGGGGTGGACGTGAAGGCGAGCGAACTGGAGAAGGAACGGCAACAGCAGGGGGCGAACCTCGAGCCGGGCAACAAGTACGTCGCCGAGAGCACGCTGGCGGCGATCGATTCCCGCTCCGGGGGCCGCTACCGGCTCGCCCTGCGGACCGCGGGCCGCGCCGGCTCGGAGGTGCTCGCCGAGGCCGCGGCGGCGAGCATCGCCGATGGCCAGCGGCTGTGTGGTTTCTTCGGCACGGGCGAAGGCAATCTCCCCTTCGCCACCGCCGACGGGCGCTTCGACCCGGTGTTCCTCCCTGATGCGGAGCGCGAGCGACTCGAGGGGTTGAAGCGGAAATACAGCAAGCCGATCCGCTACACGGCGGCCGACCGCGCCGAGAATCCCACCCTCGCGGAGATGACGGTGGCGGCGCTCGACGTGCTCTCCGCCCGGGGGCCGTTCTGGCTCATGGTCGAGGCGGGCGACGTCGATTGGGCCGCCCATGGCAACAACATCGACGGAGCGATCGGGGCCGCCATCTCCGGCGACGACGCCTTCCGCGCGCTCGTCGGCTGGATCGAGCGCCACGGCGGCTGGCACGACACCGTGGTGATCGTGACGAGCGACCACGGCCACATGTTCGTCCTCACCCGGCCGGACGCGCTCCTGGGCCGCTGATCTGTGGTGGCTGGACCGGTGGTGGTGGCCGGTCTCCTTCAGCCCGCGCCGCTGCCGCATCGGCCTCCGCGAGGCGCTTGATGTGGTCGAGCACCCGGCGGTGGATGGCGTGGATCGAGAGATCGCTCCACAGCGTCCAGTAGCCCTGCGGGTGGATGTCGAAGACATACCAGGTGCGCCCCTCGAGCCGCGTCCGGCCGGCGCCGAGATCGACGAGACGGAACTCGCCGCGCCGGCTCTGGAGCGAGCGGTCGTTGAGGTGCGGCGGGTGGACGTGGCGCCACGGCGACAGCTCGACCATCGGGTCGGGCTGCTCGGCGACGTCGAAGGCGAGCCGGTGCGGTTCGTCCCAGACGGTGATCGGCTCGACGAAGTCGCCGGTGGTGAACTCGCAGTGGCGCACCGCGCCGACCCCCGTGCCCTCGATCCGGGCGCGGAGCGGGCAGGCGATTCCCGAGCGGAAGAACCAATCCTCGGGGGGCGGAATGTCGGGAAACTCGACGATCCGCCTCCAGACGACCGCCGGGGGGGCGGCGACCTCGACGACGGTGAGGATCTCGTATTCCGGGGTCGAGGTCACGAGCGACTCGGCGCCGGCCAGGAGCGGCAGGGTGAGCACGACTATCGTGAGATGCGCCATGCCGGCGCGCGTCGCCTCGGCGATCCACTTGCCGAGCAGCGCCCCGGCAATCGACAGCGGCATCACGATCGGCACCGCCATCACCAGGCAGATCAGCCCCTCGAAGGCCAGCGCCACGAGGACGCCGCCGGCCGCGACCATCACCAGCGCGCCCATGCCAAGCGTCTCGGGGGTGGAGTGGGAGACCGGGCGGTTGTAGAGAAACCCGGCCACCATCCCCATCACCAGCGGCGTGGCAAAAAACAGGACGGCGCCGTAGCTGGCAAACCCGTACAGCCCGACCGCGAACGAGAGCATCCCGGTCGCCAGCGCCGCCCCGATGGCGCGCCACGCGGCGCCGCTGCCCCCCATGCGGTCTGCTCCGGTGGCTGCCGCTGCATTCCCGGCTGCCGGAGCCGCGACCGCCCGGTCGGGGAGCAGTGCCAGCAGCGCCATGACAGCGAGATTCACCACCGGCAACAGCACCGTGGCACCAAGCCAGGGGGACTGTCCGGCGGAGGCCGCCCGCCGCACGCTCATCGACAGCGCGATCCAGACGAACGGCAGGCTCCAGACAAAGAGCGCCCACCCGAGCCACTCAGGCGCTCCCTGGAGCAACCCTGCCCGCGCGGCAAACGAGGGATTGACGAACTCGAGCGGCGTGAGCCACTTGCCGGCGAAGCTGCGGAACACCGCCACCTCGGCGGCGTACTTGAACAGTGCCAGCCCGATCCCGACGGCGGCATACTCCCGGCGGCCCACGCGCCGGTTCATGTCGAATGGCAGCGCGAGCCAGTGCATCGGTGCTCCCCGTGCGGCGGCCTTCGCCGCCGGTGCGTCAGCCGTGGCCGCGCGCCCCGGCGAGCCATTCGCCGGCCCAGGAGCGGACCCCGTCGATCCCCTTGCGGTGGCAGAAGTCGCCGAGCGTCTCCACCGCCGTGCGTTCGGCTTTGTAGCAGGCGAGGACCGCGGTGATCTCGCGGCACAGGTCCTCGAACGGGACGACGTCCTTGTACTGCTCGTTGAGCCGGTCGCCGAGGAGCCTGCCGCCGAGGAAGATCGTGTACTTCCCGGCGGTCCGGCCGACGATGCCGATGTCGGAGTTGTAGGGTCGCGCGCAGGCGTTGGGGCAGCCGGTCATCCGGATGGTGAAGGCGTCGGCGGCGAGGCCGAGCTTCGCCACCTCCGGCTCGAGGCTGTCGATCAGCCCGGGCAGCACGCGCTCGCTCTCGGCGACCGCCAGCCCGCAGGTGGGCAGAGCGACGCAGGCCATGCTCCAGCGGCGCACCGTCGAGATCTCCTCCGAGGTCTTCACGCCGTGGGCGCGGAGGATGGTGGCGATCCGATCGCGGTCGCCGGCGGCGAGGTCGGAGAACAGGAGACTCTGGTGGGCGGTGATCCGCACGCCGGGGGCGATCTCGCGGAGGATCTGCCGCAGCGCCGTCTTGAGGCGGAAGGATCCGGAGTCGTGGACCCGGCCGTTCTCGACGTTGAGGCCGTAGAAGTGCTTCCCGTTCCCCTGCGGGAACCAGCCGATGTGGTCGTCGAACCCGTGGACATCGGCCGGGTGGCACGGCGCGAGTTTCTTGCCGAAGTACTCCTCGACCTTGGCGCGGAAGTTCTCGAGCCCCATGGTGTGGATCGTGTACTTGAGCCGCGCCACCTTGCGGTCGGAGCGGTTGCCGTGGTCGCGCTGCACCTTGACGATCGCCTCGGCGATCGCGAGGACGTCTTCGGGAGGCACGAAGCCGAGCCGCTTGGCGAGCGCCGGAAACGTCTTGGCGGCGCTCGGCGTCACCCCCATGCCGCCCCCGGCGAGGACGTTGTAGCCGAGGATCCGCCCCTGCTCGTGGACGACGAGGAAGCCGAGGTCGTTGGCGTAGATGTCGGTGCAGTTGTCCTCGGGAAGGGCGAAGGCGGTCTTGAACTTCCGCGGCAGGTAGGTCGGGCCGTAGATCGGCTCGACCACCTCCGGCCCCCCGGCGACGCGCTGCTGTTCCCCGGTGTCGGGATCGGTGAGCCAGATCTCGTAGTAGGCCCGCGTGCGCGGGGCGAGGTGGCGGGCGAGTTCGTCGAGCTTCGCCTGCATCTGCTCGCGGACCGGATTGCCGTGGATCGGCGCCGGGCAGCACATGATGTTGCGCTCGACGTCGCCGCAGGCGGCGAGCGTGGTCAGGTGGTTGGCATGGACCCGGCGCATGAAGTCCTTGAGCTCCCCCTTCACCACGCCGTGGTGCTGGATCGACTGCCGCGTGGTGAGCCGGATGGTGCCGTTGCCCAATTCGTCGCCCATGTCGATCGCCGCCAGGAGCTGCGCCGCCGTGAGCTTCCCGCCGGGAACGACGGTCCGGATCATGAACGAGATCTGCCGCTCGCTCTTGGCGCCCTCGCGGGCCTTGCGTGCCTCGCGGTCGTCCTGCTGGTAGGTGCCGTGGTTCTTGAGGAGCTGGACGCTCGCCTTGCCGAACCCCGGCACGCCGTCGGCCAACTCCTTGGCGATGTCGCCACGGAGGTAATGACTGGCGGTCTTCGCCACTTCGACGGCACTGGGCTTGGGGCTGCCGACGTCCTGTTCGTCTGCCATGGTCATTCGCTCCGCGGCACGGGTTCCACGCCCCAAGGATAGCCAGTTGCGCCCCCCCGAGGCACCCGCAATTCCACCCCGATCCGCGTTCTCCACCGGCCGCGTGCCCACCGGCCGAGCGAGCCGCGGATCGGCGGAAGCTCGACGAGCGTGGGGCTATCCTGCCCCAGCGAGGAGGCTTCTGCCGTCCGCGGCGAGCGCCGCGTTCACCCAGGCCAGCCCCGGCAGAAGACGACTCGCAGCCGCTCCTGCGGCCAGCAAACAACCGGAGACTTCTGCCGTCCGCGGCGAGCGCCGCGTTCACCCAGGCCAGCCCCGGCAGAAGACGATGCCCATCCGCGCCCTCCACCGCGCGCATGCCCATCGGCCGAGCGAGCCGCGGATCGGCGGAAGCTCGACGAGCGTGGGGCTATCCTGCCCCAGCGAGGAGACTTCTGCCGTCCGCGGCGAGCGCCGCGTTCACCCAGGCAAGCCCCGGCAGAAGACGACTCGCAGCCGCTCCTGCGGCCAGCAAACAACCGGAGACTTCTGCCGTCCGCGGGGAGCGCCGCGTTTACCCAGGCGAGCGCCGCGTTCACCGAGCCACGGCCCTACTCGCCGAGCGGCTCGAAGCGGAAGTTGCGGTACCAGACCTCGCTGCCGTGGCTGGTGAGCATGAACCGACCACGGGTATTACGCGCGAAATCAGGCACGTCGTTGAACTTGCTCTCGGCGATCCGCCGCTCCCATTCCGGGTTACCGACATCGGCGCTCACGATCCGCTGCCCGTTGAGCCAGTGCTCGACGTGGCCGGACTTCACGAGGATCCGCGCACTGTTCCACTCCCCGGCCGGATGGAGCACCTTGTCGGCGGCCGGCTCGAACAGGTCGTAGAGGGCGCCGGAGCGGTTGCGGTCGGGGATGACTCGCGCCCCGACGTCGTCGTAGATCTGGTACTCGCAGCCGAGCCAGCGCGTGCCGTAGCGCCGCACGCGGTATTTGATCCCGCTGTTGCCCCCGGGAGCCACCTTCCACTCGAAGGCGAGCTGAAAGTCCCCGAACTCCTCGCGCGTGACCAGGTGCCCCGCCTTGGCGCCGTTCTCCTTCCGCACCGCGTCGGAACGGAGGTGGAAGACGCCGTCGGTGATCTCCCAGCCGGCCGTCCCCTCGCTCCCGTCGGCCGCCATCCAGCCGGCCAGCGACCGGCCGTCGAAGGGGTCTGCCGCCGGGGGGGCGGCGAGGGCGGCCGTGCCCCAAATGGCGAGCCCCCAGGCCGCGCACCGTGCCACCGCGAATCGTCGGCAAAACGCGAATCGGTCCATCGGCACCTCCACGGCCCAGGGAGATCAGAATAGGGGGCGGAGCGGCTGAACAGAAGCCGGTGAACAGAAGCCGGACGGGCGGGTAGACAATTCCGCCGGCGGCGTGACTCCATGAAGACGACGACCCTGCGGAGGACCGAACGGTGAACGCCGACATCACGAGCCTCGTGGCGGGAGACCCGGCGGCCTACGCCCGGCTCTACGACCGGCTCGGGGGCCGGCTCCTGGCCGCCGCCCGGCTCCTCACCGGCAACGATCACGAAGCGGAAGACGCGGTGCAGGACCTGTTCGTGGCACTCGCCCGGGGGCGCGACCGGCTCGGGGCGGTGAGTGATCTGGAGGGCTACATGTTCACCGCCCTGCGCCACACGGTGTTTCGCCGCCGGCGTCAGGCGACCGCGCGGCGGGCCACGCTCGACCGCCTCCGCGAGCGCACGGCCGAGGGGTCGGGGCCGCATGGACCGGTGGCCGGGCCGGCCCCGGCTCCCGACGACGAACTGGCCGCCGCGGTGGCGGCGCTCCCGCAGGACCAGCGCGCGGTGGTGCTCCTGAAGACCGACGGCGGGCTCTCGCTGGCCGAGATCGCCGCGACGCTCGGCGTGAGCGTCAACACCGCCGCCAGCCGCTGGCGCTACGCGCTGGAAAAACTCCGCACTGCCCTGGCCGACGATGCCCCCGAGCCCCACCCCGCCCGAAAGCCCGCTCCCGAGGTGCAGCGATGACCACCGACCACCATGAGCGGCGCCGTGAGCCCGCGCTGCCGCCGGCCCTGGAGATCGTCGCCCGGCGCCTGGAGCGCGGCAGCGTGCCTCCGGCCCCGGGCGATCTGCGCGGCAGGGTGCTCGGCGCGGTGGTCGACGCCCTCGGCACGGACGAGTTCGCCGCGGCCGACCTGCTGCCCGCGCCGCACCGTGAGCCGTGGCCGCTGGCGCTCGCCCTGCTGGCGAGCCTCGCGCTCTCGCTTGCGCTCGCGCCCTGGATGGCATCTCCCGTGGCAGGCGATGCAACGGCGGCACCCCGTGCGCGCTTCTCCGATCGGCTGGCGGCGGCGGGAATCGCCGTGCCGGCTTCCGTGGCGGCAGACGGGATCGCCCCCCCGGCCCGGGCCGCCGCCGATGGTGATTCCGTGATCCCGACCAGCGCTGACGGTGCCCCGCCGGCGTCGATCGCGGCGCTGCGGTTGCTTCCCCCGGAACACTGGCTGAAAGGAACCCTCTGATGGGCCTCCCACTTTTCTGGTTGTTCGTGTTGGCAGCCTGCCTCCTCTGGTCGGCGACGTTCACCGCCGCGGCGGCGCGCGCGACGACGTTCCGCTCGTCGCTGGCCATCGTCGGCTGGGCGGTGCCGGTGCTTTTGCTCCTGCCCGCCGTGGGGCTGACGGGGTTCCTCGCCTTCGGCCCCCGGCCGCTCGACACCAATCACTTCGCCGCCACGCTCACGCTGGCGATCGCGGCGCTCGGTGGCGGGGTGTGGATTGCCACCGACGGCCTGTGGCGCGGTGCCGAGAGCGGCGCACCGGCCGCCGCCGGTTGGCCGGTGATCGGCCTGGCGGGATTGTGCGGCATGGCGGCGATGGTGGCCTACGGCACGCTCGTGGCGGTGGACAACGCCGTCGCCGCCGAGGCGGCACAGGCACGGGCCGAGGCCGCGGCGCTGATGCAGGCCAATCTGCCGCCGGCGGTCGCCGAGGCCGACAACGCCGCGCCGCTCCACCGCCACGCCGCGGCCCTGCTCGCCGCCGACGATCCCTTCAAGAAGGACTTCCTCGACGGTGATCCCGACAGCCCTCTCGACATCCGCAGCCCGGAAGTCGCCGCAGAGCTCACCCGGCATGCCGACACGCTCGACCTCATCCGCCGGGCGGCCGACAAGAACGCGTGCCGGTTCGACCGCGACTGGAGCCGGCCGTCGATCGACATGCTCCTGCCGGAGATCCAGGCGCTGCGCGGCGAAGCCCGGCTGCTGGCGATCGCCGCCCGGCGGGCCGCTGCCGACGGCGATGCCGCGGCCGCGCTCGCCGACACGGTGCGGATCCACCGGATCGGCCGCCAGGCGGCGGCGGAACCGATCCTCATCTCCCATCTGGTGGCGCTGGCCCTCGATGCCCTCGCCCGCGACACGCTCTCCCGCGTGCTGCCGAGCCTCGAGGCCGACGATCTCCCGCTCCTCGACGATCCCGGTCTCGACGGCCTGGTCGGCCCCCCGCCGCCGCTGCTGAAGTGCATGCTCGGCGAGGAGACGCTCGGGCTCTCGGTGTTTGCCGACATCGCTTCCGGAAGGATGCCGATGTCGATGCTCGATCCGCTCGCCGGGAACGGGAGTGTTGGCTCGATCGCCGACCGCGTCGGGATCCTCTACCGGACGCTGTTCCTCCCGGCCGACCTGGCCGCCTACCGGGACCTGCTCCACGGCTTCCAGAAGATCTCCGCCCAGGACGTCGCTCGACGCGACGCGTGGGGGCACATCGCCGGCAGCGAGCAGTCGATCCCCCGGCGCGGGCCGCTCACCGCGCTGCTCGTGCCCGCGTTGGGGGCCGTCGAAGGGGCCCAGTTGCGGGCCGAGGCCGGCGCCCGTGCGGCCCGGGTGCTCGTCGCCGCGACCAGGCGGCGGCTCGCCGGCGGCGGGCTCCCCGACTCGCTCGACGCTCTCGTGCCCCAGTACCTGTCGGCCGTGCCGCGCGACCCCTACACCGACAAGGAGCCGTTCCACTCGAAGCCGGTGGAGGGGGGGATACTCGTGTGGTGGGTCGGCAGCGACGGGGCCGACGACGGCGGACCGACGGCGCGGGACTCCTGGTCGGAGGATGTCGCGACCGGCAACGACGACCTCGGTCTCTGGCTGGTGCCCGACCGGCCCGAGGCGACACCCGCCGCGCCGGTGGCGACCGAGTGACGCAGCCGGGCGGCGCTCACTTCGCCTGCATCAGGTAGGCGATCAGGTCGGCCATCCCCTGCGGATCGATCGAGCGCTCGAATCCCTCCGGCATCAGGGACCGGCGCGTGTTGACGAGCGACTCGATCTCGTCGCGCGGGAGCACCACGTCGCTGCCGTCGGCCGTGCGCAGGGTGACGGCCCCGTCCGACTCGGCGGCGATCACGCCGCCGACACTGCGGCCGTCGGCGGTGACCGCCGCGTGGGCGAGATACGCGGGGAGCACCTCGCGGGTCGGGTCGAGGATCCCGAGGAGGATCGCCTCGGGGCCGCGTGCCTGCATCGCGGCGAGGTTCGGCCCGAGGTCGCGCCCCTCCCCCTCGACCCGGTGGCACGCGACACACTGCTTGCGGAACACCGCCCGGCCCGCCGCGGGATCGGCACCGGCGGGGAGGCTCGCCCGGTAGGCCGCCACGAGCGGCGCGCGGTCGGCGGCGGGCGGGGCCCCGAGCACCTCGGCGGCGCG
>SXWA01000041.1 GCA_005791575.1 Planctomycetaceae bacterium
CGCCATCCGGCCGACATCGTCGGCCTCTCGGGACTGATCACCCCGAGCCTCGACTAGATGGTGCAGGTGGCCCTGGAGTTCGAGCACGCCAAGCTGCGGATGCCGCTGCTCATCGGTGGGGCGACGACATCGGCGCGCCACACGGCGGTGAAGATCGCGCCGCGGTATTCAGGCGCCGTCGTCCACGTCAACGACGCCTCGCGCGCCGCCGGCGTGGTGGAAAAACTCCTCAATGTGAACGCCCGCGAGGAGTTTGTCCGCAGCACCCGGGAGGCGCAGGCCCGCGACGTGGAGAACTTCAAACGCCGGCAGGAGACGAAGCTCGTGCCCTACGCCGCCGCCTGCGCGAAGCGCTGGACGACCGACTGGGCGACCACCCCGATCGACGTGCCGGAGTTCCTCGGCATCCGGCGCCTCGATCGGGTGCCGCTCGCGGAACTCATCCCGTTCATCGACTGGTCGCCGTTTTTCATGTCCTGGGAGCTGAAGGGGAAGTACCCCGCGATCTTCTCCGATGCCACCGTCGGGGAGGAAGCCCGGCGCCTCCACGCCGATGCCCTGGCGCTGCTCGACCGGATCGTCCGCGAGGAGGCGCTGGTGGCGCGCGGTGTCTACGGGTTCTTCGCCGCCAATGCCGACGGTGACGACATCGTGCTCTATACCGACGACTCCCGCACCAGCGACTTCGGCCGGATCCACACCCTGCGGCAGCAGTGGGAGCGGAAGGGCCAGGACGTGTTCCACGCGCTGGCCGACTTCGTCGCCCCCGTGGGGAGCGGTCGTGGCGACTACGTCGGGGCTTTCGCCTGCACCGCCGGCCACGGCTGCGATGAGCTCTGTCGGGAATTCGACCGGCAGCACGACGACTACTCGTCGATCCTCGTCAAGGCACTGGCCGACCGGCTGGCCGAGGCGTTTGCCGAGTGGCTCCACGCCAAGGTCCGACGGGAGTGGGGCTATGGCCGTGGCGAGGGGCTGGCCCCCGAGGACCTGATCGAGGAGCGGTACCGCGGCATCCGCCCGGCCCCCGGCTACCCCGCCTGTCCCGATCACACCGAGAAGCGGTCGCTGTTCGAATGGCTCGACGCCGGCGAGGCCGCCGGCATGACGCTCACGGAAAGCTACGCCATGCTGCCGGCGGCGAGTGTCAGCGGACTCTACTTCGCCCACCCCGACAGCCGATACTTCGCAGTGGACCGCATCACCCGCGAGCAGGTCGAGGCGTATGCCCGCCGCAAGGGGATGGCGGTCTCCGAAGTGGAGCGGTGGCTCGCCCCGAACCTCGGCTACGACGCCTGAGCGGCGGCCCGTGAACGGGGCGCCCGCCCCGGGAGGGCGATGCCGATGCCCGACGATCCGCACGCCCGGCAGCCGTTGCCACGCGGCCGTTCCGGCCGTGGCCCGCGGCAGATCGTCCTCGACGATTGCCCCGCCGGCGACGGCGAGCCGGTGACGATGGCGGTGCTCACCGAGCGGTTTCTCCGGTACATCCGGCACGAACGGACCCTGGCCGACAACACTCGCTCCGCCTATCGGCGCGACCTCGCGAGTTTCGCCGAATGGCTGGCCGCGCGCCCCGTGGCCACGGTGACCGTGGGGATGCTCGGCGATTACTTCTCCGCCCTGTCCAAGCGCGGGCTGGCGCGGGCCAGCATCGCCCGTCAGGCGGCGACGCTGCGTACCTTCTTCTCCTTCCTCCAGCTGGAGGGGGTGGTGGCGGAGAGCCCCGCTGCCGCGGTCGTGGCCGCACGCCGGGACGACGCCATCCCCACCACGCTCTCCCCGGGCCAGGTGGACCGGCTCCTCGCGGCGCCCGATCCAAAGAGCGCCCGGGGCCAGCGCGACCGCGCGCTCCTCGAACTGCTCTACGCCACCGGGTGCCGGGCCTCGGAGGTGAGCGGCTTGCGACTGGGCGACCTCCATCTCGCAGAGCGCTACTGCACCTGCAACGGCAAGGGCAACAAACAGCGGGTCGTGCCCCTGGGCCGGCGGGCGATCACCGCACTCGGGGGGTGGCTCGATGGACCGCGGGCGACCTGGACCGCCTCCGTGGCAACCGACTGGGCCGTCGTCTCCTCGCGCGGCAATCGGCTCTCACGGATGCGGATCTGGGAGATCGTCCGCCAGCATGCGACCGCGGCGGGGATCCCGACCGACATCGGGCCGCACACGCTGCGCCATTCCTTCGCCACCCATCTCGTCGCGGGTGGGGTCGACCTGCGGCACGTGCAGGAGATGCTCGGCCACTCGAGCATCGCCACCACCCAGCGCTACACCCACGTCGATTCGGGGCGGCTGCGGCGCGTCCATGGCCGCTTCCATCCGCGCGGCTGATGCCTCCGGGTCGAGACCCGCGCCCGACACCGCCCCGATCGGCCGCGCGAGCCCGGCCGCTGCAGGACGGACTCAGCCCGGGCGACACCGTGCCGCGCCAGCCCGCCGGATTCAGCCCGGGATCAGGGAGCCCGGGCGGCCGCCCGCTTGGCGGGGGTGAACTTGATCTTGCGGACGAGCTCCACGATCCGGCCGTCCTCGACCGTCCCCGACACCGCGGTGATCGCCTGCACCACGTTGAAGTAGCGGAGGCCGAAGTCGCAATCGAATTCCACCTCGGTCCGCTCCGCGAGCGAATTCGGGCCGCGGTCGTTGCCCACCAGACCGACGATCTTCCGCCGCAGCTCGGCGAAGTCGGCGACCGGGCTGCCGTTCATCGTGATCCCGGTCAACTGACCATCGGCGTTGGCGGCCAACCGCACCCGGATCGGCGGCACCTGCTGATCGTCGGGCACGGCCGCCGCGGCGGTCGCCAACGGCATGCGGATGTCGAAGTCGCCCTCCGGCGCGATCACCTTGAGCGTGCACATGAAGAACGACATCAACTGGAACACGACGTCGATCATCGGCGTCATGTTGATTTCGACCTTCTCGCTCAGATTCGAGGACGTGCGCCGCGCCATCGCTTCAGCCCCCCTCGTCGTACTGGGCCCGGAGGGCGAATTTCTCGAACCCCTTCTCCTGGCAGGTGCGGATGATCTCCTGGACCTCGCCGGTCTTCGCCCGCCCGTCGGCGCGGATGATCACGGTGGCCGCGCTCGGCTCGCGGCCGGCATCGAGCATCACCGCCTTCTCACGCTCCAGATACCCGCCGATGTCGCGCACCGAGACCAACTCTCCGGCGTAGATCACCGCGCCGGCGCTGGTGAGCTGGAGCGTGAGCGGCTTCTCGACGACCCTGTCGGACGGCTTGGCGAGCTGGCTGAGCGGCAGCCGGATACGCTCGTCCTGCTCCGCCTCGGAGAAGTTCATCACGAACATGAAGAACGTGATCAACTGGAACGTCATGTCGATCATCGGGGTCATGTCGATCTCGGTGGTCGACGCCCCCGACGACACGCTCCTACGCGCCATGGGTGCCCCCCTCACGGGACGGGGCCGGTGCCGTGGCGGAACTGCTGCGGCTCGTCTTCGCGGGCATCGACTGGAACCGCCCCATCAACCGGGTGGCCTCCTCGTCGACTTCGACATTGAGTTTCTGCAGCCAGTTGCGGAACAGCGCGAAGCAGGCGATGGCGGGAATCGCGAGCCACAGGCCGATGAGGGTGGTGATCAGTGCCTGGGAGATGCCGATGGCGAGTTCCGAGGGCTTCGGGGAGGTGGCGCTCTTGGCGATCACCATGAAGGCGCTCACCATCCCGTCGACGGTGCCGAGGAGCCCGAACATCGGCGCGAGGGCCCCGATCAACGAGACGTAGCTCACCTTGTGGTCGAGCTTCATCGCCTCGTCGGCCTCGGCCTCCTCCATCGCCTCGACGGCGGCCGGATAGCCCGTCTGCAGACTGCCCATCCCGGCGGCGAGCACCCGGCCGAGATACGAATCATCGGCCTTCGCCAACTCGTACGCCTCCTGATATTGCTTCGCCTCGAGGTGGGACTCGAAGCCGCTGCGAAGCGCCGGCGGCATGAGCACGGCCCGGCGGATCTGCAGGAAACACATCACCAGCAGAGCGACAAGCGCGAATGAGAGCACGAGAAACACGATCACGTACCGGAGCCCGAGAGCCTTGTAGTAGAAGACGAGCATGCTCTCGCCCTCTTCGGCCGCCTCCTCGTCGGCCGCGGCATCATCCTGGGCGTAGGCCACGGCAGGCGCGAGCGTGGGAACAACGACG
>SXWA01000042.1 GCA_005791575.1 Planctomycetaceae bacterium
CTGGGGTCTGGCCCGGCGCTCGGTGTCACATGCGCCGGACGGTGCCGATACCGAGCAGGTCGAGCCCCTTGCGGAGGACGCGGCCGGTGAGGTCGGCCAGGGCGAGGCGGCTGCCGCGTTCCGGCTCCGCCGCCTTGAGGATCGGCAGGGCGTCGTAGAAGGCGGAATAGCGGCCGGCGAGATCGTAGAGCCAGGTGGTGAGGAGGTTGGGGCGGTAGTCGGCCTCGACATCCTCGAGCACCTCGCCGAAGCGGAGGATCGCCAGGGCCAGCGCCCGCTCGCGTGGGTCGACCGGCACGATCGCCGGGGGAGCGCTGCGCAGCGCCTCGCGGTCGATGCCCCCCTTCTCGAGCACCCCCTCGACCCGGGCGACCGCATACTGCATGTAGGCCGCGGTGTTGCCCTTGAGCTCGAGCATCTTGTCGTAGCTGAAGACGTAGTCGGTGGTGCGGTTCTGGCAGAGGTCGGCGTATTTGATCGCCCCGATGCCGACCGTCTCCGCCACCCGGCGCCGCTCCTCCTCCGCGAGCCCCTCGTCGGCGGCGATCACCGCTCCCGCCCGCTCCACCCCCTCGTCGAGGAGCGACTCGAGGCCCACGGTGTCGCCGGAGCGCGTCTTGAACGGCTTGCCGTCGTCGCCGAGGACGGTGCCGAAGGCGACATGGACGAGCGCCACCCGGTCGAGGCCGGGCACGCCCCACAGGCCCGCCGTCTTGAAGAGCTGGTCGAAGTGCTGCCCCTGGCGATGGTCGACGACATACAGGATCCGGTCGGGCTTCCAGTGCTCGAGCCGCCAGCGGATCGTGGCCAGGTCGGTGGTGGCGTAGAGAAACGCGCCGTCGGCCTTGCGCACGAGGAACGGCGGTTTGTCGTCGCCGTCGAGGAAGATCCCCGTCGCGCCGCGGCTCTCGCGCGCCAGCCCGCGCCGCTCGAGGTCGGCGACCACGTCGGCGAGGAACGGCTGGAAGAAGCTCTCCCCGAGCCAGTGGTCGAACGACACCCCGAGCCGGCCGTAGAGGCGCTCGATGTCGGCCAGGCAGGCGGGCATGAAACGCTCCCAGAGGGCGCGGTTCTCCGCGTCGCCGGCGTGGAGCTTCGCCGTCTCCTCGAGCACCTCGCGGCCGGCGGCGGGATGGCGCGCGGCGAGGGCGGCCGCCTGCGGATCGGCGGCCAGATCCTCCGGCTTGGCGTCGGCCACCCGGCGGACGAGGCGGTAGAGCCGGCCCAACTCGGCGGTCGGGTCGGCGGCGAAGGCGGCATCGTCGCGGCAGTGCTTCCAGCCCCAGATGATCATCCCGAACTGGGTCCCCCAGTCGCCGAGATGGTTGTCGGTGATGATCCGATGGCCGCGGAAGGAGAGGATCCGCGCCACGGCGTCGCCGATGACCGTCGAACGGATGTGGCCGACGTGCATCGGCTTGGCGACGTTCGGCGAACTGAAGTCGATGACGATCGTCGCGGGGGCGGCGACCTTCGGCACGCCGAGGCGGGGGTCGCGGAAGGCCGCCGAGATCGCCGCAGCGAGGGCGTCGTCGCGCACCCGGACGTTGATGAACCCCGGCCCCACCGGATCGCCCGGCGGCGTGAACGTGGCCTCGAAGCCGGGCGCCGTGGGCAGCCGCGTGGCGACCTCGATCGCCACGTCGCGCGGCTTCCTGCCGGCCTTCTTCGCCAGCCCCATCGCCAGCGTGGCGGAGTAGTCGCCGAACTTCGCGTCGGCCGTTTCCCGGACCTGATCGACGAGCGCCGGGATGTCGGCCGCGGCCACCGGTAGCGCACCGTCGGCAGCGGCTCCGGTCAGGGCGGTGGCAAACGCGCCCCGGAGGCGGTCGCGGAACGTGCCGGCGCCGTCGGGCGACGGACCGGCTGGCGGGGCCGGTGCGGACGCCGCGGTCACGTCGCCGCCCCCTGTGCGGGCAGTTGCACCCGGCGGGCATCGCTCCAGAGATGCTCGATGTCCCAGTAGCCACGGGCCTCGGCGTCGAAGAGGTGGACGACGACGTCGCCGTAGTCGAGCACGATCCAGCGCCCCTCTTCGTAGCCCTCGCCGCCGCGCTTGTGGTCGTCGAGATCGCGGCCGACGACCTGCTCGATCTCGTCGGCGATGGCATGCAGCTGCCGCCGGCTCGCGCCGGTGGCGACGACGAAATAGTCGAACACGGGGGTCAGGCCGCGCAGGTCGAGCACCTGCACGTCGGTGCCCCGGCTCTCCCCGGCGACCCGGGCGGCGGCCAGGGCGAGGGTGCGGGAGCGATGGTTCCGATCGGTCTCGGAGACGCCTGGATCGGGCGGGCTGACAGATGTCACGGCGGCGGAATCCTGCGTGCCAAACCGGCGGCAGGCCGGCGATCGGCTGCGGTCGGTGGGGCGAGTCTACCCCGCCCCGCCGGGGCCGTCGCCACCCACGCACCTCCGCCGTTCCGGATCGCGAAGCCGCGTGCGGCACAGCCACCACGCCGCGGGCTCAGCGGCAGCGATCAGCGGTCGCAGGCTCTGGCCGCCGCCAGCCCGAGGCCCGTGAGCACGAGGTCAGGCACCTCGATCACGCCCGGGAGGACGTCGCGCACCGCCCCACGCCACCCGCCGGTGAGAAACACCGCCGCGTCGCCCCCGACCGCAGCCTGGGCCTGGGTCAGCAGCTCGCGGATCGCCCCGCGGATCCCCCAGCCGATGCCGGCAGCGATCGCCTCGTGGGTGGTGCGGCCCGGCATGGGGGGCGGCGGCGCCGAGCCGAGCAACTCAACCTCCGGGAGCCGGCTGGTGCCCTCGGCGAGCGCCCGGGCGAGCAGCGCCGGGCCGGCGAGGATCGCACCGCCGAGAAACGCGCCGTCGGCCGACAGGCACCCGACGGTCGCCGCGGTGCCACAATCGATGACGATGGCCGGGTTGCCCGACGGTCGGAGCAGGCCGGCGGCAGCGGCGGCGGCGAGCCGGTCGATCCCCACGCGGTGCGGTTCGGGGAGCCGCACCTCGAGCGGCAGGTCGGCATGCCCCACCCGGCGCTGCCGCAGGGCCCGGTGCCGCGTGGCGGACACCTCGGCCACCGCCGCCTCGAGCCGCGCGGCGGCGGCGTCGTGCACGCTGCCCACGAGCAGCACCGCGGTGCCGCCGGCGGCCTGGGCCAGCCAGCGATCGAGGTTGTCGGGATGGAAGTCGCGGCTCGAGAGGTCCTGGCGGTGGACAAGGCGCGGCAGCCGCGCCGCGCCCGTCTCCTCACCCCAGGAGGCCACCGCCGCGAGTTTGATCCGGCTGTTGCCGACGTCGGCCAGCAGCACCGTGTCGCCGAGGCAGGTGGAGGGGGGCTTCATGGCCGGTCCGGCTCCACTGGTGCCTCCAGATCGACTGGTGCCTCCAGCTGCATGGCTGGCTGCGGCGGCACTGCCGGCTGCGGAGCCGCTGGTGGCTGCGGCTTCGCGGCAGCGTCGCGGGGGCGGTCGAGCTCGCGCACCACCGCGCGCACCAGCAGGTCGAGCCCCATGCCGGTGACGGCACTGACGGCGATCACCGGGCGGCCGACCTCCGCCTCGAGACGGTCACGGACCTCCGCCGCGGTGGGCAACTCGGCCTTGCTGACGATCGTGATCTCCGGCCGCGTGGCCAGGACAGGATCGTAGGCCGCCAGTTCCGCCCGGATCGTGCGGTGGTTGGCGACGGGATCGGAGCCGTCGATCGGGGCCGGCTCGACGACGTGGACGAGAATCCCCGCCCGCTCGACATGGCGGAGGAATTCGTGGCCCAGGCCGGTGCCCGCATGGGCCCCCTCGATCAGCCCCGGCAGGTCGGCGAGGACGAAGCTCCGGTCGCGATCGACGGCGACGATGCCGAGCATCGGCGACTTGGTGGTGAAGGCGTAGTCAGCAATCTGGGGCCGGGCCCGCGACAGCCGCGACAGGAGCGTGCTCTTGCCGGCATTCGGCAGGCCGACGAGCCCGACGTCGGCAATCACCTTGAGCTCGAGCGCCAGTCGCCGGGCCTCCCCCTTGCCACCCGGCGTGGTGGTGCGCGGCGCGCGGTTGGTGGAGGTCTTGAAGTGGACGTTGCCGAACCCGCCGGTGCCACCGAGGGCGGCCACGATCCAGTCACCGGCGCTCGCCAAATCCTTGAGCACGAGCCCCGTGTGCTCGTCGGTGACGATCGTGCCCGCGGGCACCTGGAGGACGAGATCCTCGGCGGAACGACCGTGGCAGTTGGCCGGCCCACCCGGCTCACCATGGCCAGCCCGCCACTGGTTGCGGTGGGCGAGGGCCGCCAGCGAGTCGATGCCCGCTGCGGCGCGGAGGATCACGCTGCCGCCGGCGCCACCGTCGCCGCCGTCGGGGCCACCGCGGGGGATGTATTTCTCACGGCGGAAGCTTCCGCTGCCGCGGCCGCCATCGCCGGCCACGACCTCGATGCGCACTCGATCGACGAACATCGGCCCCTCGCTGACGTTGCCGTCACGCATCCATCAGCGGCCACGAATCCAACAGTGGCATCACCATCCCGGCACCGGCCGGTTCGCCAGGGGCCCGTCCGCTGCCCAGATCAGTCCGGCACCCGGCCCATAGCTGCACGCGGCCGAATGAACCCGGCTGAATCGATCCCGGCCGATTTGGAAACCAGCCAGCCCTGGGCAACCCGTTCAGCCAGCCAGCACGTTCACCCGGCGGCCTTCGCGGTCGAACCCGACAACGCCGTCGACCAGGGCGAAGAGGGTGTAGTCGGTCCCCATGCCGACGTTGTTGCCGGGGTGGAACTTGGTGCCCACCTGACGGACGAGAATATTGCCGGCCCGCACCGCCTGACCGGCGAACTTCTTCACCCCCCGACGCTGGGCATTCGAATCACGGCCGTTGCGACTGGAACCCTGACCTTTTTTATGGGCCATGACGACACCTTCCTCAGCGTGGACAAATTCGATTCAGAACAGGTCGATTCAGAACAGGTGGGCTCAGAACAGGTGGGCGATTCCCAACAGCGAGCCGATCTCTGCACCGGAACGGGCTGCGACCACCATTATTCCATTGATTCGTAACGGAAAACCCAGGCGCGGTCAATTCCCTCCCCCGCGGCCGTGGCGGCGGCGTAGAGGCCGGGACCATCGGCTCCAAACAACCCCTCGATCAGGCGGGTCCGCACCGCGGGGTCGGCTTCGCCGTCGATGATCGTCCGCGCGAAGTCGAATCCGCCGAGGGGGCCCGCCGAGGCGAGCGGCCTGCGGTCGAGATCGTATGTGTCGAGGACCGCCTCGCCGCGGGCGAGGGCCAACTCTTTTGCCAAGTCGTCGACACGCTCGGCCGCCGGGCCGAACAGCGCCGCCACCACCGCCTCACGGCGGCCGGGATCGCGGATCTTCTCCACGGCGGCGAGCACCTTGCCGAGCGCGGCGAGCGGTTTCTCGGCGACCGCCTCCGGGGTCACCCCGATCGCCTCGAGCGCCGCACGGCGGGCCGCATCCTGCCGGGGATTGGCTGGCGCGGCGAGGTTTCGCGCCACCTCCTCGAACCAGCCGATCGCCAGATCACCGAGCAGGTTCCGGACCGCCTCTCCCCGTGATGCGGCGTTGGGGAGCCCGGCCGCCCGCTCCACGACAAGCGCCAGCGGCGCGAGGGTCGCGGGTGGATCGCGTTCCTGGGCAGGATCGGCGGCCGGACGCGGATCGACGATCTCCTGCCAGGTGAGCCCGAGTTGTTCGAGCCCGAGCGCCGGCCGCGACTTCACCACCGCCGGCCGTGCCGCCAGTTCGAGCAACCGGTTTCCCAGCGACCGCGACTCGAAGAGCCCGGCATGGCCGGCGCTCATCTGCTCAGCCTGTTCGTCGCGATCGTCGCCGGGCCGCCAGAAGTCGAGACGGAGGCTTTCCAGCGCGTATTCCAGGCCGGCCCCCGGAACCGAATCGGGGGTGAACACCGCGTCTGCCCGGGGCCGCCAGCGGATCGAGTTGGTCAGGCCGCGGACGAACACCGCGAAGTAATCGATCCGCGGATCGACATCCTCCCACGTGGCCACCCCCCAACGCTCGCCCCCCGGCGGGATCAGCGCAGCCGCCATGCTGGCGCTGTCGAGCAACTGGAAATCGGGGGTGTCGCGGAACTCCCGCTCGCGGATCGCCTGCACGGCGTTGGGGATCACCCGGTCGAGATAGGCGCGGTACTCGGAGGTGCCCTCCGCCTCCGTGAGCCCCTCGACACTCTCGAGGACCAGATGCGGCACGAACCGTACCGGCAGCTTCACGGCCTCGGTGGAGAGGCGTGTCAGGTCGCCATCGGCCCCGACCACGCGCCGGCCACCGGTGTTGCGCACCCGATAGACCATGTACCAGACCCGCTTCCGCCGCATTTTCAGTTCCGGCGCGGGGATGTCGACGTCGATCTGCCGCGGCGGTTTGAAGGCGAACTCGAGGCACCAGATGTCGCGGAGGAAGTCGCGGTTGCGACCCCGGCCCACGAGGGTGCTGCCGGGGGGGGCCTGCCGCGGTTCCCATTCCCGCTCGAGATACCCGCGGGTGATCTCGGGAATGTCGGCACGCTGGAGCGGATCGTCGGCGGACGCGTCGGCCGGGATGACCGTGAGCACTCCGGGGGTGAGTTGGCGATAGCCGCGTGGTGCCGCCTCTTGGCCGGCTGCACTGCCACACCCGATCCCCGCCCCGAGCACGAGCGCCGCCAGCACGAGCGCCCCGCGGGCGATCGCGCCCCCCCGGGCAACGGTGATCCAGGCGGCCGGGATCATGCCCGGCTTCATTCCGGGCGATCGACTCACCGCATGCGGATTCACCGCGCCGGCTGACCCGTGTGGCATCGAACGCCTCGTCTGGAGCGGAAAGAAAAAAGGGAAAGCCCCATCTTGGATCGGCACCCGACCGGCCCCTGCTGGTTGCGCCGATCTGGGATCACCCGGGGCGAACGATACGAAAAAAAGGGATTTTCCGCGAAAAACCACGGCGGCACCCCATTTTCTCCAGCTTTCCTTGATTGCCCATTGTTCCGAATGCAGACTCTTTTTGGTGGTTCCCTGGAGCCCGCTGGCGATTTCGAGCCGGGCGCTCCACCCGCGGAAACTGATCTCCACGCCAACCGCCGGACGAATCACACTCCGCCCCCTCCCTCCGGAATCAGCGGTCGCCATGGCTCGGATCCGCCGCCCTCTGCCAGCTCCCGTCACCTCCGGTTCACTGCCGGAGCCGGTGCCGTTTTTCTCGGCGGAGGATTTCGACGCCACCTGCATCCTCGTCGGTTTCGACCCTTCCGCCTCGAGTTACTGGTGGCTCCCGGAACTGCTTGCCGCCCCGGTGGCCACTCCGCAGGTCGCCGTTCCGCAGGTCGGCTTGGTGGCCGCGACCGACGCCGCCCCCGCGCCGAACGACGCCAGCGTGGCGCACCGTCGGGCCGCTGATCGCGGTCAGGCGGCACGCCGGTCGCGGACGTCATCCACCGCTGCCGCCTGATCGACCTCTGCGGCCAGGGCCCGATAGTCCTCCGCACCGTGCGAATCGGGGGCGTAATCGAAGATCGAGCGCCCGAAGCTGGGTGCCTCCGCAAGCCGGATGTTCCGACGGATCTTCGTGCCGAACACCCGGGCCCCGCTCCACGCCGGGTGGCGACGATCGGTTGCCTGGTCGGCCGCCGAGAAAAAGGCCTCCACGTCCCGCCCCACTTCGCCGGCCAGACGCGTGCCCGACTCATAGAGGCAGAGGACCACGCCGAGCACCGCCAAGCGGGGATTGACCCGCTCCGCGACCAGTTCCACGGTCTCGAGCAATTTGCTCAAGCCGTGGAGGGCGAGGAAGTGGGGCTGCAGGGGGAGCAGCACCCGATCGACCGCGGCCATCGCATTGAGGGACAGGACGCCGAGCGACGGCGGACAGTCGATGATGCAGTAGTCGTAGCCGTTGGGACCGGCACATGCCGGTTCAGCCTCCATCCGCCGCCGGAGAATCGACTCGCGGCCGGGCTGGCCAGCCAGAGCGACCTCCGTGGCCGACAGATCGATGTGCGAGGGCACGAGCCAGAGGTTCTCCCCCGCTTCCACGGTCGCTTCCGCCAGCGACGCGCCGCCGGCAAGGAGATCGAATGCCGACACCGGGTGCGCCCCGGGTTGGACGCCGACGTGGAGCGTGGCATGCGCCTGCGGATCGAGATCGATGAGGCAGATCCGCCGGCCTGCACGGGCAAGGCCGACGGCGAGGTTGACCGACGTCGTGGTCTTGCCGACGCCCCCCTTCTGGTTGGCCACCGCGATGGATCTCATGACTCGCTCCTCGGCAGGAACCGGCCGTCCGGACCGGAGAGGCCCGGTTGCGGTCAGGCCCGCCACCGCGGGCGAAGGATAGGCTCGTAGGTGCCGCGGCCAAAAGGCCGGTTTCACCGCCCGGAAGCCCCGCGAGACCCCACCGTGGCACCGAACCAGGAGCGGATGCCGGGCCCGATCCGCCCGATGGGCATCTGTCCCGGCCGACCGGCCACGCACAGCCAGCGGGGGGTGCCGGTGGCATCGCCGTCGAACAGCACGGCGACGACCCCCTCCGTGGTTCCGTTTCCCGCACGCGCGACCGGCTCCGGGGAGAACACCAGGGCATAGGCCCAGGCAGGCGCCGCGGTCTGGGGGGGTGCGCCGGCCAACGGGCGGAAATTGGCATCCTCGACAAGGCCGCGTCGGAGGTGGACAAGCCCCTTGGCAGCGCTGACGTCGAGCCGGGCAGTAGCCACCACGTGCCGGGCATCGCTGCCTTGGCGGAGCCCTGTCCAGAGTTCGACATGCCGGGCCGAGGTGATCGCCCGCGCCATCTCGGGCCCGTAGAAGGCGAGGCAGCCGCGCGTCTGCCGCCGCTGGTAGCCGATACCGACCAGCGCGGCAACGAGACCGAGGGCCATCAGTCCGAGCACGAGATGCCGGCCGCTGACTCCGGCTCCCGATCGCGGCACGGCGGCAACGGGCTGGAACGCGCGGGCGTCGGGGAGGGGAGCCCGGGGATCGGTCACGGAAGACACCTCGGGGAGCGAGAGAACACCTGCGGGAGGATATACTGCCCGCGAGCGGCGACGACGTCCCCGGAGCGATCCGTCGGCCGACCTGCCGGCAGCGACAGGACTCCCCATGCCCAACGCCTTCGACCCCTACCGTGAGGCCCTCGTTGTCGAGGCCCACACCATTTGGCCAGCCGAGTATGACGACTGGTCGTCCACCGACCGGGAACGGGTCGAGGCGGCGCTCCACGCCACCCCGGCCGACACCGCCGAGTTGGACTACACGCGGCAATACTCCGGTTTCGCCCGCGTGATCACCGTAACAGCGGCCGACCTGGAACGCCTCGGCGTGGGCTGACGTGGCGTTTTACGAGCGGGAAATACGGTTTTCCGGCGGCTGCACCTGCCACGTGATGGTGGGTCCCGGAGCGATCCAGCCGCTCACCACGCGGATCGCCGCCGCCGGGGCCCGACGCATGGTCGTGATCGCCGATGTGGCGGTGGCGGCCGGTCCTGCCGCGAGCGTGGCGGCCGGGCTCGAGGCCAGCGGCGCCGCCGTCACCACCCTCACGGTGCCGTCTGGCGAACGGTCAAAATCAGCCGCGGAAACCGTGCGTCTCTGGGAGGCGCTCGCCGCTCTGCCGGCCGACCGGGCGACCCATGTCGTCGCCGTCGGCGGCGGGGTGGTGGGGGATCTGGCGGGTTTCGTGGCCGCAACGTTCGTCCGCGGGCTCCCGGTGTGGCAGGTCCCGACGACCCTCGTGGCCCAGGTCGACAGCGCGATCGGCGGCAAAACCGGGATCAATCTGGCGGCCGGGAAAAACCTGGTCGGAGCCTTCTGGCAGCCGGTCGGGGTGGCCTGCGACAGCGACACGCTCGCTTCCCTGCCCGACCGGGAGTTCCGCAGCGGCCTGGCGGAAGTGGTGAAATACGGCGTGATTCTCGACGCCCCACTCTTCTCCTGGCTCGAAGCCCACGCCGCCGAGGTGCTGACCCGGGATCCGGCGGCCCTGGCGCACGTCGTGAGCCGCTGCGTGGACATCAAGGCACGGGTGGTGGAGGAGGACGAACATGAGCGAACCGGCCTCCGCGCCGTCCTCAATTACGGCCACACCGTGGGCCACGCCCTCGAAGCCCTGGCGGGCTATGGCGCGCTCCTCCATGGGGAGGCCGTCGCCATCGGCATGGCTGCGGCCGCTAGGCTTGCCGCGGGAACTGGGCGATGGACCGTGGACGAGGTCCAACGACAGAACTCGCTCCTGGCCCGCTTCGGCCTGCCGCTGACGGCCCCCCCGGGCCTGGAGGAACCGGTCGTGGAGCGGGCGCTCGCCGTCATGGCCCGCGACAAAAAATCCCTCCACGGAAGGGTGCGGTTCATCCTTCCCACCGCGATCGGTCGGGTGGAATTGACCGACGACGTCGATTCCTCGCTCCTCGAGGCGGTCCTCCGGGACGTCCTTCTTTCCGTTGCCTGACGAGGCTGCGGCACCGTCGACGGGGGCGATCGGCCGGGGCAGTGCGCCGGCGATGTCGCTTGTGCCCCGGTGGTGTGAACCACTCTCCCCGGGTGGTGCGAACCACTCTCCCCGGGTGGTGCGAACCACTGGGCCGGGTGGTGCGATTCACCCCACCCCCCTGGAGCGAATCGAACCGAAAACGAGACCGTTGGTGTGGTGACCATCCCACCAGGGCCTCCGGCGATCGCCGGACATCCAGCCAAAAAAACGGTTTTCGGCCGTTTTTCATCAATCGCTGAAAAACATTCTCTGCCGCCACAATTTGGCACACCAACTGCATTGCTTCCCTGCCGTCCGGGAAAACGCCCCGGGCCATGAAGGCGACCAGCCGGAGTGGCTCGGGAAGGTTGGCCCGGAGACGCGTTCGGAACCGGTGGTTACCGAGGCGTTCGGAACAGTCACCTGCTCTCACCAGCAGCCGTCAATGGAGGTAGGGTCATGAACAGTTCGAGCATGGCGCGGGGCGTTTCGTCAGGCACCGTCGGGACCGCTCCGGCACTGGCCTGGTTCACCCGGTCCGATTGTGTGCTGTGTCTGCTGCCAATTTCGCTGTTCCTCCCGATCCTGTCGTTGATCTGACGTTCCGGATCTGCCGTCCGGCTGGCCGGATGCAGGCGGTGCGTGGCCGTTCACGACGTCCACGCACCGCTTGCCCCGGCGTCCGCCGGCATGCGTCGTCGCCTCGACCGCGGTCATGTGATCGCGGGAAGCTGAACTTGTGGAAGGAGTGCCGACATGTCCACGTCCGAGCCAATCTCGTCGAACCATGATGGTGTCGCTGGTTCGGCGGGCCAGGCCCAGCGGGTCCGCGAGATCGTGATCGTCGACTCGGCGATTCACCACTACGCCGACTTCGTCGCTGCCGCCCGCAAGGGCCTGATCGGACTGCACTTCTGTGCCGACGGCCGGGCTGCCATGCGGATGGCGAAGCGATTCCGGGCCGACGTGTGGATGGTGTCGGGTGAGCTTCCTGACATGTCGGGATTCGACCTCCTCGACATGCTCGCTGAGGACATCGAACAGAGCAGCGTCGATCCGCTCCGCTCGGGATCGTCGGTGTCGCTGGGCCACCTCGACGAGTTGGTCAAGTCCCGAGTCTACGTCGTGGCCGACGAATACCGCATCGAGGATGAGCAGCGGGCCCTCGCCGCCGGCGTGGCCGGCTACCGCGTCAGGCCGGTGACGCTCGACATCCTCACCGTTGCCGGCTTCGAGGCTCCCGCGACCAGCGTGGCCCCGGCCCAGCGGTCGTGAAGACCGGCATCCAGCCCGAGCACCCCGATTCATTTCCATAGTCGTTTCTCATCCATCTCTGTCCTTCAACGATTGATTGACCCAAGGAGCATTCCCATGCCCATCGATGCCACCTCTGCCGTGCTCCGGATCGCGGTCGTGGACCCCCGGTTCGACGACCACGTCGAACTGGCGTCGCAGGCTCGCGAAGGCATGGTTGAATTGCATTTCCGCTCCAGCGGCACCGATGCCCTGCGGCTCGCCCGCCAGCGGCATTTCGATGCCTGGCTGGTGGCGGGTGAGCTCGACGACATGTCGGGCCGTGATTTCGCCGCCCTGCTCCGCGAGCGGATCGCCGCC
>SXWA01000043.1 GCA_005791575.1 Planctomycetaceae bacterium
CTGCGCTTCGTCGAGGATGATGAAGGCGTTGTTGAGCGTTCGCCCCCGCATGTAGGCCAGGGGGATCATCTCGACGATGTCCTGCTCGCCGAGCCGCTTGAGGTGCTCGAAGTCGATCATCTCGCGGAGGGCGTCGAGCAGCGGCCGCAGGTAGGGATTGATCTTCGCCTGGAGGTCGCCGGGCAGGTATCCGAGACTCTCCCCCGCCTCGACAGCCGGGCGCACGAGGACGATCTTGCGGACCTGCTCCGTGCGGAGCATCGACACCCCCAGGGCCACGGCGAGAAATGTCTTGCCACTCCCGGCAGGGCCGCTGCAGAGGACGACGTCATGCTCGCGGATCGCCCGCACGTACGCCGCCTGACCGGCCGAGCGCGGCACCACGGGCCGACCCGGGCGCTGCACCTCGATCGGTTCGGCGGCGACCGCGACCGCCCCACCGGTCGCGACGGAGAGGATCTGCGACACGTCGTTTTCGCCGACGGCGCCCTGCTCCCGGGCGATCCGGTCGAGTTGCTCGATCACCGCGGTCGCCCGCAGCACCGCCGGTTCGTCGCCTTCGATGTGGATCGAGTCGTCCCGCGCCGAAACCTCGACCCCGAGGGCGGACCGGATCCGGCGAAGATGCTGATCCCGCGGCCCGAAAATGGCCAGGATGCGCTTCGAATCGACGACCGCGATACTCGTGCGCGACATCTGAGCCCGCGATGGCCAGCCACCGACGGTCTCTGGGAAACGGGGACGATGCTGCGAGTATACCCGGCGAGCGACCGGTAGGATCGGGCCCACATGCCGCGGCTGAAACTGGCAGGTTGGCCCGGGAAAGGCCCGAGGATTTCCACGCCCCCCACTCTCTGGTGGGGTCCTTTCCGGTCGGGTGGCACGGCCGGCCCGGCGGCGAACGGGATCGCCGTCCCCGCTCACGACCACGCCCGACCCGCCACCCACAGCAGCCAGGCGACCGGGGCGGCGACCAACAACGAATCGACCAGATCGAGCACACCCCCCAGCGGCCCGAGCGACCGGCCGGAGTCCTTGCACCCCGCTTCGCGCTTGAGGAGCGACTCGACGAGATCGCCGAGCATCCCCGCGCTCCCCACCGCCGCGCCGTACACCAGCCAGCCACCCCACGGTCCGCCCCGAAGCGACGGAGCGGTCCCGAGCAGCGCCCACGCCACGGCGAGCGAGCCGCCGAGCGACGCCGCCGCCCCCTCCCACGTCTTGCCCGGGCTGAGCGCAGGGGCCATCCGCCACCGGCCCAGCGCCGAGCCGACGCAATAGGCGGCCGCATCGCCGACCTTGACGACGGCCACCAGGCTGGCCAGCGCCAGGATCGGGCTGCGATCAGCGCCGCTCCCTTCATCCAGCATCGGCACGTCCACCACCCGCAGCGCCACCAGGCAGGCCACCGGCAGCCCCACCCAGACGAGGATCAGCGCCATCGTCGCAAGCCGTTCAGCCGCTCCCTGGCCCGGCGTGCGGAACAGCATCACCTCGCGCACCACCACCGCGACGAACCCACCCAGCGCCGCTCCTCCCGCCCACCCGATCGCCGCCAGCGCCGGCACACCGTTACCGGGTAACCCGTCACCGAGCACCCCCGCGCCCCAGGCTGCCGCGACCACGACCGCGACGCAGCCGCCGACGGCGAGCCACCGCGGCACCTCCGCCGATCCGTGGGCAGCCAGCCGACGCATCTCGTCAGCCCCACCCGCCGCGACCCCGATCGCCACCGGGAGCAGCCACATCGCCGCTGTCGCCCCACCCACACCGGTGGCATCGGCCCACGTCAGGAACGCGAACACCGCCGCGACGGCGAGGGCGAACGCCACCCGCTCGGCGGTGTTCCGCGGGGCCTGCGGACGGCTCCCCCCGGCCTCGGCGACCGTCGCGTTCACGATGACGCCAGCCCTCCGAAACGGCGCTCTCGTCCGACGAAGGCCTCGATCGCGGCATCGAGATGCCCGGCATCGAAGTCCGGCCAGAGGGCGTCGGTGATCCACAGCTCGGCGTAGCTGATCTGCCAGAGGAGGAAGTTGCTCACGCGCTGTTCGCCGGCGGTGCGGATGAGGAGATCGGGGTCGGACATCCCCGCCGTCGAGAGGTGCCTTGCGAAGGTCTCCTCATCGATGGCGGCCGGGTCGATCGTGCCGTCGCGGGCGGCCAGCGCGAGCGACCGGGCCGCGTCGACGATCTCGTCGCGGCCGCCGTAGTTGATCGCCAGGCAGAGCCGCATCCCGGTGTTGCCCGCACACATCGCCACCGTGCGGTCGAGCGCCGCCAGGGTGGCGGCCGGGAGCCCCTCGCGGCGGCCGATCATCGCCACGCGGATCCCCTCGCGCATCAGCAGGGCCCGTTCCTCCGTCATGTACTGCTCGAGCAGGTGCATGAGGAAGGTGGTCTCGAGGGCCGGCCGGCGCCAATTCTCCCTGGAGAGGCAGTAGAGGGTGAGCTGTTCGATCCCGCGGCGGGCGGCATGCTCGGTGACCCGGCGCACGCTGGCGACACCGCGGCGGTGGCCCTCGATCCGCGGCAGACCCCGGCGCTGCGCCCACCGGCCATTGCCATCCATGATGATGGCGATGTGCCGCGGGGCACCGGCGGGCAACGGAACTGCCGCCGCGGCCGTCACGCGCGTGCCGGGGACGGGTGTCGTGGCCATGATCGCTCGCCCCCTCCGGGGTGGTCGCACGGGATCGTCTGCGCTCGATCGGGGCCGACCGAGACGATGCTCACCGGCCGGCCGAGGAGCTCGCCGATCCGCTGCACGTAGCGCTGCGCGGCGCCGGGCAGACCGGCCACGCTGCGGACGGCGCCAAGATCCTCCTGCCAACCGGGCAGGGTCTCGTAGACCGGGCGGGCGTGCCGCAGGTCGTCGACATGGCTGGGGAAGTGGGTCACCGTCCGGCCGTCGATCTCGTAGGCGGTGCAGATCCGCAGTTCGTCGAGTCCGCCGAGGACGTCGAGGAGCATGACCGCCAACTCATCGACCCCGGAGAGCCGGGCGGCATACCGGGCGGCGACGTCGTCGAACCAGCCGCAGCGGCGCGGTCGCCTCGTGACGGTGCCGTACTCGTTGCCCCGTTCACGCAGGTGCATGCCGACGGCGTTGTCCTGCTCGGTGGGGAGTGGCCCGCCACCGACACGGGTCGAGTAGGCCTTGACCACACCGATCGAACGGTCGATCCACCGGGGTGGCACTCCCGACCCGCTGCCCACGCCGAGGCCCGACGAATTGCTGCTGGTGACGAACGGATAGGTCCCGTGATCGACGTCGAGGAGCGTGCCCTGGGCCCCCTCGAAGAGCAACCGGCGCCCTGCCTCGGCCGCGTCGAGCAAGAAGGCGGTGGTGTCGGCGACGAACGGTTCGAGCCGCGCCGCGAGGCGGAGCGTGTCGGCGAGGATGCCGTCGGCGTCGAGTTCGGGGAGCGCGGCGGATGCCTCCCCCTGCAGCCCGAGGAGCCGGCGCTTCGCCGCCACGATGTGCCGCAGCGTGTCGGGGAATCCGGGCCGGTAGAGATCCCCGAGCCTGACCGCCAGCGCCCTGCCCACCTTGTCGCGGTAGCAGGGACCGATCCCGCGACCGGTGGTGCCGATCGCCTCACCACCCGCGAGGCTGCCGTCGAGGAGGCGATCCTCGGCGACATGCCAGGGAAACACGACGTGTGTCCGGTCCGACAGCAGCAGCTTCGCACCCACCCGCACCCCCCGCCCCTCGAGCATGTCGATCTCGCGGAGGACCGCCACCGGGTCGAGCACGACTCCGCCCGTCACCACGCAGGTGACGCCATCGCGGAGGATGCCGCTGGGGATCAGCGACAGCTTCCAGGTCTCGCCACCGGAAACGACAGTGTGGCCGGCATTGGCCCCGCCCTGGTAGCGGACGACGATGTCGTGATGCTCAGTCAGGATGTCGACGAGCTTGCCCTTCGCCTCGTCACCCCATTGCAGACCGATGACACAGGTGCCGGGCACGGCGGAGGAACCTCACCAGGGAGGGCGATGCGGAGCGGAGGCCGCCGGACGTGAGGCTGCCGGGAAACGAGTCTAAAACGGCCCCCGGAGGGGTCAAGGACCGCAGCCCCTTCCCCCGGCTTCCCCGCGGAGTATCGTCAGCCTGGAGTCGCCGCCGATGAAACCAGCCCCGGGCACCGTCCATCATGTCGATGCTGCCGCTGCCGGGCGGACGTTGGCCGCGTTCCTCCGCGGCACGTCCGGCGAGAGCTGGTCGCAGGTCCAGCGGCTGATCCGGGCGCGGCGCGTGCAGATCCACGGCAACATCTGCACCGACGCCGGTCGCCGGCTCCGGGATGGCGACGTGGTGAAGATCCTCGCGGTCGCTGCCCCCGCCCCACCCGGCCCCCACGACCTGCGGATCGTCCATCTCGATGCGGCGGTGGTGGTGGTGGAAAAACCGCCGGGTGTGACCACCACGCGCCACGGTGAGGAGCGCACCTGGCCGGCCCGCCGCCGCCAGGTGCAGCCGACACTCGACGAGTTGGTGCCGGGGGCGATCGCCGCCGGCACCGGGCCCGGTCGCCGCGCCGGCCGTCCCCGGCCTGTGCCGGTGCGGGCGGTGCACCGCATCGACCGGGAGACGAGCGGGCTGGTGGTCTTCGCGCGGACCGTGCCTGCCGAACGGATTCTCGCCGAGCAGTTCCGCGCCCACACGACGAGGCGCCGCTACCTCGCCGTCTGCGTGGGCCGCGTCGGCGCCGGCACGATCGTCTCGAATCTCCTCCGCGACCGTGGCGACGGCCGGCGTGGTTCGTCGGGCACCGACGAGGGCAAGCATGCCGTCACCCACGTTCGCCCCATCGAGCATTTCGCCGACGCATACACGCTCGTCGAATGCGTCCTCGAGACGGGACGGACCCACCAGATCCGCATCCACATGGCGGAGAGCGGCCATCCTGTGTGCGGCGAGCGGGTCTACTCCGCACCGCGCGGCAGCCGGGCCGTCGATGGGTCGGCCGCGCCGCGGGTGATGCTCCACGCGGCAAGCCTCGGGTTCGTCCACCCAGAGACCGGTGCCGATCTCGATTTCGAGTCGCCCCTCCCCGCCGACATCCGCGCCGGGATCGGCCGGCTCCGTGGCGCCGGCGGCGAAGGGGCGCCGGCCAGGGGCGGCCCCCGGAGCCACCGCCCGGCCGACAGGCCGACGGGCCGACCACGGGCTGGTCGCCCCCTTGGGCGACACACGGAGGGCCGACCGCGGAAGCACTCCCCCAGCGGCGCCAAGAAGCCCGGCCCCAAGA
>SXWA01000044.1 GCA_005791575.1 Planctomycetaceae bacterium
CTGAATCACCGCCGGACCATTTCCCGAGGTTCGCCTCCGCCCCGTCGGTTCCTCCGCCCGGCGGGGATCAGAAAGAAAAAATGGGGGTGACATCCAGGCCACGACCCAAGGTCGTCGACATTCGCTCCCTCAGTCGTCGCCCCCCAATTGATCGGCCACTTGATCGGCCACTTGATCGGCAGTTCAGGCCGTTTTCGTCGTCACCCGCTCGTCTGCAATCGCTCTGGCACCAGCGGTGCCAGACGCGCTCTGGCGCCAGCGGTGCCAGACGCGCTCTGGCGCCAGCGGTGCCAGACGCGCTCTGGCGTTAGCGGTGCCCGCGGTGATCGACGACCACCCCCTGATGGGTCGCAATTCTGTGAACGACGTGTTTCTTGTCAAGCACTGATCGTCGCTGACGGCACCAGTGATGCGTCCACCGTTGCATGGCGTGTGATCGGAGAAGGCAGCACACCGTTTGGTGCCAGCATGACAGCACGCGGGGCGCTTGCACGCGTCGCCGCAAATCGGCACAACACCGGGCGGTTCGAGGCCACACACTCCGTCGCCGCCCACGGCCAGCCGTCCTCGTGCGGGTGAGGATCGATGCACGCGCTGCCCGACGACGATCCCCCCGATCCCAACGCACACTCCGGTGGGGATCCTGCGGTCGCGCCGTTCGAGACCTCCTTGGGCGACCGGTTCGACGGCGCCCACCGGTTCGACGGCGCCGACGACCAGAACACGGATTGGAGCTACTGGTCGCTGTCGCGCACGCCGCTGACGAGCCTCGTGTTCACGCTGCCGCTGGTGATCGCCTACGAGGGGGGCGTGCTCATGCTCGGCCGGGGCACCCCCCGCAACGGTGCCGATGTCTGGCTGCGGCAGGTGCTCGATGCAGCCGGGTTCGGGTCCTATTTCCTCCTGCCGGTGATCACGATCCTCGGCCTCCTCGCCTGGCACCATGTGGAGCACGATCGCTGGCAATTCCGCCCCGCCGTGCTCGTGGGGATGGCGCTGGAGTGCCTCCTCCTCGCCGCGCTCCTCATCGGGTTGGCCCGGCTCCAGGACCGCCTCTGGCCCCTCGATGTCGCCGTCGGCCAACGCGGGATCGTGGCCCGCGTGATCGGTTTCTGCGGGGCGGGCCTCTATGAAGAGGTGCTGTTTCGTCTGCTCCTCTTGCCGGCCGCCGCGTGGTTGCTGGGCCGGCTCTCCGGGAGCGGTCAGCCGGCGTGGGGCATGGGGGCGGTGGTGTCGAGCCTGCTGTTCGCCGCGGCCCACTATGTCGGGCCGCTGGGCGACACGTTTGCGGTCTACAGTTTCACCTTCCGTTTTCTCGCCGGCGTGTTCTTCGCGGTGCTGCTCTTGATCAGGGGTTTCGGCATCGCCGCCGGCACGCATGCCGCGTATGACCTGCTGGTGGGGGTGTTGTGACGCCCGCCACGTGCGCGGCGTGGTGGCCTGCGGCACGAGGTCCTATACTCGGCATCCACGCCCGGCGCAGGTCGTGGCGTCGTCCCGGAGCCTGTCGCGTGCTATCGGCCCGCCCCCGCGTCTGCGATCTCGTTTTCCAGCTCTACGGGCGGGCCCTGCACCCGGAGCTGTTCGAGATCCACACCAGCCGGTCGATCGAACGGGGCGGCTACTCCGCCACCGTGTCGATCACCGACGCCGGCCATCTCGTCACCTGGCGGCGCGGTGGGCTCACGCTCACCGAGATCGCCGCCAGCGCCGAACAGCCGCTGCCGCAGAAGCGGCGGTTGCTTTCCCACCGTCTCCTCGGCGAGCGGAGCGACAGCATGGAGTGCCGCGGCGGCTCCTGCTACCAGATGTCGTTCCAGCTCGAGACCGTGGCCCCGGAGGTGTTCTGGACCTTCCAGCAGGAGCTGTGCGCGGAGGGGGAGAGGCATGGCCTCCTCCACCGCTTCGAGTCGGGCACGCGGCTCGCCCTGGGGGCGATCAGCTGGCTCAACATCGAGACCCGCACCAAGACGCTGTTCGTGCAGGCCTACCACACATTCCCCGACGACATGGCGATCGTGAAGAGCCAGTCGCTCTTCGAAATTCCCTGATCCCCGCTGCCGCGGCGCAGCCGAGGAACCACCGCGATGGCCAGGTCCCAGTCACGTTCTGCCGCCAGCTCACCCGCGCAGCCCGCCGCCAGCTCACCCGCGCAGCCCGCGGCGTCTCCGAAACCTTCCCGGAGCCGGGTGCTGATCGCCGACGACAACGAGCCCAACCGTGAACTGCTCGAGGTCTACCTCGCCGACCTCGACTGCGACATCGCCACCGCCGTCGACGGCGCCGACACGCTGGAGAAGGTCGCCGCCTTCTCCCCCGACGTCATCCTCCTCGACGTGATGATGCCCAAGCTCTCGGGCTTTGAGGTCTGCCAGCGTCTCAAGGGTGCTCCCGCCACCAGCCCGATCATGATCCTGATGGTCACCGCCCTCGGGGAGTTGGGCGACATCGAACGGGCGGTCGAGGCCGGCACCGACGACTTCCTCTCCAAGCCGGTCAACAAGGTGGAGCTGGTGAAGCGGGTGGAGAACATGCTCAAGCTGCGGCACGTCAGCGACGAGCTCGAGCGTCTCCGGGCCTACATCGCCACGATGGACGACGACCAGCCCCCCCGGCACCACGGCGGTCGGTGATCTCCACCGTGACCGCGTGGCCAAACCGGGGAATACCCGGGGCGGCCAAGGTCGCTCCCGGCGGCTACAATGCCGCTTCGTCAGGGCAAGATTCCCCGCGGGAGCGAGCGCGTGTCGATCCTCGATGCCTACGGTCCGGGACGGTTTGGCCTGTCGTTCGAACTGTTTCCTCCGAAGACGGCCGAGTCGGAGGCCGCGCTGTGGAGGAACCTCGCGGAGCTCGCGCAGTTCGAACCGTCGCTGGTGACCTGCACCTACGGTGCCGGCGGCTCGACCCGCGGCAAGACGCTCGACATCCTCGCCGGCGTCCGCGCCCGCCATCCGGCGGTGCCGGTGGCCAGCCATCTGACCTGCGTAGGGAGCACGGTCGGGGAGATCCGCGACTACCTCCGTGAGGCCGCCGCGCGCGGCGTGGGCGCGATCGTCGCCCTCCGCGGCGATCCGCCGCAGGGGCAGGAGACGTTCACCGCCGTGGCCGGTGGGCTGCGCTACGCGGCGGAACTGGTGGCGCTGGTGAAGAGCGAGTTTCCGCAGTTCGGGATCCTCGTGGCCGGCTATCCGGAGACCCACCAGGAAGCGGCGAGCCCGCAGGCCGACCTCGAGAACCTGGCGCGGAAGTGTGCCGCCGGCGGCGACGTCGTGGTGACGCAGCTGTTCTACGACAACGACGACTTCTTCCGCTTCCGCGACCGCTGCGCGGCCGTCGGCATCGACGCGCCGATCGTGCCGGGGGTGATGCCGGTGACCAACTACCAGCAGGTCCGCCGCATCGCCAGCCTCTGCAAGGCGCGGCTCCCCGAGGCGTTCACCCGCGCCTTCGAGGCGGCCGGCGACGACGAGGCGGCACAGTTCGAGGCGGGGGTGGAGTTCGCCGGCCGCCAGGTGCAGGGGTTGATCGAGGGGGGCGTGCCGGGGATCCACTTCTACGTCCTCAACAAGTCGCTGGCCACGGTGCGCGTGCTCGAGCAGGTGGGGATGCGCCGCTGACGCGTGCGGCTCGGGCACCGGCCCCGGCGCGCGGTCGGTCCCGGAAGCCACTGGCATCGCCGTGCGCCGCGGCATAGTCTCTGGGGGCAGCCGTGGCCCCGATCGGCGCCACGCGCGATCCCCGCGCCCGCGGGAAGCCGGAGTGGCGAAATGGCAGACGCGACGGACTCAAAATCCGTTGCCCGCAAGGGCGTGTGGGTTCAAGTCCCACCTCCGGCAGTCGAGAGTCCATGGGGTGGGCCAGTGTCGGGGTCGAGGCTCGCCTCCCCTGCAGAGGGCACCTGTTCGCCAGACCGGTGGCAAACGGCCGAGCCGGGCCGGGCGCGATGCGCACCTGACGCGCCGGCATGAGCAGCGCACCGTTCGCCCGCCGGTGGCCCACCGGTACCAGCCCGGCGGCGTCGCGAGCATCGCTTGGTTCTTGCCGGATCATTCCGATCGCTTGGGGGCGTCGGTCACCGTGGGATGTTCACGCTGGCTCGGTCCGAGGATCGTGCATTGATTACTTCCGCGACGATACGCAGCACCAATCAGGATGGTGAGCAAGAGGGACAGCACTGCGGTTGACCCAAGGGAAAGCAAGGCAAGCGTCCACACCCGAGCCGCGGCGGATACGGGAAACAACAAGTGTGGAAGAAGCATCAACGTCCAGCATGCCACGAAGACCCCGAGAGAAAAATGATGCCAGCGCTTCGTGAACGCGACGAGTGATCGTTGATCCATTCAGGCTCTCCGACGACGGAACGCGTATTGCTACAGACCGTGTGACCGCATGCTATCATCCTGGGCCTTCTGCCAATCGCCCGCTCCCGAAGAGTGCCCATCCGATGACCACCCGACGCCAGTTCGTGCAGAGCCTGCCCGCCTTCGCCGTCGCGGCGCAGATCCTCGAGGGTGATCCGGCGGCAGCGGCCCCCGCTGCACCGGCCACGGGTCACTTCCACCCCAAGGGCAAGCCACCGTCGGAGTTCACCAAGGAGGTGCTGCGCAAGGCACGGCAGACCCTGCCGTTCGGCGACACCCGCGATTTCGACGAACAGCGGCGCGGCCTGATCGCTCCGATGAAAGAGCTCACGATCAAGAACGACGCCGGCGACGTCGTCTGGGACATGACACGTTTCCAGTTCCTCGACCAGAAGGAGGAGTTCGACAGCGTCCATCCCTCGATGCACCGCATCGGCCAGCTCAACAACAACTACGGCCTCTACGAGGTCGTGCCCGGCATCTACCAGGTCCGCGGCCTCGATCTCGCCCAGACCACGTTCGTCCGTGGCAAGACCGGCTGGATCGTGTTCGACTGCCTCGTCACCGCCGATGCGATGCGCGCCGCCTGGAAACTGTTCCAGGAGCACAAGGGGGAGGGGCTGCCGGTGACCGCGGTCGTCTATTCCCACTCCCACGGGGACCACTGGGGCGGGGTGCGCGGCGTGGTCGACGAGGCCGACGTCCGCGCCGGCAAGGTTCAGATCCTCGCCCCGCGCGACTTCATGGAGTATTCGATCGCGGAGAACGTCTTCGCCGGCAACGCGATGAACCGCCGGCTGTTCTACCAGTACGGCGTGCTTCTGCCGGTGGGCCCCTACGGCTACGTCACCCAGGGGCTCGGCCATGCCATCTCCCGGGGCACGTCGGGCCTGATCGCGCCGACCCGGGTCGTCGACAAGGACCTCGAGGAGATCGAGATCGACGGCGTGCGGATGAGCTTCCAGAACACGCCCAACACCGAGGCCCCGTCGGAGATGAACACCTACATCCCCGACATGAAAGCGCTCTGGATCGCCGAGAACGTCTGCGCGACGCTCCACACATCTACACGCTCCGTGGGGCGCTGGTGCGCGACGCGCTCAACTGGTCGAAGTCGATCAACGAGGCGCTCTACCGCTTCGGCAGCGAGGCCGTGGTGATGTTCGGCGCCCACCACTGGCCGCGGTGGGGCAACGACCGCGTGCAGGAGATCCTCCGTGGCCAGCGCGATCTCTACGCCCACTTCAACAACCAGGTCCTCCATCTGGCCAACCAGGGGGTCACGGTCAACCAGATCCACAACGTCTACGAGTTGCCCAAGAGCCTCCAGCAGCGCTGGGATTGCCGCGGCTACCACGGCTCGGTCCCGCACAACGCCCGGGCGGTCGTCAACCGCTACCTCGGCTACTGGGACTGCAACCCCGCCACGCTCATCCCCCTCTCGCCCGGTGATTCGGCCCCGCTCTACGTGGAGATGATGGGGGGTGCCGCGACGATTCTCGCCAAGGCGCGGCAGCTGCACGACCGCGGCGAGTATCTGCTCGCCACCGAGATCCTCGACAAGCTCGTGCACGCCGAGCCCGGCAACCGGGAGGCGAAAGACCTGCTCGCCGACGCCTTCGAGCAGATCGGCTACCAGCAGGAGAACCCCGGCCTGCGCAACAGCTTCCTGGCGGGGGCCTACGAGCTGCGCGAGGGGGTGCCCGCCGGGGCCTCGCCCAAGTCGAGCGGCCCCGATGTCATCCGCGCGATGAGCACGGAGCTGTTCCTCGACTTCCTCGCCATCCGCATGGACAGCCGGCGTGCCGAGGGGATGCGGTTCACCATGAACCTGATCACGCCCGACAACGGCGAGACGTTCGTCGTCGAACTCGAGAACGCCACGCTCACGAACCTGCCGGGTTTCCTCGCGGCGAAGCCCGATCTCACGCTCACCATCGACCGCGCCGATCTCGAGCAGACGATGATCGGGGCGAAGTCCCTCGAGGCCCAGATCAAGGACGGCACGGCGAAGGTCGCGGGGGACGTCTCGATCCTCGCCAAGCTGGCGGCGACGATGGTCGATTTCGACCCGCGGTTCGAGATCCTGCCGGGCACGCGCGGCCGTGAGGCGGTGGCCCACGCCGATGCCTACGAGGCGGTGCCGGGCAAGACGATCCCCGAGTGACCGCCTGCCGCCCCGGCAGCGTGACCATCCTCGTTCCCGCCGGGTGTGCTTCTGACGTGCCTTCAGTGACCACGTCGCTGCCGAGCGACGATGTCGTTCGGCGCTGACAATCCGACCGCGGCCGTCCGAGCGGGTCAGTTACCCGGTCCCTCGGACCGTCAGTTACCCGCTCCCTCGGTCATCAGCTTCATCACGTCGTCGACGTTGAATTTCGCCGGCTTCTGCCGCATCGGAAACTCCACGAACGACTTGAGGAAGTTCGCGACGATCGCCTGCGTCGGCACCGCCACCCACGCCCGCTGGATGTACCAGCGGTTGTAGTTGTTGGAATCGGTGTCGGCCCGCTCGTAGGGATCGGTGCGGAGGTTGAACAGCTTCGGGGCCCGCAGCGTGACGAACGGCTCGGTCCATACCTGGAGCTGCCGGGCCCGCTGCTCGGCGAACACCATCTTCCACTGGTCACGGCGCAGTGCGACCAGCTGGCCGTCGTCGCTGAAGTAGAAGAACTCCTTCCGCGGCCCCGCGGTCGCCTCGCCGGTGAGGTACGGCAGGAAGTTGTAGCCGTCGAGATGCGCCTTGTAGGTCGTGTCGCCGATCCGGTGGCCCGTGCGGAGCTTCTCCTTGACGTCGGGCTCACCCACGGCCGCCAGCAACGTCGGCACCCAGTCGAGGTGCGACATCATCTCGTTGGAAACCGTCCCTGGCTTGATCTTCCCCGGCCAGCGGACGAGGCCCGACACGCGGTAGGCGCCTTC
>SXWA01000045.1 GCA_005791575.1 Planctomycetaceae bacterium
GCCAGCCAGGCGAGCAGGCCGCGGGCGAGCCGGCCGTAGTCCACCTCCGTGCCCCCCTCCATCCAGCTCGCGGCCACCGCACCGGCCTGCCGCCCCTCCATCACCAGCGGCGCGAGCGCCTCGATCCGGCGCGGGTCGGCGCTGAAGGCCATCGTCGCGAAGAACGGGTGGCCGACCAGCGCCGCATGCCGGTCGCGGAGAAAATCGGCATCGCGCTGGCCGGTGACAAACGTCACATGGGGCACGGCATGGATGAAGTCGGTGGCACGGGGGAGGATTCGCGCGGCGACGGCATGCCCCCAGAACTGGAGCGAGTGGGAGAACCGCTGGCCGACGACCAGCGCCTTGCGGACATCCACCGCGCCGTCGGCCGAACGGCCCGGGGTGTAGCTCAATTCGCAGATGCCAGCGTGGCCGGTGCCGGCGTTGTGCCAGCCGTCGGAACTCTCCCGCGACAGTTCCGGCCCCGCCTCGATGACCCGCACCGAAAGCCCCGGATCGAGGCCCCGGAGCAGCGCCGCCAGGGTGGCCGACATGATCCCGCTGCCGACGAGAACCGCGTCTGTCCCGCCGTCGTCGCCGCCGTTCGCCACGCCACACCCTCCGCACGTAGGAGGAGGATACCCGAAGCCGCCGCGGCGAAAGTCTGCCATCGTCGGGGCGAGCCACCTTGATTACACTTCCTGAGGCGTGTTCCAGGTCCGACCAGCGAGGTCCCCATGCGTCCGTGGAGCGGGTTTGGCTTCCGCATCGTCGCTTGGCTGCCGCTGGCGATCGGCCTCGTCACCGACGCACCGGCCGCGGGCCCGCTCCCCGACGACCTCCTGCCCGCCACCACCGTCGATGGCCATCCCCGGCCGGCGCTCGGGGATTGCCGCGGTCTGGTGCTCGGATTCCTCGGCACCGAGTGCCCGGTGGCGCGGCAGTATGCGGAGCGGCTCGGGGAGATCGCCGCCGCGTACGCGGACCGCGGGATCGCCGTCCTCGGCATCGACTCCAATCGTCAGGACACGCCGGCGGAGATCGCCGCCGCAGGCCGGGAGCTGGGGATCGGCTACCCCCTGCTGCGCGACGACGGCCAGCGGATCGCGCGCCATGTGGGCGCCACCCGCACCGGTGGGGTCGTGCTCCTCGATGCCACCGGCACGGTCGTCTACGCCGGCCGGATCGACGATCAATTCGCCCCCGGTGTCGCGCGGCCGGCGGCCACCACCCACGAGCTCGCCGCGGCGCTCGACGATCTCCTCGCCGGCCGCCCGGTGGCCCTGCCGCGGACCGAGGCGGTGGGCTGCCTGATCGCCTTCGATCGAGCGGCCGCGCCGGCCGCCGACGCCCCCACGTTCACCGCCACGATCGCGCCGCTCCTCCAGCAGCACTGCCTCGAATGCCATCGGCCCGGCGAGATCGGTCCGTTCGCCGTCTCCGACTACGAGGAGGTGATGGGCTGGGCCGACATGATGGTCGAGGTGATGGAGCAGGGGAGGATGCCGCCGTGGCACGCCAACCCCGACCATGGGTCGTTCAGCAACGCCCGTCATCTGCCCCCCGGCACGATTGATCTCTTCAAACGCTGGATCGCCGCTGGTCATCCGCAGGGGGATCCGGCGCTCCTCCCGGCGCCCCCCGAGTTCACCGGCGGCTGGCGGCTGCCACAGCCGCCCGACATCGACATTCCCATGGCCCGCGCCCCGTTCACGGTGCCGGCGTCGGGCACGGTCGAATATCAATACTTCGTCGCCGATTCCGCCCTCACGGCGGAGACCTGGGTGAGCGCGGCACAGGTGGTGCCCGGCGCGCCTGCGGTGGTCCACCATGCGCTCGTCTTCGCCCGGCCGGAGTCGCTGGCCGACTTCCGTGGCACCGGGTTGGTGTCGGCCTACGTGCCGGGCCAGCGCGCGACCACCTTTCCACCGGGATACGCGCGGCGCGTGCCGAAGGGCTCGAAGTTCATCTTCCAGATGCACTACACACCCAACGGCCGCCCGGTCGACGATCTCTCGCGGATCGGCCTGGTGACGATGCCGGCCGCGGAGGTGACACACGAGGTGCTCACGCTCGCCGCCCTCGAGCAGGATTTCGAGATCCCGCCGGGCGCCGCCGCCCACGAGGTGCGTGCCGACCTCGACCGCTGGCCCGCCGGGAGCCAATTGCTCGCCGTCTCGCCGCACATGCATGTCCGGGGGCGCGCGTTCCGCGTCGAGGTGGTGCGTGCCGGGGAGCGGACGATCCTCCTCGACGTGCCGCGCTACGACTTCAACTGGCAGCACACCTACGAACTGGCGGAGCCGGTGCCGCTCGACGACGTCGAGCGCGTGGAGATCGTCGCCGTGTTCGACAATTCCCCCGCCAATCCGGTCAATCCCGCCCCGCACGAGACGGTGATGTGGGGGGATCAGACCTGGGAGGAGATGGCGCTGGCATTCTTCGAGGTGGCGGCACCCCGCGACGGGGCCAATCCCGCCGGGCCGACCCGGCGGCAGCGTGTCGCCCCCGCCGAGCAGGCCGTCAACCCGCAGGCCGAAGCGCGGGCGACGGCGTTCCTGGCCCGGTTCGACACCGACGGCGACGGCGGCGTGACGCGCGCGGAGGGATCGCGGATCGTCCGCGATTTCGCCTTCTCGACCCTCGATTCCGATGGCGACGGGCGGATCACGCGCGACGAGATGATCGAGGCCGCCGGGCGCTGGAAGGATGATCGTGGCCGCTGATCATCACTCCGAACCGGTTTTCTCCCCCACCGGCCGCTTGTTCGCCCGGCGCGTGGACCATCCCTGGCTGTGCCTGGTCGTCGGCGCCCTGATCACGGTGCTCGCCGCGAGCGGGTATCGCGATCCGGGGTGGGCGCGGCGCCTGCTCGAGCAGGCCGGACTGGCCGAGGCCAAGGATGAGCCGGCACAGCCGCGCGGGCCCGCCGGCCGTGGCCTGGGCCGAATCAATCGCGGGCGCGGACCGGCCGTCGGTCGGGGCGACGCGGTGCTCGTGGTCGAGAGCCCGGCGATTTTCACCCGCGCGGGTGCGGCCGCGCTGCGCCAGATCGTCTCCCGCATCGAGAGCCTCGACTCCGTCGCCGGCGTCACCTGGCTCGACCAGGCCCCGCCGCTCAACGTCTTCGGCCTCCCCGAGCCGATCCTGCCGCGCGGCGCCGCGACCCCGAGCCGCTTCAAAGTGGCGCGGGACCGGGCCGTGGAGCATCCGCTCGTCGTCGGCCAACTCCTCTCCCCCGACGGGCGCACGTTGGTGATGCTCGTGCGCTTCGACTGGGCCTACGTCGACGACGAGGCCGACGTCACCGACACGCTCCTCGCCACCGCCCGCAGCGCCGCCGCCGAGCACCCCGCCGTGCCACTCGAGATGTGGCTCACCGGCAGCGTGCCGATACGGCTCGAGTGGATGCGCTCGCGCGAGGCCAACGAGCGCACGTTCCAACTGATCGCCTACGGGCTGATCCTCGCCCTCTCGGCGCTCCTCTTCCGTGGCCTGTCGGTGGTGCTGGTGACCGCCGCGGCGCCGGTGATCGGCGTGCTCTGGACGATGGGGCTGATCCGCTGCTTCGGCCTCCAGGACAATCCCTTCAGCCATGTCATCCTGCCGATCCTCCTCAGCCTCGTCGGCTTCGCCGACTCGGTCCACATGATGGTCGACATCCGGCGCGGGCTGGCGGCGGGCCTGACACCGCGCGAGGCCTGCCACCGCGGGCTGGCCACGGTCGGTGTCGCCTGCTTCCTGACGATGATCACCACCGCGATCGGCATGGCGTCGCTGTCGCTGGCGCGGCACGATGCGGTCCGCGACTTCGGCTGGTCGTGCGTCATCGGCGTGGCCGCCACCTGGGTGGCGGTGATGGCGGTGCTGCCGTTGTGCTGCGTGACACGTTGGGGCCGGGTGCTGGCCAAGGGGGCGGGGCGCGAGGCGATCGGGGGCCAACTCCCGCGGATCCAACGCGGCATCGACTTCACCCTCCGCCGGCCCCGGATCACCAGTGCCGTGGCGATCGGGCTGCTGGCAGCCTGCGGCCTCGTGGCGCTGCGGCTCCAGCCGGACGACCGCAAGGCCACGATCCTCCCGATGGGCAGCCCTGCACAGCTCGCCCTCGACCGCCTCGACAAGACCCTCGGCGGCCTCGATGTCTGCTCGGCCGACATCGAGTGGACGGACGACTCGCTCACCCCGCCGGACGTGGCCGACATCGTCACGGCCGTCGAGGAGGTCGTCGCCGCCGAACCGCTCCTCGGCCATCCGCTCTCGATCCGCCGGTTGATCGACTCCCTGCCGGGTGAGGGACCGGTGCGCGAACGGATGGCGCTGCTCGACCTGCTGCCGCCACCGCTCAAGCAGTCGCTCTACGACCCCGACGCCCGCTCGGCGCGGGTGACCTTCCGGGTGCAGGACAAGGGAACGGTGGTCTACAAGCCGACGTTCGACCGCGTCGATGCCCGCCTCCGGGAGATCGCCGCCCGGCATCCCGGAGTGACCATCGGCCTGTCGGGGGAGCCGATCTGGCGGTGGCGCGACCTGTACCACGTGGTCATGGACCTGGCCCGGAGCCTGGGGACCGCGGCGATCGAGATCCTGGCCGTGATGGTGGTGGCGTTCCGCTCGCTGCGCCTCGGCCTGATCGCCATCGTGCCCAACATGCTGCCCCTCGCCGCGGCCGCCGCCTGGATGGTGTTCACCGGTCAGCCGCTCGACATCGTCAGCGTCTGCGCGCTGACGATCTGCCTGGGGATCGCCGTCGACGACACGATCCATTTCCTCTCGCGCTACCGCTTCGAGATGGCCCAGGGGATCCCGCGGATGGATGCGATCCGGCAGGCGTTCGCCGAGGTGGGCACCGGGATGATCATGACGACGATCGTGCTCGTGGTAGGGTTCAGCTCGGTGCTGATCAGCGACAACCGCGACCATCGCGCGTTCGCCATGCTGGGAGTGGTCACCCTTTCGATCGCGCTGTTGTGCGATCTGTTCTGCCTGCCGGCACTCGTGGCGGTGTTCGATCGCGACAGGAGCGAACCGGTGGGGGTCCTGCCCACGTCGCCCCCCCCACCGGAGGCGGCCCCGATCCGCGCGCGGTCACTCGTCGAGAGTTGATGCTCCGCTTCGGCCGCGGGCCGCGGGCGGTCAGAGGTGTGTGTCATGCCCGGGGTGCTCCCCTACACGATCAGTTTTCTCCTCCCGCCGCTGGTCGTGGCCGCGGCCCGGCTCGGCGGCTGGTGGACCTGGCTGCCGGTCGCGGTGCTCTACCTCGGCCTCCCGGTGGCCGACGCGCTGGCACGGCTCGACCATGTCCACCGCGCCCCGGACGACGCGGAGCGGCTCACCCACCAGGCCCGCTACCGGCTCGTCACCTGGGCGTGGGTGCCGGTGCAGACGGCGCTGGTGCTGTGGGCCGTGTGGTTCGTCGGGCAGCATCCACCCACGCCGCTGGAACTGGCCGGGCTGATCGTCTCGCTGGGCAGCGTCACCGGCGGCGTCGGGATCACGTATGCCCACGAACTGGTGCACCGCACCGGGCGGTTCGAGTTGGCGCTCGGCGACGTGCTCCTGGCGCTCGTGTCGTTTCCCCAGTTCGCCGTCGAGCACGTCCATTCGCACCACCGCCATGTCGGCACGCCGCTCGACCCCACCAGCGCCCGCCGCGGCGAGAGCCTCTATGCGTTCATCGTGCGCAGCGTGACGGGAGGTGCCGCGGCGGTGTGGCAGATCGAGGCTGACCGGCTCGCCAAACGGGGAATCCCCCCCTGGTCGCCCGGCAACCGGGCGCTGCGCTACGCGGCCACGATGCTGGTTGTGCCGCTTGTGGCCTGGGGCCTCGGTGGCACGCCGGGCCTGGTGCTCTTCGTCGGGCAGAGCATCGTGGCGATCGTGCTCGTTCAGGGGATCAACTACGTGGAGCACTACGGCCTCTCCCGCCGGGAACTCTCCCCGGGGCGCTACGAGCGGGTCGCGGCCCGCCATTCCTGGGACTCGAGCCACCGGGTCACCAATTGGCTGTTGATCAACCTCGCCCGCCACGCCGACCACCATCTCGTGGCCGCCAAGCGCTTCCAGACCCTCGACACGACCGACGACGCACCGCAGCTCCCCGCGGGCTACGCCACGATGCTGATGGTGGCGATGGTGCCGCCGCTGTGGCGCCGCCTCATCGACCCCCGGATTCCCTCCGCCTGAACGCGACCGTCGGTCGGCCCGCCCGCCGCCGCGTGTTCCACCGGCCGACGACCCGGGCTCGCTCGTCGCTCCCCCGCTTCCGAGACCGCACCGTGCACGAGTGGCTCCCCTGGGTGATCGGCGTCGTGGCGTTTCTCTATGCCTCGGTGGGGCACGCGGGTGCCACCGGCTACATCGCGGTGATGGCGCTTGCCGGCATCGCCCCGGCGGCGATCCGCCCCACGGCCCTGGCCCTGAACGTGATCGTGGCGGCGATCGGCACGGTGCAGTTCGCGCGGGCGGGGCATTTCCGTGGGGGGCTGTTCCTGCCGCTCGTCCTGACGAGCGCACCCTGTGCCGCCCTCGGAGGGGGCCTGTCGCTGCCACTGCGCGGTCTCGAAGCCCTGCTGGCGGCGGTCCTGGCGCTGTCGGCGCTCCGTCAGGTCGTCGAGGCACGGCGGCCCGAGAGACCCGCGTCCGGGGCGGCCGACGGGCCCACGTCCGGGGCGGCGGTGCCCCTGGCGACACACCTGTCCTGGCCGGCACTGCTCGCCCTCGGAGCCGGGGTCGGCTTGCTCTCGGGGCTCACCGGTGTCGGTGGCGGGGTCTTTCTCACCCCGGCGCTCCTCGCCCTGCGGGTCGCGCCCCTGAAGACGATCGCGGCGGTGACGGCGCCGTTCATCCTCGTCAACTCGCTCGCCGGCCTTGTCGGCCGGGGAACATTCGGCGTCGGATTCGGTGACGTCGGCCGCGAGGCGGTGCTGGCAGTGGCGATCGGCGGCCTGCTCGGATCACAGGCGGGGGCCTTTCAGTTGCCGGTGCGATCCCTGCGGTTGCTGCTGGCGGTGGTCCTCTCGATCGCGAGCGTCAAGCTCCTGACATCGAGCATCTTCCCTGCAGCAGGATGACGGCCCCGAGCCACACACCCCACCCGCGGGTGGGGTGCACCCCGGCGAATCGGCTCCGATCCCGATCCCGAGGAAAGTGCGCGGAGCCAGCGAATCGATATTCCCTCTGGGTGGGGTTGTCGCGTTTCGTGTCGAGGCTTACATTCATTCGGTTTGGGGGGGGGGGAATTCGGCGGCCTGCCGAGCGTCTCATTCCTGTGGTTTCATTCATTCGTTCGCTCTTTCCGGCGGAGGTCTCCATGGCCAGTTCATTGAGTCGCAGGCGACGCGCGTTCACGCTCGTTGAACTGCTCGTCGTGATCGCGATCATCGGCACGCTCGTCGGCCTCCTGCTGCCGGCCGTGCAGGCAGCGCGCGAGGCAGCGCGTCGCTCTCAGTGCGTCAACAACCTCAAGCAGATCATGCTGGGTGTCCACAACCACCATGATGCGAAGCAGAAGTTCCCCAACACGGTCGGCTGGGGTGACAACTACGGCGGGGCCTACTATTTCTCCGACAAGGTGCTGCTGCTGCCCTACATCGAGCAGGCGACCACCTACAACGCGCTGGCGGCAAAGGATGGCGGGTGCTACTACCCGGGCTGGGGCGACGGATCGATCCCCGCGGCCAACACCAACGCGCTCAACACGAGCATCAAGGTCTTCAAGTGCCCGTCGAATCCGAACGTGATCGGTGATGGCAGGGCGAACCACAACTACTCGGTCAACATGGGCACGTCGCACGATCCGCCCCACGCCACCACCGGCAGCCGTCAGGCCGCTGACGGTCGGCACAACGGCGTGATGTCCGGCGGCCACTTCAGCCCGCAGAGTTGGAACGACCCGCCGCGGACGATGGCGAATATCTCCGATGGCACGAGCAAGACGGCGTTCTACTCGGAGTTCGTCACCGAACTGTGGGCCGGTAACGTCAGCAACAATCCGCAGTTCCATCGGCATCAGGTCTACAACTGGGCCAACGGCAACTCGACCGCCGAGGTCCGCACCAGTTGTCTCGCGCAGACGGCGCTCAACGATGCCGGCGGTGGCCGCGTCATGCGCGGCGGCAGTTGGTCATGGGGCATGGCGGCCGTCGGTGCCGCCTATTCCCACACGATGATGCCCAACGAGAAGAGCTGTCACAGCTGGAACGACGCCGGCGACTGGGGTGGATCGAACGCCCTCGCGGCGACGAGCGAGCACCCCGGCGTGGTCAACGTCGGTATGGCAGACGGCTCGATCCGGTCGGTCTCCAACGGCGTGGCGAACGACGTCTGGTGGGCGATGGGTACCCGCGCCGGACGCGAGAACACCGCCGACAGCGAGTGACCAGCCCCTGAGTCGCGTTGCCCCGCCGGCTGGTGTGCCCCAGCCATGGCCGCCACCGTCGCCGCCCGGCAGGATCGTTCCGCGATCGCGCGCTCGGCAGCGACGACGCGCCGGTGGATTCTGGCTGTCGGTGCGCTCGCGCTCCTGATCCTCGGTGCAGCCGCGGCCTGGTGCCAACGCGGCCTCGCCGCAGCGCACGCTCTCGCCCGCCATGGCCTCTGGACCGAGGTCCACGCCCCGCTGGGGCGATTCCTCCTTGTCCATCCGCGGAGCCCGGCGGCGAACCTGCTCTGCGCCGAGGCGCTCGTCAAGGACGACAGCCAGCCGCTCTTCCGCCGGATCACCGAGTCGATCGCGCGGTTGGAGCGCATCCCCGACAGGGCCCCCGAGGGTGCGCAGGCGCGGATCGCGACGGCGCGGATCCAGCTCTTCCTCCGCTATGAGCCGAGCGCCGCCTGGCACAGCCTCCAGCGTGCGCTCGCCCTCGATCCCGGGTCACTCGAGGCGAACCTCCTCTCCTGGCGCCTGCTCGAACTGCTCGGCAGGATCGACGATGTCGAACCGTTTTTCTGGCGGTCGTACGAACTCTCACCCGCAGCCGATCGGCCCCTGCGACTCCGCGAGTGGTATGCCAGCCAGTTCTTCCCGCAGTCATCGCTGGCCGACCTCGACACGTTGATGGGCTTCCGGCAGGCCCCGTCGGATCCGCCCGATCTCGTCGAAGGGCGGCGGCTGCAGCGGTTTCTCCGTGCGGAACCCGACCAGCCGTGGAACCACGCCGCCCTGGCACGTTGGTTTCTCTCCAGGGCGGAGCCCGACTTCTCGCGCGAGTTGCTCAACCGCTCCCGGGACCTGCTCACCGACGAGCAGCGCTGTGATCCGTTCTACGTGGCCACCGAGATCGACGTCTGCTGCGAGCTCGGCGAGGGGGAGCAGGCGAGGGCCGCCCTCGAACGCTGGCCGTCGTCAGACCGCGGGCGCCGCTACGACCTGGCGCGCGGCCGGGTCCTCCAGGAGGCCGGCGATGATCCGGCGGGGGCGGTGACCGCCTACGACGCGGCGCTCGCCATCTGGCCGGGGCCGGTTGACTGGCGGACGGTGACGCGCGTGGCGACCTGCCTGGCCCGCACTGGAGACGAGGCTGGGGCGGCGGCGCGGCGTGAGGAGGCGCGGCGCATCGAGCAACTCATGCAGGAGGCGTTCCACCAGCAGCTGTTCCGCGGACTGGCGAACCTCGGCGACCCCGCCGTGCTGAGCGACGCCGAGGCGTTCTACCGGGGCCTCGGTCGCGATCGGGAGGCGGACGGCTGGGCGGCAGCGCGGGCCGTCGTGGAACGGGGCCGAGGCCCGGGTGACACTGATTCCCAAGCGTCGGACGGCAGGCAATAATCAGTCATCCGTGGGGGCATGGAGCGGATCCAGCGGTCGATGTCCTGCCCGGAATCCTGAAAGGAACCCAAACGATGGTGCGTGGAATCGTGACGATGGCGGTGCTGGTGGCGGCGATCGCGACGACCGGCTGCGCGAGGCCTCCGGCCCCCGAGAAGCCCTCCACGGTCGACTCGGGCCTGAGCCCGAGGGAGCGGGCGATGCAGGGGATGCCCGCCAACATGCAGGACAAGTACAAGGACAAGAAGTGATCGGCGGCAGTGCCACGGGTCATCGGCATCCCGTGGCTGCCGATGCCCCGTGGCGGCACCGACCACGTCGAGGGACGGCTTTCGCCCGCTCACTTGATCTCGACGGGCACGCCGTCGAGCGACGGGAGCGCGCCGTGGGTGCGCACCGCCTCGCGCAGTTCCGCCACGAACGGTTCGTCGTCGAACGACGAGGGCACCCCCTCGAGCAGATCCTCCGCCTCCCGCCAGTTGCCACCGGCGGCGAACCGATGCGACCGGAGGGCGACAGCCCACGGCGATGACGGGGCTCCGGCGATGAGCTGCTCGAGTGCCCGCACGCGCTGCTGACGGCGCCGGAGTTCGTCGGCCATCGGCTTCCAGCGATCGAAGGCCGCAGTGTCCTTCCGGGCGGCGGCGAGGCGCTGGAGGAGGAAGGCGGTCTCCGGGCGTTCGGTGGCGACCCCCTCGAGCGGGCCGAGCCACTCCGCCGCTTCGGCGGTGTTTCCCGCGGCGAGCGCCCCCTCGGCCAGCGCCTCGCGCGACGACACGCCGCGCGGGTCGAGTGTCACCGCCTCCCGCCACGCCGCCAGCGCCCCCTCCTGATCTCCCAGTTGGGAGCGGGCACGGCCGAGGCAATAGAGCACCTCGCCGCCGGGGCGTGCCCCGCGACTCTTCTCCAGCCACGGCAGCGCCGCCGCGGCATCGCCGCGATCGAGAAGAATCGTGCCGTACTGGAGAAACACCTCCGCCGGCGGAAGCTGCAGCCCGGTGGCGTCGGGAACGAGCTCCAGTACCCGGGCGAACGCCGCCTCGGCCGCCTCCCGGTCCTTCATGTCATGGTGGAGGATCGCCGCGAGCAGCACCCCCTGCGACTCCTCCCCCGGCTGGGCGGCGTAGCGCCGTGCGGCGTCGAGCGCGTCGGTGAACAATCCCAGCCGCGCCTGGCTGGTGGCCAACTCGTAGAGCCCGTCAGCGTCGTCGGGCCGCATCCGCACATATTGCTTGAGCAACTGGACACCGCGCGACCACGACTCCTGGAGTAGGTAGGCCTTCGCCCAGGCGTGGATGTCGGCGGCCGAGGCGGCGCCGATCTGTTCGTAGATCTCGGCTGCCGTGCGTGCCTCCCCCAGATCCACCAACCCGCGTGCCTTGAGCGCGAGCGCCACGCCATCGTCGGTGTGCCGCTCGAGGTAGTACTCGGCCAGCGCCACCGCGCGCCGCGCATTGCCGCCGGCGAGTTCGCGCTCGGCCGACCGGAGCGGCCATTCCCCCCACCACTGCATGCCGAAGGCGATCGCGGCGGCGAGACCGACCGCGGCAGCGACCGCGCCGAGCAGCCGGACCGGCCGGCCCATGGTCGTCGACACGAAGATGCTGCGGGTCATCGCGGCCTCTCCCGGGGCCGTCCGGCGCCGTCGAGCGCGACCGGCTCGGCTCCCTCACCCACCCGCCAGTGCGTGTCGCCCGCGAGCGTCACCCGGTCGATCCGCCCGGAGGGCCAGTGGATCGTGACCGCGGCCGGCTCCGCGCCCGGCGGCAGCGTGAAGAGCAGACGGGGATCGTGGCTGGCCTGATAGCTCCCCCCGGCGACCACCGGCCGCACCATGCGGATCGCCCCACAGGCCATCTCGACCCGACCGCCCACGGGTGGGATCCGGTCGGCGGTGACCAGCTCGAGGCTCACGAACCTCCCCGGAGCCGCCGTGTCGTTGCGGAGCAGGGCGAAGGGGGAGTCGTTGTGGGCCACGGCGATGTCGAGGTCGCCGTCATTGTCGTAGTCGCCACCGGCCACGCCGCGGCCGAGATACGAGCCCCGGAAATAGGATCCCCCGACGTCGGCCGAGACGTCGGCGAAGCGCTCCCGGTCGATGCGGCGCAGGAGCTGCGGCGGCATCTGCTCGGGACGGTAATTCGGCCCGAGGACATGACCGGTGGCGTTGAACAGGTCGAGACGGCCGTCGCGGTCCCAGTCGAGCGCCACGGTGCCGAAGCCGAGGTTGTCGTAGCTGGTGGCGGCGATCCGTGTCCGTCGGCTCTCGTCGGCGAATTGGAGCCGACCGAGGTTGTGGTAGAGGGTGTTCTTCGCCTTGTAGAAGTGGCAGAGGAAGATGTCGGGGCGGCCATCGTCGTTGAAATCGTCGCACGCGATCCCCATCGTCGCCTCGTTCTCCCCCTGGTCGCTCACCGCACACCCGGAATCGAACGCCACCTCCTCGTAGCGGACGTGCGGCTTCGATCCGCTGGCGTCGGGCAGCGTGTCACTGCGCGGGACATAGAGGTAGTTGGGGGTCATGTCGTTGCCCACATAAACCTCCGGCTTGAGGTCGTCGTCGAGATCGGCCACCGCGACACAGAGCCCCTTTCCGGCTCCCTCGCGCTCGACGAACCCGAGGTCCGCGGCCGCCGCCGCGAACGTGCCGTCGCCCCGGCCGATGTAGACGGCATCCTGCTCCCCCTTGTAGTTGCCGGGACCGCAGTAGCCCTCCATCTCGGTGTACTCCGTCGCCCCCACGACCTGGGCGCCGACGAAGCACGGCCGCGCGTTGGCGGGAATGTTGTCGAGGAAATTCGTGCAGTAGATGTCGAGGATCCCGTCGA
>SXWA01000046.1 GCA_005791575.1 Planctomycetaceae bacterium
CCGCTTTTCCGTTTTCGCCGGAACGATGGATGGAAGGCCGCCTTGGCGCTGGCTGCTTTGGGGCGGGACAAACTCTGCCGGCCCCGGACCTACCCATTCGGGCCCTGTGTTTCTTCCGCCCTTCTGCTCCGGTTGCTGCCCGGCGGGTGCCGTGGACGGCGCGAGGATCAACTCTCTGGGCACCGTGCGAATCTCTGGGCACCGTGCGAATCTCTGGGCACCGTGCGAATCTCTGGGCACCGTGCGAATCTCTGGGCATCGTGCGAATCTCTGGGCATCGTGCGAAACATGTTGCCAGTCAACGGGTTGCATCGATCTTGATGCGGCCGTTCCGCGGCCGACTATCCTTCTGCCGATGCCGCCAGGGGTGTCTACACCAGCATCCCCCACTCCAGAGTTGCTCGGCGGTTGATTGGCGAAACATTCGGCTGCCAAAACCGTTGAAGCGACGTCGCAGTCCCGCGAAAAACACCCGCCCGGGCGCGGCCCCACCCCACACTCCGAGGAGATAACACCATGGCCAGCGCCTCCGCAGCCGACACGCGCCGCGCCCTTCGAGAGTTGGCTGCCGAACGCAACGGCAGCAAGAAGGGTGGCTGGCTGATCTGGATCGTGCTCCTGGCCCTGCTGCTGGCGTTGCTGTTCGGCGGAGTCGGCTGGGCGCTCGGTTGGTTCACCACGCCCAAGCAGGTGGCCGAGTTCAAGGCTCTGGTCGACAAGGAAGTGACCGACCTCGACAAGATGTCCCGGGGTGAGAAGCCCTTCTCCGAGTCGTTCGACTCCATGCGGCCGATGTTCGAGAAGATGCGCGAACTGCCGCGTGAGGTCCGCGAGGAGCAGATGGCCCGCCTCTTCGAGGCCCGCTCTCGTGCCGAGGCCAACTCCTACTTCGCCGTTCCTCCGCAGCAGCGCGACGCGGAGATGGCGCGCCGGCTCAAGGCCGAGGACGATCGCCGCAAGCAGTGGATGCAACGCCGCCAGGAAGGAGGCCAGGGCGGGCCGCCGGGCGGTGCGAATCGCCAGGCAAGTTCGCAGCCAAACGCCGGTCGCGGCGGCCCACCCGGAGGCGGCCCACCGGGCGGCGGTCGTGGTGGGCCGGGCGGCGGTGGCGGTGGCCCGCCGGGGGGTGGTCGCCGCGGCGGCACCGAGGATTCTTCGAACGCCCGAAGGCTGGCCGGCATCAACCGGACGAGCCCCGACGATCGCGCCCGGCAGACCGAATACCGCCGCCTGCGCGACGAGGCCCGCGCCCGCAGTGGCGGTGGCGGCGGCGGTCGCTGACCAGTCGCGGGCCGACTGAACCGAGTGGCGCTGCGGATTGTCGCGTGCGACGGGGCGCAGCGCCGCTGCACTGTGCCATACTTGCATGGCCGGTGTGGCGGTTCTATCGTCCTCCGGTGGCGATGGCCCGATCGGCCGCGCCTGCCCTCCCCACGGCCTCGCCGTGACGCGGCTCCCGATCCGTCAACCACGCAGAGGCACCACGATGGCGAAGTCGAAGTCGAACCGCTCCTCACCGCGAACTGGCAAAGCCGCACAATCCGCCGGCACGTTCGGTGACCTGCCGGCCGCGGCCGTGAAACGAGCCCGCGAGCTGTTCACCGCCGCGGAGAAGAAGGTCTTCGACTCGAGCCTCGGCCACGCCCTCGCCAAGGCCACCCACGAGCAGGTGCAGACCGCTTCGAAGCAGGCACGGGTGCTGCGCGACAAGTGGCACGCGCTGTCGGCCACGCAGCAGCGGACCAACAAGCGCGCGGCCTCGCGCGTCGATGTCGCCGCCAGCCGGAGCCGGGAGAAACTCGATCTGTTCCACGGAGTCGTCGCCAGGCTCGAGCAGCGGCTCGGCGAACTGTCGTCGGCGGTGGGCCGCACCGTGGCGGCACTCGGGGGCCGCAGCGCCAAGCCGGTGCGTCTCAAGATCGATCCGGGCCAGAAGGGACGCGGCAAGAAGATCGTCACCCGCGCCGCCAGGCGGACAGCCGCCAAGCCGGTCGCCCCCGCTCGTCCTGGTGCGGTGGTGATCGCGGCGCCGAAGGTCGTCGTGCCTGCCGCCGCCAAGGCGATTCCTCCTGCCGCCAAGGCGATTCCGCCTGCCGCCAAGGCGATTCCGCCTGCCGCCAAGGCGATTCCGCCTGCCGCCAAGGCGGTGATCAAGCCGCGACCGGCGGTTTCGAAGAAGGCGCGCAATGCCGGTGCCCGGGCACAACTCACCGCGCTGACCGGCAATCAGCTGATCCGGTTCGACAAGGCGAAGCAGCGCTCCGCGCTGACGGCAGCCAAGTCGCGCCGGCTGGCGATCGAGGGGCTCGACACGCGTCGCAGCGGACATTCCGCGGCGCGGGTCCGCATGAAGCAGGCGAAGCGCGACCAGCGGTCGCGCTGAGGCCCGGCACGGTCGGCGATCAGGTCGTCGCCGGGAGTTGGCCCGCCTTGCGGTAATCCCATGGGGCCACCGGGTCGGCCTGTGCCCACAGACCCTTGCGCTGGGCCTGGGCCTGAGCTTGGAGCCCGGCAAGCGATGCGTCCTGGGAGTAGGCGGAGTAGTGCCAGGCGTTGCCGGTGGCGACCAGTTGCCGGTTGACGTCCGTCCCTCCGACACTCACCCGGCCGATCCAGCGCCCGTAGCGGTCCTTTCCCTGGTCCACGACCTGCACCGTCTTGCCGAACACCAGATCGGCAAGCGCCTCGCGGGAAACCTTCCCGTAGTCCTGGCCGATCTCCGGGGCGTCGATCTCGGCGAGGCGCACCTTCTGCTGGACGTTGTTCTCGTCGAGGCAGGTGATCGTGTCGCCATCGTGGACACCGACCACACGCCAGGCATGGACGGTCGGGGAACGACCTGCCGGAGGGGTCGGCGACTGGCCAACCGACTGCGGCGGTGACGGATCGTTGCCCGAGCCCAGCGGCACCATCTGCGGCGCTGTCTGCGGCCCTGCCTGGGGGGCCAGCTGGGGCACCGACACCAGCGCCGTCGGGGGCGGGCTCGACGATGCCTGTCCGGCAGCTGCCGCGGCACCGGCGATCGCGGGCGGCGCGAGCGCGGCCAGCGACTGCACCATCGGCGCCGGCGGCTGGCCGACGTTCGGTGGAGCGGGAACCGCCGCACCACCCGCCACCCATTGATCGGGCTGCGCGCCCTGGATGAAGGGGGGTGGCCCAGCCATCTGCGGCGCCGACTGGGGGCCCACCATCTGCGGCACTGGAGGGGGCCCGGCATAGACCGGCGGTGGATAGGGCTGCTGTGGCGGGGCATAGACCGGCAGCGGCGGGCCAGGCGGCACGATCGGCTGTCCGGCCAACGCCGGAGCCCCGGCCGGATACTGCCATGGTGTCGCCGGCCGGGCGACCTGGGTCGGCAGTTGATAGGCGGGCGGCGGCAGCGACTGCGTGGCGTAATTCCAGCCCGGCGCCGGGACCGGTCGCATCACCGCCTGCGGCCGGTTCACCGGCATGGCGAGCATGACCGGGGGACCGATCGCATAGGTGAACGTGTAGGTCGGGGCCACCACCATCGACGTCGGTCGCCCATCGGGCCCGATCGCCGGCCACGACACCGCCTGCGGCTGCCAGCCGGGAGGAATCGTGCCTCCGGTGATGACCGCGGCGGGAAACGCCATCGCCTGCGCGACCGGCACGGCACCGGCACCCGCTGCGGCGGTCGGAGTTGCGCTGGGCGCCGCGGTCGATGCCGCTGGCTTGCCGTCGGTATCGGTGGTCTTGGCCGTCGCCGAGGCGCCGCCGTTTGCCCAGGGGCTCACCGCCTCCGCAGCCGGCACCGACCGTGACGCCATCCACAGGCCCGCCACCATGAGCGCGACGACGAGCGCACGGCCATGGGCCCCCCCGGCAGAACGCCGTCCGTTGGATCGTTGACGCTGCACGTCCGACACCTCCATCGACAGGCCACGCTGGCTGCCGGCAGAGGTTGATTCGGCGGTTCGGGCCGTTGGCTGTGACTTTGCCGCGCCGTTGATCAGCCGCCTTGCCCCCCTGCCGGAAACCGGGTGAACTGGGCGGAATGGCGTGGCATGGATGGTGACAGCGGTCTCCCCGGGAAAGGGGACGGCGATGAACCCGCGATGGCTCTGGGCCGTGCTGGTGATCCTGGTCGGTGCCGTCCCGGCATGGCCAGCCGACCTGGTGGCGGTGGAACCGCTCGTGGCACTCGCCCGCCGCGCGGGCCTGCGCGTGATCGAAGGGGGTCACCTGACGCTCGTCACCGACCTGCCTCGCGGACCGGACGACGGCATCGACGAACTGCCACGTCACTTCGACAGTGCCTTCCCACACTGGTGCCGGCACTTCGCCATCGATCCCGCTCCGCATGCCGGTTGGCGGGCATTCGGCTGCCTCGTCGGCGACCGTGACCGGTTCCGCACCGCGGGGCTGCTGCCGGTCGATGGCAGCGTGCCCGAGTTCGTCAACGGTTTCTGCGACCGCAACCGCTTCTGGCTCGCCGACCAGTCGAATCCGGCCTACCGGCGCCATCTGCTCCTCCACGAGGGTGTGCACGCCTTCACGATCACCGTCCGCCGCGCCGCCCCCCCCACCTGGTACACCGAAGGGATCGCGGAGCTCCTCGCCACCCACCGCCTCGTCGATGGACGATTGGATCCGACCCCGATTCCCCTCCGTGCCGGCGACGTGGAGCAACTCGGGCGGATCGAAACCCTCGAGCGGCTCCGCGGCACGGACCGGCAGCCGGGCCTGGAGGATGTGCTCACCCTGCCGCCGTCGGCCCACCAGTCGATCCCCGCCTACGCGTCGAGTTGGGCCGCCGTCGCGCTGCTCTCCGGGCACCCGGCCCATGCCGCGGCGTTCGCGGCCGCCGAACAGGAGCGGATCGGCCCCGATTTCAACGCCCGCCTCGCCGCCACGCCCGGATTCGATGGCGCACGGGCCGCGCGCGATTTCGACGCCTTCCTGGCCGATCTCGATTACGGCTACGAGCCGGCCCGGATGGCGATCGACTGGACACACGGACCACCGCTGACGGCCGGTATCCGCGCCGCAGTGGCTGCCGACCGCGGCTGGCAGAACGGCGGCTGGCAGAACGGCGGACAAGGCCTCGAAGCGGGCAGGGCATACCGCATCCGGGCCGCCGGCCGCTGCCGGCTGGGGAAGGCCGGCGCGACCACACTCGAAAGCACGCCCGACGGGATCTCCTACGACTGGTACCGGGGCCGGCCGATCGGGCGGCTGCTCGCGGCGCAGTGGCACGCCGAGGCGGGCGCGGCCCGGCCCACTTTCCGCGTGCTCGTGGAAGGGTCGGCGGGCGAGTTCCGCGCGGTCGCCGACGGGCCGGTGTTCCTCCGCATCAACGAGCCGCCCGGAAGTCTCGCCGACAACACCGGGGGCTACACCGTCGAGATCGCCGCGGGCCGCTGACCACGCCGGCATTCCGCCCGCGGGACCGCACGGGGAACGGCCGGCGTCAGGGCAGCTCGTCCCACCCCAATCCCGCAGCCTCCGTGAGACGGTCGAGAAACGCCGCCATTCCCACGGTGAAGATCATTTCCGCCACCATCTCCGGCGGATGGACGGCCAGCAGCCGGGCGATGTCGTCGTCGCCCACCTGCTGGGGCTGCGCCGTGAGTCGCCGGGCGAAGCGAACCGGTTCGGCGAGATCGGCGGGGCAGGAGGCGGTGTCGATCGCGAAGATCTCCCCGTC
>SXWA01000047.1 GCA_005791575.1 Planctomycetaceae bacterium
GCGCCTTTGCCCTCGTATCGACCCGCAGCCAGGGGTGACGGGCCGATGCGAGGGCGACGGCGGAGGGGCTTCGCCGGTCCTGTGATGGGAATGCCGGGATGTCGTCTGCTGTCGTCCACCCACAAAGATCCCGGATGGATCGTGGACAAACAGCTTGCTGCACCTCCCGGACGAGGTGCCGGGAGCGCAGCTCCCGTGAAAAGCGCAGCGTTTCGAGTGGCCAAAGGCCATGGATGGACTTTGGCCACGGGCTGAAAGGGCGGTCTTGCCGAAAAAACCGCGGAAAACGGCTGTCGGGGCGCCGGGGCGGCGCTGGCAACGTGGGGACACCAACATGGTGAGTCGTTCACCATGTTGGTGAAAGTTGCGAAAACCTCGGCCGAAACGCCGTTTTCAGGGGCGTTTCCGGCCCGGTGCGGCGATTGTCTCTCACCACTTTGGTGAGGCCCGTTCCGGCGGCGGCGTCGCCCGGCCCGCCGAGCCATCCGGATAAAAGGGCCCTTTTGCCCTTTTTTGCTGGTTTTTCGCATTCATCTGAAGCCCCGCCGGAGTTTGGCACGGCGCGTGCATTTCCTTTCTGGCATTGCGGTGGGTTTTGAGGACCAGGGGCCTGAAAAGGGCGGTCTTCTCGGTTCGCACGCATCGAAGGGCCGGGAAGACGGCTGGTGGCTCGCGGGAGGCATCGGTCGGGAGCCTTGGTACCGGATGGTCCATGGCACGGTCATTGGGTCCAGCAACCGGCGGAGCATCCGCCGAACAGGAGGTGCAGCATGATGATGATGGTTGCGTTGGGGATCACAGCCGAGGAGCTGTCGAGTTCCGTCAAGTCCAGTGCCCCGGGAACGTGGGGTGGTCGGCTCGCCAGTCCGCAGCTTTCCTGCTTGGTCATGTCCGGCGATGCCGGGCTGCGGCAGCGGCTGGGGGCGGTCACCGAGTTGAGCGGCTGGACGAGCTGTGAGACGCCGACTTCCGTCGAAGGGCTGCGGCAAGCGGTGGAAAGGGAGTTCCAGCTGGTGGTGGTCGATCTGGCCCATCCGGTTGGTGCGAGTGCCGGCGACACGATCGAGATCGCGGAGGAGTTCGCTTCCCGTCCGTCGACGTTGCTGCTGGTGTGTGGCTCGGAGGATCGGCTCGAGGATGAACTGTGGGCCCGGCAACTCGGTGCCTTCGTCTACCTCCCCGGTGTCTCGAGCGGCGACTCCCTGGTGTCGCTGTTCACGGAGGCCCGCAAGGTCTCGGAGCAGCGTGGAGTGGGTCGTTTCGTGGCCGCAGCAGTCTGATTCCTCAGCGGCGTCGCCGACCTCGCTCCCGTACGCGGTCGGGGGCAGGCGGCGCCTCGCTGGGTGAATTGGTGTTCGTGAATCCCGTTCGCGAGGGCAGCGGGCATGCGTGAAGAGGGGTCGGGATGCCTTCCGGATGCGGAGGGCGCGAACGGTCGGGATGGGTACCGGAGGGAGTGAGTCCCTGTGGTGCCTGGGTTGACGGTGTGCATGCGGACGTCACGACGGCTTCGGCCGTGGTCCGTCTCCCGGACCGGTTGTCGGTGGGATCGGACTTCCCGCCCGCTCCGGCGTGAAACGTGACAAGGGGCTGACTGTGCGACGCCGTTTCGGTGAGCGTGCAGCGGCCGGTCGGTCGGAGTTCGAAGAGGAGATCGAGAGGAGCCGCCGATCGACCGTCACGGTCAATCGGGCATCAGGGCGGCTTCCGAAAAACCCAGGTTGAGTGCAGTGCTCGGCCGCACCCTCGCGGCTCGGTGTACGAAAGTTCAGTCAGGCAGCGATTGTTCCCACATGGCCCGCCGGGCCCCAGCAAAAGGATCCGCTTGTGAGCACGTTCGTGAACTTCGATCAGCATGACGATGGTGAGGAGCGCCCCCGCGCCGTCGGGTTTGGACGCACCCGTGAGCCGATGATGGGGAAGAAGAAGCGGCCGGATTACCGCCGCCAGGGTTCGGCTCCGCAAAACAGCGGCATGTGCCGCCGATCGAACAAGAAGTGGACATGGGGTGTGGGACGATCGGCCCGGATGCTCGACGCCCGCGGACAGAGCTTCGCCGGCTGCATCGCCCTCCTGCTCGCCTTGGCGGCGTCCGTCGCCTCGGCTGGACCGGTGGTCACGCTCGACCTCGGCCTGATCGGGAATCCCGGCAACACGACAAAGGCTGGGAATGGGTTCGGCACGGTCGGGACTTACTACCAGATGGCCAGGACCGAGACGACCAACTCGCAATACGTTGCCTTCCTCAACAACTCGGAAGCCGGGAAGACGAATCTGTTGGGTGTCTTCAGCGGTTCGAGTGCGGGCAACGCCGCCTACCGAATCCAGCAGAGCGGAACCTTCGGTAATTACACCTACTCGCTGAAGTCGGCCGATTCGGGAGACAAGCCCGTCAACTTCGTCTCGTGGTGGTCGGCTGCCCGGTTCGCCAACTGGCTCTCCAACGGGGCGGATCTCGCAGCGAGCACTGAGACTGGAAGTTACACGCTCAACGGCCTGACTTCCGGTCCTCTCGTGGGGCGGAACGCCGGCGCCATCTACTATCTGCCGAGTGCCGACGAATGGACGAAGGCTGCCTACTACAACGCCACCGCGAACAACTACTACCGGTTCGCCAGCGTGTCGTCGACGAACTCCGCGCTCAATGGGACGCTGCCGACGGCGGGCAACTCGTCCACCGCTCCGACCGCCTTCGCCGCCACGTGGAACGCGGTTTCGGCGGGTGTCACCCCGGTCGGATACTTCTCCACGGTCACGTCCCCCTACGGCATGTACGACATGGTGGGCAACGTGAACGAGATGACTGACACCGCCAACTCCGCCAACACATCCCAGTACGCACTCTTCTCCGGCAGCTATGCCTCGACACAGGTGCAGATCGAGTTGTTCGACAGCCTCACCGCCCCGAGCTTCGTCAACGGCACGACCGAGAACGCCCCGCGTGGCTTCCGCATCGCCGCCGTACCGGAGCCCTCGACCCTGGTGTTGGCTTCGATCGGACTGATGGTCGGTCTGGTGGGATGGAGCGGTTGGCTGAAGCGACGCACCGTCGGCTGACCCTCGGGTCTTCATGACAGGCGCGACGACCCGCCTCCCACCTCGGTGGGCGGCGGGTCGTCGCGTTTTCCGGGGTCATCCTGGGGCCACGACCGGGCCGAGCACCGGTCGGGCAAAAAGGGCACGGCTCCGCTGACGGTTTGACCCGCCGTGTCGCGGGGAGCTACGGTCGATCGTATGGAAGATTCCCACGGCTCCGCATCCCGCCCGTCTGCCGACCCCGTCCGGCCCGGCGACGCCACGGTGCTGTCGGCGAACCCGGAGGATGCCGCCCTCGCGTCGGCGACCGTCAACGAGATCGGCCGCGCGCTCGAGGGGCGGGTGCTCGGGCCCTACAGGCTCGACGAGTTCGTCGGCGGCGGGGGGATGGGGGCCGTGTTCCGTGCCCTCGACACCACGCTCGACCGGAGGGTCGCCGTGAAGGTGCTTTCCAGGCAGCATTCCGGCGACGCCGAGATGCTCCGCCGTTTCAAGGTCGAAGCGCAGTCGGCCGCCCGGCTCGACCACCAGAACATCGGTCGGGTCTACAACGTCGGCAGTGAGGACGGCTGGCATTACATCGTCTTCGAATTCATCGATGGCACGAATCTCCGCGACGTCGTGGCCCGCGGGGGGCCGCTCGACGTGCCGAGCACGCTCCGCTTCACGGTCCAACTCGCCGCCGCGCTCGAGCATGCCGCCGACCGCGACGTCGTGCACCGCGACATCAAACCCTCCAACATCATCATCACCCCGGAGGGGCGGGCACGGATCGTCGACATGGGGCTGGCGCGGCGGCATCGGTTGGCCGACGATGATGAACTGACGCAGAGCGGAATGACGCTCGGCACGTTCGACTACATCTCCCCCGAGCAGGCCCGTGATCCCCGGGCCGCCGACGTGCGCAGCGACCTCTACTCGCTGGGATGCACCGTCTACTTCATGCTCGCCGGCCGCCCGCCGTTCGCCGAGGGCACCCTCGTCCAGAAACTGCTCCACCATCAGCAGAACCGGGCGGTGGCAATCGAGAGCCTGCGGCCCGATGTGCCCCGGGGGTTGGCGGCGGCGGTCCAGCGGCTGATGGAGAAGGATCCCGCCGACCGTTACCAGAACCCCGCAGAGTTGATCGCCGACCTGGTGCCGGTGGCGGAGGAGTGCGACATCGACATCACCGCCGGCCGACCGGGTGGTGCGGTCGAGGCGGTGCCGATCAGCGTGGCCGCCAGCCCGTCGCGTCTGCCCTGGCTCGTCCCCCTGGTGGGCTTGGGCTGCGTGGTCGCGGGTCTGCTGGCCAGTTCTGCACGCCAGCGGACGCTCCCGGAAGCGAGGCTGGATGCCGCCGGTGCCGCGTTGCAGCCCTCGGCCGTGCGGCCCGTTCCCGCCGGCACGCCATGGCGCGTCGTTGCCGAGCCGACCGGGCTGCTCGAGCGGCGTACCGTCGCCGAAGCCTTGGCCGAAGCGATCGATGGCGACGTCATCGAATTGGCATTCGACGGCCCGCGGGACGAACCATCCTGGAATCTCGTGGGTCGGCGCCTGACCGTGCGGGCGGCGGCAGGCCATGCCCCGGTGGTTCGTTTTGCCGGGCGCGCCGACGGCGAACCGGTGCGGCGGGCCGCCTGCCTGATCGATGCCGGTGGTCTGACCATCGAGCGGGTGATGATCGTGCTCGAAGGTTCCGGAGGGGCTCTTTTCGCCCTGGGGCCGGCGGGCGGCTTGACCTGTGAACAGATGACGATTGAGTTGCCCCTCGACTCCGGTGGCCCATCCGTGGCCGGCGCCGCCTCAGGCGCCGCCGACGAAATGACCGCCGTCGTGCGGTTCACGGGGATCGATGGCCGGTCCGAGGGCTCCGACCAGCCGCCTCCCAGCCAGATCCGTTTCCTCCGCAGCCGGGTCACCGGTGCCGGCAGCCTGTTGGAAGCCGCTGGTGCGGGAACGGTCGACTGCGACTGGCAGGAAGGGGATTGCGATCTCGATGGGCGATTCGTCGTCGCCGAGGGCAGCCGTCGGGGCAGCGGGCCGGGGGTCATCGTCAGACTCGTGCTGGGATCGGCGACGTTTGATTGCGATGACGGATTCGCCTGGCTGCTTGATTCCCCAGCCCGTCCGCTCCAGCCGCAGCTGCGGGCGGTGGTCGATGGCTGCCGGTTTCTCGTGCCGGAGGGCAGGGCGCTCATCGAGCAATCGGGCATCGACGCCCCGGCGGCGTACCGATCGAGCGTGGAGTGGTCCGACACGGGGGGGCGTTACGAGGGCAGCACGGTCTGGCGCCGGATCGACGGAGCGGCGGAGCGGATCGACCTCGACTACGCATCTTCGCCGCGTCCCCTGGTCCACGTTCCCGCAGTGTCGCGGGCGGCGGTGGATCGCTGAAGAGCGGCGGCCGACGATTTCTTGACAGCGGTGGGGCCGCCCGATTCCAATCGTGCGCGGCGGTCGGCCGTCAGGCAGGCTGCCTCGAGCGACATCCGGAATCAGCCCGTCCGCGGCGGGCACGGCGTCGCCCACCCCAGGGAGTGTTCCGATGTTTCGTGGCCAGATGGTTCGCGGTGCGGTGGTGACCGCTGCGGCGGTGACCATGGTGGTGGGAGGGTCGGCCCGGCCCGCTTTCGCCATCAAACAGTTCTTCGACGAGTTCAAGGCCGTTTATGTCAAACCCGACAGCAGTGAGCCGGCCGACAAGGCCCTGGCTGCTGCCGTGGAAACGGCCAAGTGCAACGTCTGCCACATGGGCATGAACAAAAAGGACCGCAACGCCTACGGCAACGCCCTGGCCGACCTCCTCGACAAGAAGGAGGATGCCAAAAACGTGGACAAGATCCGGCAGTCGCTCGAGAAGGTCGCCGCCATGCCCAGCGACCCGGCGAAGGCCGATTCCCCGAAGTTCGGCGACCTGATCAAGCAGGGCAAGCTCCCGTCGCCCACCCCGTGACCGCTGGTGGTCGTTGACGACTTTCCTGATGGGCCGGCCCGCAAGGGCCGGCCCATCTCGTTTCCAGCCCGGGTTTGTCCGGTCAGCCCGGGTTTGTCCGGTCAGCCCGGGGGAGCCCGGTCGATCACCGTGGGGGAAATGGGCCCGCCGTCAGGCAGGCGTTGCCGCCGCGGCGAGGCGGTCGGCGAGATCGGTCCTGCCGGAGAGCCGTTCCGCCAGTCGTTTGGGGGCGAACAGCCGCACACGCTTGACGATGCTGTCGAACTGTTCGCGCGCCAGCGACCGCACCACCGGGCTCCGGCTGGCAAGCGTCCGGTACCGTGGCGGATCCCCCGCGCTGCGGACGGCGAGATTGAACTCCACTTCGCGGTGGACCGGGGGGGCATCGATCAGCAGGTCGTGCCCGTCGATCGGCACGCCGATGTCCTTCTCCAAGCTTTTGGCGAGGCGCCGAGACGCCTCGACCAACTCGGCGTAGGGCAGTCCGGCGAGTGCCCCATGGACAGCCGGAGCATCGACGGCATCGAACACCGCGACCCGCTTGTAGAGTCGCCGACCCGAGCCGAACAGCCCATCGACCAACGGCGTGGCTGGTGTGCCGCGCGCGGTGTCGATGAGCCACGACACGAAGGCGGAGTCGTCGGCGTTGGTGACGAGGCCGGTGTCGAGACGGGGGCGGAGGATCCACACCGCCCGCTGGAGCATCGCCGTCGCCGCGCGGACCGCATGATGCCAATAGACCTCGCTGAACATCACGTAGCGGGCGAAGACCATCAACTCGGCGGCGGTCCTGCCCTTGTCGCCGATGGCGAGGCGACCGGCATCGTCGATGCAGAGGCTCGCCAGCAGCCTGGGTTGGTCAAAATGCCGCCCGTAGGGCACGCCGGCGTGGAGGCTGTCGCGGGCGAGGTAATCCATCTTGTCGACGTCGATCGGGCCGGAGAGCAGGGTGCCGAGCATCCGTCCGGCGGGATCGGTCGCCGTGCCCGCGACCAGCGCCGCGACGCGGGCCGGGTCGATCCCCCACTCGGCGCGGAGGAGGGCGGCCGGTTCGTTGGCGGTGAGCCGTTGGCTGGCGAGATCCTCGTGGCGAGGCAGTTCCTCCAGCCCCATGTCCTCGAGCGGATGGCAGAAGGGCCAATGGCCGATGTCGTGGACGAGCGCCGCCACGATGAAGGCGGCGGCGTCGTCGCGGTCGATCGTCGCCCGGAATGCCGGGTCGTGGCGCAACCGGGCGAGGAACTCGAGTGCCAGCCGGTAGACCCCCAGCGAGTGCTCGAGGCGGGAATGCACCGCGCCTGGGTAGGCGAGAGCCACGAGGCCGAGTTGGCTCACCCGGGCCAAGCGCCGCAGAGCGGGAGTGTCGAGGAGGTTGCGGACCCGCGCCGACAGCGGCACGGTGACGTCGGGTGGGATCCGCACTCCGGAGGTGGCGTCGAGGCCGGTGAGCTCCGGCAGGTCGTCGTAGGGCATGGCGGGTTCAGACGGGGGGGAAACCGGCCAGCCATCGGGCCAGCGCCGTGACGAGGACGAAGAGCGAGAAGTGGGCGACAGCCGGACTCCAGTCGAAGTCGAATGCCACGAGCGAGGCGAGGCCACCGACGGCGAAGAAGATCGGCGCCAGATAGAGCCACTGCCAGAGGTCGCGGGTCATGTCCGGGGGGATGAAGCCGTGCGCGAACCAGAGCAGTGCCCACACCGCCGCGCACCCCAGGGTCCGGAGGAGGAGCGTGGATCCCCGGTAGGGCTCCAGCTCCCGGTCGCGGATCGCCTCGTACCCGAGCCGGGCGCACGGCACCGCCAGCCCCACGGCCCCGGCGGCCAGCATTCCGACCGGAGTGTCCGCCGGCCCCCACGCCAACCGCGCCGCGAAGGCGGCAATCAACCCCAGGGGAAGGCAGAGCCCCCAGGCCACCCACTGGGTCGTCGACATCGGCAGATCGAAGCGGACCAGCGGTGCCGTCGGCGCCCGTCCCGAGGCGGTCGAGGTGGTCGACGGTGCCTCCGGTTCGTGGATCACCACCCCCTTCGACGTCGCCGCCGGGACGGTGATCGTCTGCTTGCACTTCGGGCAGGGCCCTGTCTTGCCGGCGAACTTGTCGCTGACGGAAAAGACCGTCTTGCAGCCCGGGCACATCACCGAGATCGCCATGATCGCACCCGCTCCCGGTCGCCTCGAGATCACCCGCGCCCCGCGGCGGGCAGTGTCAGACCGGGCGCGATGCCCGTCAAGACGCCGTCTGCGCGCCGCCCGCGCGAGCCTGGTTGGTAGACTTGGCCCCAGGGCACCGGTGCCTGGGTGTGGTCTCCGGGAATGTCCGTGGGAGGATCGAGCCGATGGCCGACGGGAGGCATGCGGATGCGAAGGGGGGGGGCGTTCGGGCCGAGGCCCGCACAGAGAACCGACGCGCCGTCGAGGGTGACCCTGGGGCGGTGATTACGTTCCACTGCCCCAACGGCCACCGGATCAACGTGTCGGCGCGGCTGGCGGGCAAACGCGGTGCCTGCTCCAAGTGCGGTGTCGACGTTGTCATCCCAGCGGCGACGCCGGTGGTCGCCGAGCCACCCCCGGCCCCGCCCGCCAGGCCGCCGCAGGCTCCACCGCCCACGCCAGTCGTGGTTGCGGTTCCACCTCCGGTCTCCCCACCGGCCTCGCAGGCGGTGGGGACAGGGTTTCAGAAACCCGACGACTCGACCGATCTCGATGCCCTGTTCGACGCCGTAGGCGCGGGGGGCGGCCGGCCTGATGAGGAGAACACGATCATGATGCATTCGGCACCGCGGGAGTGGGTGGCGCCGGACACCTCTCAGCCGGCCAATGCCACCGCCCAGTTCGTCGCGCGGTTGTGGGCCGAACGTGAGCACGGTGGCATCGTCGAGTTGCACATCGCCGGCGGCAGCGTGATCTTGCCGGAATGGTATGAACCGCGCTGGTCGTCCGGATCGCACGGTCTGTTTGCCAGCCAGGCGGCCGACGGCAGCGTCACGCTCACTGCCGTCGCCTGGGACTCGATCCAGAAGATCGTGGTCCGTCAGGTCGAGGGGCTGCCGGACGGCATGTTCGAGTGACATGGCCCACCGGGCTTGGCCGCCACGCCACCGCCGCAGCCGCGGTGTTCAGTCATCTTCGTCGAGATCCGACTCGGAGATCATCGTGAAGCCTTTGCGGCCCAGCGTCTCCAGTCCCATCTCGGTGTTGTCCACCATCAGCGCGACGGCCGGGCGGCCACGCGGCCGGACCATGATCGGATAGGCCTGGATGATGTTCACCTCCGCCTGGAGCAGGGCGGTGCACACCTGGAGCAGCGGTTGCTGCGACGCCGCGAGTTCGACGCCGATCAGGTCGCTCTCGATGAGCGGCAGGCCGGCACGCTCGAGGATCTCACGCCCCTGATCCGGGTGGCTGACCAGGAAGCGGACGAACGCACATTCGCCCGAGTCGTTGATCGACAGCGCCACGATCCGCACCCGTGAGCCATCGAAGCGGCGGACCACATCGAGGAGTTGGCCGACGCGGTTCTCGAGAAACACGGTGAACTGCCGGAGCGTGGGCCACTGCCGGCCCCGGGCCGTGACGAAGCCGATACCGGCGCTGCTCCCGCTGTCGTCGCTGCTCACGTCGCGGCTCCGTCGAGTTGCGTTACGGTGGCCCTGGACCGGGGGGAGCGCGCGGTGCCGAATCCGCGCACGGCGGACCGCGGTTGACCGGGCGGCGGTCCCGCCGCGGTCGATCGCCACCATCCCCGACATGTCGTCAGAATAGGGCGCCGGCGCGAGGCTGGTCAAACGCCCGACGCCGCTCACCGACCGTCCGGAGGCCGCTCATGCCCGTCACCGTTCATGAGACCCAGATCCGTGTCCGCTACAAGGAGACCGACGGGCAGCGACGGGTCCACCACTCGAACTTCCTCACCTACTTCGAGGTGGGGCGCACCGAGATGCTGCGTTCCCGGGGGGCGACCTACCGGGACTTCGAGGACGCGGGGTTGTTCCTCGTCGTGTCGGAGGCGTCGTGCCGGTACATGCAGCCGGCCGACTACGACGACCTGCTCACGATCCGCACCACCCTCGAGGCGGTGGGGGGGGCGAGCATCACCCACGGCTACGAGGTGATCCGCGACGGTCGGATCATCGCCAGCGGCAAGACCGTCGTTGTCTGTATCGACGGCGAGGGGCGTGTGAGGCGACTCCCGGATTGGCTCCGCGGCTGATGCCGTGGCGGTGATCTCAGCCTGGCAACGGGACGAACACGAAGCGCTGTTCACCACATTGGAACTGGGCCGCCGCCGCGAGCCGCACAGGCCGTTCGATGCGCATCCACAGTCCATTCCGTCCCCGATTGATCACGCGCCAGCCCTGTTCCCCCCGGAAGACCTCGGCGTGGAGCGGGCTGACGAACGGATCGTCAAGCACGATCGAAGCCCCTCCCCCTTGGCCACCGATGGTGCAGGCGGCGGCACTGCAGATGTGCCGCTTGGGCGGCGCTCCCCGGGAATCGTCGCCGGGAATCTCGACGAAGGCCGCACTGTCGGTGCCAGGGCCGCGCTCGAACGTGAGGTGCGTGCCGCCGATGAGCAGGCTTCCACCGTGTCGCAGACGCGCCTCGGTGACGCGGACGAAGGTCCCGGTCCGGGTCCCGAGATCGGTGAGTTGCCAGGTGCCGTCGGCGAGCAGGACGATGCGGGCGTGCAGCGGAGCGATCGCTTCGTCGTGCGGGATCGTGACCGCTCCGGCCGACCGGCCGATGTCCACGCCGGCCCCACGGAGGCGGACCGTTTCGCCATCCTCGCGGCCATCGTCGATGATCCGCAGCAGGGCCATCGGTGGACGGCGAAGCGGTCGGAAGGGAAAGGCATCGGGCGGCGCGCGGCGCATTCCCGCCGGGAGTGGCGGGGTGGCGTCGGGCGGCTGCTCCGGCGGCGGAGTCTGACGGAGCAGCTGGGCCCAGCCGTCGAAGGAATCGAAAAGCGATCCCGGCACGGAGGAGTCGGTGGCCGGGGGAAACTCCGAATCGGCGGTACTCATGGCAGAACGCCCCGGATGGCTTTGAGGTGGGCCTCGCCCCGTCGGCCCCCTTGCCCCTCATGCTACGCCCGATGGCAGAGGGAAAAAGACCCCGGCCGCGGTTTTCCGTTTGCTCATGGGCGGATCGTCCGCGGTGACGCGGTCGGGGGTCGGGTGGGGCGTGGCTCCACGCGGCCGCATGCCGATGCCCGACGACCGATCAGCCCGACGACCGATCAGGCGGTAGAGTTGAGCCGGCCGGAGAGCGCAGTCAGCGGGAACGGTTGACCCGGTTGGTGCGCTGCCGTGGACGGATTTCCAGGGGCCGCGACATGATCGAGCGCCGACCGACGGTGGGGCTGGTGGCCGCGCCGTTCACCCCGTTGACGGGCGACGGTGACCTGCATCTCGACGCCATCGGCCCGTATGCGGCCCTCTTGGTGGACGCGGGGGTGGCCGGGGCCTTCGTCTGCGGAACGACCGGCGAGGGGATTTCGCTCACCGTCGCGGAGCGGCAGCAGGTCGCGGAGCGGTGGCTGCTGCGCTCCCCACCGGGATTCCGCGTCTTCGTGCACGTCGGCGCGGCGGCACTCGCCGACAGCCGTGCGCTGGCTGCCCATGCGGCGGGGTGCGGTGCCCACGGCATCGCCTGCCTGGCTCCCTTCTTCTTCCGGCCCGTCGGTGTGGCCGGATTGGTCGAGTGGTGTGCAGCGGTGGCGGCAGCCGCGCCAGGCGTACCGTTCTACTACTACCACATCCCCTCGATGACCGGTGTGCAGGTGTCGGTGGCGGAGTTCCTCGAGCGCGCCGGGCCACGGATCCCGACGTTGGCCGGGGTCAAGTTCACCCACGATGATCTCGACGACATGGTGCACTGTCTGCGGGTCGACGGTGGGCGCTACGACATCCTCTTCGGCCGTGACGAACGGTCGGTGGAGGCCCACCGACTCGGCGTCCGCGGCGCGGTGGGGAGCACCTTCAACTTCGCCCCCGAACTGTTCCGGGCGATGATCGCCGCCGAGGAGCGTGGCGATCACGGCATGGCCGACCGCCTCCAGGCGGATGCCGTGCGGCTGATCGTCGATCTGGCGGGGTGCTGCCCGCAGCCGCTTCCAGCCTTCAAGAGGGCGATGGCCGCGCGGGGCATCGATTGTGGACCGGTGCGGCCGCCGCTCGCACGGCCCACCGCCGAGCAGGCCGCGCGGATCGACGCGGTGCTCGCGGCCCATGGGATCACCACGGCCGACCGTGTCAACTGACGGCTGCCGGGGCGGGGGCAGGCTCGGTGGCGAGGCCATGGCCGGCGAGGGTCCGCGCGATCAGGTGGACCAAGAACCCGATCGGTCCGAGCAGGAACGTCAGCACAAGCGCCACCGTCCGCAGCGGCCAGGGAAGGCGATGCCGGACGGCATCTCGCGCGATCCACGCACCGACGACCATGTCGAACACCAGGTAGTGCGTCCAGGCGGCCGCGAGCACCCAGTCGTCGCCGAAGGCGGCGCGAAGGCCAGCCAGTGTGGTGAGATCGCCGGGGGGTGGCCCACCGGCCGCCACCTTCCAGACGATCACCGCCGCATATCCGATCGCCAGCAGGCCGGGGATCACCGTGGCGCAGAGGAAGCCCGAGATCACCCGGCGACCGGGGGCGATCACCAGTGCGATCCATGCCAGGAGGGCGACGGTATTGGTCACCCGGAAAAACGTCTCAGCCATCGTCGGTTCCCTGTGCGGTATCGCTCGATCGCACCCACGCCCGATGGCAGTATGGTGCCGAATCCGCGGGTGGAGGGTCGGGGCGGTGCCGGCTGGAGGTGAACCGTGGTCAGCCACACCGAATCCGCCCGGGCAAGCAAGGTGGGAACCATGTCCCAAACCCTTGTGAAGATAGGTGTTACGGGAATTCCGATCGGGGATCGAGCGCGGTTGGCGCACGATATGCTCGGGCGCGGATCGCTTGGCGAACCGGCACCGCTGGAGTAGGGTTCTGCGGTCGGTATCCCCCCGTGGTGGGCATTTGCGGCCTTCCGGTCGTGTCGATCCCACCGTCGAATCCCGGCAGTTCCCGTCCGAGGCGGATCGGGAAACGAACTGCCGCCCGCCTCGCCAGCCACCGGCACCACGGTTTCCCCGCCGGTCCGCTGCCAGTCTGTAGGAGACATTCCCATGTCGTCCCGGCCCCATCACCGCCCGCTCGTCGGCGTGCGGCGCGGTTTCACCCTTGTCGAACTCCTGGTGGTGATCGCCATCATCGGCACGCTCATCGGTTTGTTGCTTCCGGCGGTGCAGGCCGCCCGCGAGGCGGCCCGAAGCATGCAGTGCAAGAATCACCTCAAGCAGGTCGGCCTGGCGCTCCACACCATCAACGACGCCAAACGCTACCTGCCCCCGATCACCGCCCCGACGAGCCGTGATCCGCTCCTCACCCGTGGGCCGTTTTACGGCGTGGTCGGGTTCACCGTGTTCACCTGGCTGCTACCCTATGTCGAGCAGGCCCCGCTTTACGATCTCGCGATGACGCAGCGTACGGTCTACACCCCCGTGCCCGGGGCTCCGGGGGCGGGCGTCATCTACTCGGTTTCTGTGCCGCTCTATCTCTGCCCCACCGAGATGTCGAGCCCCGGCGGGCTCGGGGCGACCACCAGCGGCGGTGCCAATCAATGGGCCGTCGGTCATTACGCCACCAACTACAACGTCTTCGGCAACCCCGGTGCGGCCACGCCCGATCTGCGGATGCAGGGTGCCTCGCGGATCTCGCAGTCGTTCCCCGACGGCACCTCCAACACCGTGATGGTCGCGGAGCGCTACGGCACGTGTGGTTCGAGTGGCGTGGCCGACGACCCGAGCACCAACGGATGCCTCTGGTCCGACAGCAACAGCCGGTGGCGGCCGGTGTTCTGCGTCAACGAGACGATGCAGACCCCGTCGACCCAGGGGTTCACCGCCTGCGCGATGTTTCAGACGGCGCCGAATTGGCGGAGCGGGTGCGATTCCTCGCGGGCCCAGTCCCCCCACAGCGGCATCATGAACGTGACGCTCGGTGACGCCAGCGTCCGGAGCGTCGACGGGTCGATCTCCCCCACGACCTGGGCCACCGTCTGCCACCCGGCCGACGGGCTCACGGTCGGGGATTGGTGACGCCGGTCGGCGGGCTGGCTGTTGCACTGATCGGCGGGCTGGCTGTTGCACTGATCGGCGGGCTGGCTGTTGCACTGATCGGCGGGCTGGCTGTTGCACTGATCGGCGGGCTGGCGCGTGTCCGCCGTTCGTGGCGGCGGGCAAACGGCCAGTAGATCGCCATCGCCAGCGGGATCGACACCAGGCCCCACACTGCCGCGCGCCAATCACCCCCGGTGACGAGGTAGTGGCCGATCACCGGCGGGGTGGTCCACGGCACGTTGACCACCGGGCGGCCGATGAGGTTCCATTCCATCAGCGCCCAGGTGGACGCGGTGAGCACGACCGCCGAGGCGACGTAGGGCACCATCAGCAGCGGATTGAGGACGACGGGTAGCCCGAAGAACAACGGTTCGTTGATCTGGAAAATCTGTGTGGGGAGCGACAGTCGGGCGACCCGGCGGCACACCGGGTCGCGCGAGCGGAGGAGCACGAGGGCCAGGGCCAGGGTGGCCCCCGTGCCACCGACATTGACGAACGTCGTGAAGAATCCCAGTGCCGTCACGTGCGGGGCTGCACCCCCCTGCTCCCAGGCGGCGGTGTTGGCGGCCAGTTCCTGGAGAAACACCGGCGCCACGACGGCGTCGAGCGCGTTGTCGCCGTTGATCCCCAGGGCCCACAGGCCCGTGACGAGCAGCGCGTAGACGAGGATCCCGGGCAGGGTGTCGAGGGCCGCCAGCAGCGGCCGGCAGACGGTCTGGACAGTGGCCGTGAGATCGATGCCGAGCCCGAACCGCAGGACCCAGACGAGGGTCAGCAGCACCGTCAGCGGCACCAGCGCGGCGAACGACTCGCCCACCACCGCCGGAACCTCGGCCGGCAGGCGGATCACCAGCCGCCGGCGCGTCAGCCAGCGTTGCAGCTCCACCGCCGAAACGGCGACGAGGATCGCGGTCAGGATCCCCTGCGCGCCCAGCGGTGCCGGGGAGAGGCTGCCGCTGGCGGGATCGACCGCGAGGAGGAGGAAGGCGGCCACGGCGGGCAGCGTCGCGGCGAGCGGATCGAGTCCGCGGCGGCCGGCGAGATCGTGCGCCACCGCCAGGCAGACGAACAGCGCGAGCACGCCGAACGTCACCGCCACCGGCACCTGGAGCAGGTCGCGCCAGCGGGCGAGTTGGTCATTCCAGACGGGAATCGGCGGATTGGCCAGGAGCACGAACAGTCCCCCGACGATCGTCAGCGGCACCACCGCCACGACACCGGTACGGATCGCGGCGAGGATCGGCGTCTCAGTCCAGGCGCTGACGCGGTCGGCGAACGCCGCGAGGCGGTCGGTGGGGGAGTGCCCGCGGGGCGGTTCGTGGGCCATCGGATCAATCCGCTGGAGGGAGTGGCAGGCCCATGAAGAGGCAGCCATCGGGCCCGGGGCGGTGCTCCAGTTCCGTGAAGCCGAGGCGGCGGTAGAACGCCTGCCCGCGGAGATTCCCGTTGGCCACCGCGAGGTGCACCCCCGGTGCCCCCCGGCGGCTCAGTTCGGCGAGCATGTGAAGCACCATCCGGCGCCCGAGGCCGCGCCCCTGAACCCGTGGCAGGAGGTCGATGTGGAGGTGGGCCGGGTACCGCTCGTAGGGTTCGGGGCAATGGGCATCGGGGTGGTGGTAGAGCCAGTGCACGCGCTGCACCGCCGTCCAGCCCTCCGGCGCGCCGACCGGCTCGGGAAACCGCTCCACCAGGTGCGGCTGCCAGTCGCGCGCGGCGCGCGCGTGGAACGTCCGTGAGTCGAGCGCCCCAAGACAGTATCCGCACACCCCCTCGTCGTCCTCGAGGACCCACGCCAAGCCGGGCTCGAGCGCGAGGTAGGGCCAGACGTAGATCCGCGCCAGGGCGTCGGGGTCGGCGGCGAACAATGCCGTGCCGTCGGCCCCCTCGTCACCGGTGCGGAGGCAGACGAGGCTGGTGGCGGCCTCGTCGTCGGGGCGCGCGGGCCGCAGCAGCGGCAGCGACAGCGATCCGGCGGGCCCCCCGGCGATGTCGGCGGGTGGAAACGGGACGGCGCGGCGGAGGTCGGCGAGCAGGCCGCCGCGGAACGTGCCGGCGAGGTGTTCGTCCTCGGGGAGTGGCGGCGATCCCTGCACGGTCCGCCGCCGGTTCTCGACCCGTTGCAGGAGCAGCGACAGTTCCTCGCGCAGATCCCAGATCCGGCGGAAGAGCGCGTGGAACAGCGCGCGATCGACGAGGAAGGGGAGCCGCTCGCACACTCCGCGCAGCACCGTGGCGATCCGCAGACTCTCCTCCTCGATCGGTCCCCAGGCGTGCGGTGGCCGCTCGAGCAACCCCGGCACACCGGCCAGGAGCGCCTTCGCTCCGGCCCCATGGGCGTGCGGCAGGTGGAAGCAGTCGGCGAGGAGAGTGAGTTCCTCTGCGTCGAGCCGCCCCTCGGTGAGGGTGAACTGAGGCAGCCAGGCGCGGATCGCCGCCCGGTGGGAGACGTCGGGTTCCCAGGCGTCGCCGCCGTGGAGGTAGCCACCGAGCGTGTGGATCGGGACGACGTTCAGCGGCAGTTCGTTGGCGGCGTTGAGGAGGATCCCCCCGACGTGATCGCGGAGGAGGGCCGGCCGGCCGGCGAACGGGCCGACGAAGAATCGGCTGCCGTCGTAATCGTCGGCGTAGAGGTTGTCCCAGATCACCGGTCGCCGGCCGATGGTGCGCTCGAGGCCGGCGACATGCTCGACGGAGATCGTCGGCGAGACGATCTCCGGTCCGGTCCACAAGAGGTCGATCCCGGGCGCGAGACCGGTGCCGAGCGCCGCCAGATAGCCGGTCCCGCCGAGGCCGCGGGCGGCCATGCGGCCGCAGTACGGTGTCGGGCAGACGAGCAATCGGCTCCCCGGCACGGTGTCGGCAAGCCGGGCGTGCACGGCGTTGGCGAGACCGGCCTGGGCCACCGCCAGGCTGCCGAACCGCATGGCATCCCCGGCGGCGAGTTCACCGGGGATGTCGTCGAACAGGAGCGCCACCGCCCCGACCCCGAGGTCGGTGACCTGGCCCACCCGGCGCAGGAGATGGTCGACATCAACCGCGCTGGCGTAGCGGATGTCGAGACCGGGGCTCAGCGCCCAGATGAACGACAGACCGTGATCGTGGCAGCTGGCCACGAGGTCACCCAGTCCGGCGGCGGCGGCGGGATCGTAGGGCTCGCGCCAGCGGCTGCGGTGGAGTGGATCGTCCTTGGGGGCGTGGAGGTAGTCCACCAGGCCGGCATCCCGCATCCAGCCGAACAGCGTGAGCCGTTCCGCGCCGCTCCAGGGGCGTCCGTAGAACCCCTCGATGACACCCCCACGCGGATTGTCACGGCCGGCC
>SXWA01000048.1 GCA_005791575.1 Planctomycetaceae bacterium
ACCTCGAGATCGGGATACCCGGCCGGCTCGACCCGGCCCTTGAGGCCCGGTGCCACGAGGTGCAGATCCTTCTCCTCGACGACGGCATCGAACCCGACGCGGGCGGGATCGACGACGGTGAACACGAGGTCGCCCGGCGGCACGTCCTGCCCCGGCGCCGCCTTCGCCGCCACGGCCGCCGTCGACCAGGTGCCGTCATGGAGCCGGCCGTAATAGACGATGCCCGCCCGCGGCGCCTTGAGCGCGATCTTCTGCCGGTCGTCCTTCAACTCCCCCAGTTTCCGCAGCGCCTGCGCCCGCGCGTATTCGTCCTTGGCCAGCTCGAGCCGCTTCTGATCGAGCCGCAGCCCGAGCGTGCCCCGGGCCTTCTCCAGGTCGAGGGCGGAGCGGGCGGCGGCGGCGGTCGCCGCCTCGTCGCGCCGCGGAGCCTCGATGGTGAGCGACTCCTCCGTCTGGAGGCGGGAATTCTTGAGGCGGAACTCCGCCTGCTCGACCTCGAACCGGGTGCGCTGGAGGATCATTTCCTCCGTCTCCTCGGTGAGGTCCTTGTCCTTGTACATCTGCTGCAGCTGGCGCAACTCCTCAGACGAGTACTTGAGGAACTCCTCAGCCGCCTTGAGACCGAACCGCGCCGACTCCTCGAACTGACGGCGCTCGACCGTCTGCCAACGCTTCAGGTCTTCGGCGGCGATGCGCCCGGCACGCTCCGCGGCGGCCATCTCCAGCGGCTGCAGCGCCTCGGCGACGGGCAGCTCGCGCCGCGCGATCTCGATCGCCTTGTCCGACACGGCGAGCGCCATCTCGGCATCGGTGATGGCCTCGTCGAGCTTCCGGGGATCGAACTGGATGATCACGTCGCCGGCGTTCACGCGCGTGCCGTGCGGCACGACGGTGACGATCTCCAGCGGTTGCCGCCAGCCCTGGGGATTGAATTCCACCACCGCCATGTCGAGCGGGACGAATTCCCCCTTCATGTCGAGCGCCACCTCGAAGCGGCCCCGCTCCGCGGAGACGGTCTCGGCCGGCTTGGCCTCCGCCTTGGGCTCGGCGGCCTTCGTCTCGGCGGGGGCCACCGGCTCCTGCGCCGCGAGGGTGCCTGCCACCGGCCCCGGCAGCATGCAGAGGGCGACGAGCCCGGCTGCGATGGCGATCCGGCTCGCGCTGCCACACCACGCAGCCCGCGGAGCCGCTCCGGGCGACGACTCGCCGCACGGGAGGCCCGCGGCCCCGCACGACCCAGCGACCGCGACCCGGGCCCCGGGATCCAACCATCCTGCCAGATCACACCCCATCGCCGTCCCTCCTCAGCAGCAGCCTCTGCCCGATCCGCCGCCGCGGGCCCACGGAAACGCACACGTGTCCCCGACGGAAACCGCACGACTCTACCACGGCGCTGGACGGCCCGCCGGCGGGGTGGCTCAGGCGCGCCCCCCGCCGGCGGGCCCCTGGCCGGGGGCACCCCCGAGCTCGTGGAGATAGTCGAGGGTGTAGATCCCGCTGGCATGGCCGTCGGAGAACTCGATGCCATAGGCGTATTGCCCCACCGGCCGCATCACCGCGACCGCCAGGGGCACGAGCTCCGCCGGGGCGAGCACCGGCAGGAGCGGCGGCGGCGCGGTCTTGGCCCGTGTTTCCCGGCAGGTCGCACAGGGGCAGGCATCGCGCAACAGCCGCGGGCTGTATTCGGCCCGCAACCCGTCGGACCAGACGATCTCCACATGGCCACGCGGCGTCCGCGCGATCGACTGGGGAACCGGACGGGTCATGGCACACTCCTTCACGGGGCGTGGGGTCGGTGTCGGTCACGCGGGCGGCGATCGACGACCCGGCGCCCCTTCCCCTCGAACCGCGGCAGGGAGCCGAGGGGCACCTCGCTGACGTCGATGCGGAGGCCGAGCCGGAGGCGGAGTTCGTCGGCGACCCGTGCGGGGGCGTGCAACTGATCCTCGATCTCGACCGCCAGATGATCAAGTCGCTCCCGGCTGTCGACGGTGAGCCGGTACTCGACCACCTCCGGGAAGCTGCGGAGGATCCCATCGACCGCCGACGGGAAGATGTTCACCCCCCGGACGACGAGCATGTCGTCGGTGCGACCGAGGATCCCGCCGCTGAGCCGCACGCGCGGCGTGGCGCCGGCCGCGACCTCGGCGGCGGTGGGCCAGCTGGGCCTGACCACGTCGCCGGTGCGGTAACGGATCACCGGTGCCCCGACCCTGCCCAGCGTTGTCAGCACCAGTTCGGCGAGCCCCGTGGAGTCGGATCCCCCCGGGGTATCCAGCGGGAGAAACTCCGGATGAAACCATTCCTCGATGACTTCCAGCCACGGGCTGCCTTCGGCGGAGCCCGGATCCCGCCGGGGCGCTCCTGCCATGGCATACGCCGCGGATGCATCGCCACCGACCCCCCATGGCCCCACTTCGCTCGCCCCGGCGTGGTCGAGCACGGTCGCCCCCCAGCCGCCTTCCAGCGCCGCGCGCACACCGGGCACCGATCCCCCCGGCTCGCCGGCCACGAGCACCAGACGGATCGGCAGGGCGCGGGTGTCGATGCCCGCTGCCTCAGCAACCTGCGCCAGGTGGAGCGCGTAGCTGGGAGTGGCCACGAGCACCGTCGCCGCCGTGCTCCGTGCCAGGTCGAGCCGGGCGACCGACGACATGCCGCCGCACGGGATCGCCATCGCGCCCCGGGAGATCACCCCGTCGAAGGCGCTCCAGAACCCGAGGTACGGGCCGAACGACGACGCCACCAGCACCCGGTCGCCGGGGCCGACGGCGCCGCGGTCGAGCACCAGGCGCCAGCAGTCCATCCACCACTCCCAGTCGGCGGCGCTGTCGAACACCGGCAACGGGCGGCCATGGGTGCCGCTGGTCTGGTGGTAGCGCACGTAGGTGGCGCGGTCGAACGTGAGATTGGCAGGCGCGCCCGTGGCGACGGCGCCGGCGACGAGCTCGTCCTTCGTCGTGAACGGCCACTCGGCGAGGTCGTCGAACGATACCGGCAGTCGGGGCGATGCACCGAGCTTCGCGGCGTAGAACGCGTTCGCCGGCAGGATCGCCTCGAGGAGCGTCCCGAGCCGCTGCCGCTTGAGCCGGTCGAGGTCGGCTCGGTGGCGACAGGATGGAGGGGGCGCGGGCCGCATGCCGCGATTATTGCATCAGCGGCGGGGCCCCGAGACTGGGGAGGCCCTGGGCGGGGGCATTCTGCCGCGGCGCCTGCAGCGCCGGCTGGGGAAACGACAGGGCGGGCGGAGGCAACGGCTGGGCAGGCACGAAGCCGGGAGAAGGGGCGGGGATCGGCTGCAATACCGGGCGTGGCGGCGGTGCCGGTGGCACCGGCAGGCTCCCGGCAGCGAGCCGCGCCTGTTCCGCGCGGGCGGCGACCTCCTCGGCCGGGGTGGCGGCGGCGGGGATCATCGCCAAATCGACGACGCGCTCGTCACGGATCTCCCAGGGCCAGAGATTCTCGGTGACGAAATCGAGCGGAAACACCTGATACCACGGCAACGGAAAGGGCTGGCGGACGGTGAGTGTCTCGTAGCCGTCCTTCACGAGACGGATCTTCCGCGTGCCGTAGTAGATGAAATCGGTCGACACGGGAGTCTGACCGAGTTGGTAGTCGTCGACGTAGACCAACGCCCCCGGGGGGTTGCTGCGGATCGTCATCCGCCGCTGCACACAGCCGGCGGTCCCGGTGGCAAGCAGCATCGCGCCCAGGGCGAGGACGCGGGCCGACGGGAACGGAGGGGTGCCGTGTGGGTGCATGCGCGGACCGTAGCACGGTCGGTCCGCCGCCGCCAGACCAGCCATCCAGGCGGCGGAGCCGTATCGCGGCCACCCGGGTCAGGGGGTTAGAATCGTCGTGGTCACGGATCCTTTGAGCATTTCCCGAGGCGGGTCGAAGCGTGGGAAACGGCACCAGCCTCGTCTATCACGATCTCACCGACATCGGCCGCCGCCGCGCCAACAACCAGGATTCCCGCGCCGTTCTCCCCCCCGCCGATCCGCAGCAGTACCAGAGCCGCGGATGGTTTTTCCTCGTCGCCGACGGCATGGGGGCCCATGCGGCGGGTGAACTCGCCAGTTCGATCGCCGCCCGCCAGGTGCCTCTCGTCTACGAGAAGAACGCGGAGCGTTCCCCTCCGCTGGCACTGCGGCGCGCGGTCGAGCAGGTGAATGCGGAGATCCACCAACGCGGCGAGAACGCTTCCGAGTTCCGCGGCATGGGCACCACCTGCTCGGTGCTCGTGCTCCTGCCGCGCGGCGCCCTCGTCGCCCAGGTCGGCGACAGCCGTGCCTACCGGGTGCGCAAGCACACGATCGACCAGTTGAGCCGTGACCATTCGCTGGTCTGGGACCTCGAGGCCAGTGGCGGACTGTCGCGTGAACAGGCCGGAGCGGCACCACGCAACATCATCACCCGGTCGATGGGGCCCCATTCCCGGGTCGACGTCGACCTCGAGGGGCCGTTCGGGGTGGAGGCAGGGGATGCCTACGTCCTCTGCAGCGACGGGCTCTCCGGACAGGTCGCCGACGAGGAGATCGGCCTGGTGGCCGCGACCCTGCCGCCGCGCGCGGCGACCGAGACGCTCCTCGGCCTCGCGCTGATCCGCGGGGGCCCCGACAACGTGACGGTGATCGTCGCCCGGGCCGGGGCCGAGGAGGCCTCGCCGCGCCACCGCCGCGCCGACGAATGGCCGCTCACCGAGGAGGAGCCTCCGGCCCGGCGGCCGACGCGGCCCGCCTGGTGGCCGCTGGCCGCCTCGGCGGTCGGCCTCTTCGTCGCGCTCCTCTCGAGCCCCTGGAGCGATCTCACGCAGCGCGTGCCGGAGCCGCTGCGCATGCTGTGCACGGTGGTGAGTGCGGCGGCGCTGCTGGTGGCGCTCGGGACCCTCGTGGTGGCGATCATTGGCTTCCTCCCCGCCGATCCCGGGCGCGCATTCGTCCTCCAGCCGGGGGGCCGGCTGGGGCGCGGCCCCTACCGTTCCTACGACTGCAAGCCGCGGCCGGCCCTCGTCGAAGGGATCGTCAGCAGCATCGAATCGGCCGCCGACGGGCTGGCCGATCCACAGCGGCTGCGGACCCTGGAGCTGGTGGCCCGGGCGCGGCAGCAGGCCGCCGGTGGCTCGGTCGCCGAGGCCCTCGAAGCGGTCGCGGCGGCAGTCGCGATCTACAGCCGGTCGCTGGAGGCGGCACGGTCGGGCGACACGACGCGCGGACCGGCCGGCCGTGAACCACCCCACCATCCCCAGGGGTCGGCATGACGATCATCACCCGCTACGTGCTCCGCGAACTGCTCCAGGTGTTCCTCGTGGCCCTGGGGGCGTTGACGCTCTTCATGCTCGTCGTCGGCCTGGTGAAGGAGGCCCAGCAGCAGGGCCTCGGCCTCGTGCAGATCCTCGAATTGGTGCCCTACATCCTCCCCGAGGCGATGCGGTTCGCCGTGCCCGGCACGATGCTGTTCGCGGTGGCGAGCGTCTTCGGGCGGATGTCGGCCGCCAACGAGATCACCGCCCTCAAGGCCGCCGGGATCAGTCCGCTGGCGGCGATCCGCCCGGCCCTCGGCCTCGCGGTGGTGGTCAGCCTGGTGTCGGTCTGGCTCAACGACGTGGCGGTCTCGTGGGGCCGCGACGGCGTCCGCCGCGTGATCATCTCGAGCGTCGAGGAGATCATCTACGGCCGCCTGCGGCAGCAGCGCTCGTACAGCACGGCGCAGGTGTCGATCAACGTGAAGAGCGTCGAGGGGCGGACCCTGGTGCGCCCCACGCTGTCGCTCCAGCCGTCAGGAGGCGGACCGGCGGTGACGATCTCGGCGGCCGCGGCCGAACTCCAGGCCAACGCCGCCGCCGGCACGCTCACCGTCCGCTGCCGCAACGGCACCGTCCACGTCGGCGACGTGAAAGCGGTGTTCCCCGACACGATGGAGCGCGAACTGCCGCTCGATACCGTGAGCCGCAAGGGGGGAGGATCGACGAGCCCGTCGGAGATCGCGATGGCCAACTTCGCCGCCGCCCGGGCCGAGCAGGCGGAGCGGATCAGCCGCATCGAGCAGCACGCGGCGGCCAAGACGGCCCTGGCGATGCTCGAAGGCCGCCTCGAGGGCACGCTCCCCAAGGCGGTGGAGCACGAACGGCAGGTGGTGACGTCGGAGCGCGGCCGGCTGCACCGCATCATCATGGAACCGTGGCGGCGGTGGGCCAACGGTTTCTCCGCGCTGTGCTTCGTGCTGGTGGGGGCGCCGATGGCGATCCGGCTGCGAAATGCCGACTTCCTCACCAGCTTCTTCCTCTGCTTTCTCCCCATCCTCCTCGTCTACTATCCGGTGTTCATGCTCGGGGTGTCGCAGGCCAAGTCGGGGTCGGTGCCACCGGTGGCGGTGTGGATGGGCAATCTGCTGGTCTGTCTCTGGGGCGCGTGGCTGCTGCGGCGCGTGGTGCGCACCTGACGGCAGCCGGCGCCGGGCGGCGTGCCGACGTTTCCAGCCCGCGGCCGGTCTGGCACACTGCGGCCTTCCTCCCCGCCCGGAGCCACCCATGCCCCGACCAGTCACGCTGTTCACCGGCCAGTGGGCCGACCTGCCCCTCGAGGACCTGGCGCGCAAGGCCCGTACGTTCGGCTTCGACGGCCTGGAACTGGCCTGCTGGGGTGATCATTTCGACGTCCGGCGGGCGCTGGCGGAGACGGGCTACTGCGCCGCCATCCGCGACCAGTTGGAACGGCACGACCTCTGCGTGCATGCCATCTCCACCCATCTGGTCGGCCAGGCGGTCTGCGACCGGATCGACGAACGGCACCGGACGATCCTCCCGCCGCACGTCTGGGGGGACGGCGATCCGGTCGGGGTCAATCGCCGCGCCGCGGCCGAACTGATGGACACCGCCCGGGCGGCCCGCCGGCTCGGGGTGTCGGTGGTCAACGGGTTCACCGGGTCGTCGATCTGGCCGCTGCTGTATTCGTTTCCGCCGGTCCCGCCCGACTGGATCGAGGCCGGCTTCCGCGAGTTCGCCGATCGCTGGCAGCCGATCCTCGACGTGTTCGCCGAGTGCGGGGTGCGCTTCGCGCTCGAGGTGCATCCCACCGAGATCGCCTACGACACCGTCACCGCGCAGCGCGCCCTCGAGGCCATCGGTCGCCGCGAGGAGTTCGGCTTCAATTTCGATCCCAGCCACCTCCATTGGCAGGGGGTCGATCCGGTGGAGTTCATCCGCACCTTCCCCGACCGCATCTACCACGTCCACGTCAAGGACGCGATCACCAGCCTCAACGGCCGCTCGGGCATCCTCGGCAGCCACCTCGGTTTCGGTGACCCGCGGCGCGGCTGGGATTTCCGCTCCCCGGGCCGTGGCGCGATCGATTTCGAGGAGATCGTCCGCGCCCTCAACCAGATCGGCTACGGGGGGCCCCTTTCCGTGGAGTGGGAGGACAGCGGCATGGACCGTGAGCACGGTGCCGCGGAGGCGGCGGAATTCGTCCGCACCCTCGACTTCCCTCCGGGAAAACGCCCCTTCGACGCCGCGTTCAGCGAGGAGTCCTGATGGCCACCGTTCGGCGCGCGCCACGACCGATGCCCCTCCGACTGCCGGGCGTGCTCGCCCTCGCCATCGCCGCCGCCAGTCTGGTCGCGGGCGCGGCCGACCGCACTCCCCCCACCCCCTTGGCGGCCCTCGAGGAGGAGTTCGCCGCGTCGCTCGCCGATCTCGTCCGCCGCGCCGGGCGGGGCGGGGAGGAACGGCTCGCCGCCATGTTCGCCGAATGGCCACTGCCACCGGCGGGAGCACGGCAGCAGATCGTGGCCATCGCCGACGCGATGACCACGCCCGAGTGGGTGACGGATCCGAAGGCGACCGGCCTGTGGGACGACTTCCGCGCCGCCCGGCGGCGGCGGGCCGAGGGGTACTTCGCACTCGCCGTCGAGGCGGCCCGGGCACACGCCGCCGTCCCCACCCGGACCGAGGCCGCCAAGGCCGGTGGGCCCACGGCGGCGGACCGTCCGTCGTGGGGGGACCGGGGCTGCGAGGCGGTGCGGTTGCTCCATCTGGCCCTACGCGACGATCCCGACCACGAACGGGCGCGGGGGGTCGGTGGCTGGGTGCGGCATGGCGAGCGCTGGGTGCCCACCGCAATTGACCGACGGCTCGACCGGGGGGAGGAATACGACCCCGCCTTCGGCTGGCTGCCCCGCGGCCGGCTCGATCGCTACCGCGCCGGCGAGCGCTACGATCTCGGACGCTGGGTCGATGCCGCCACGGCCGACAGCCGCGCGCGGTCGCTCGACCGTCCCCTCAGGTTCGACAGCGATCACTGGCGGATCACCTCGACCGCGGGCCTCGCCGACACCGCGGCCCTCGCGACGCGCCTCGAGGAAACCCATCGTGTCTGGCAGCAGGCCTTCGGCAGCTTCCGTGCCGAGCCGGCGGCCCGGGAGCGGATCTTCGAGGGGCGGGGCAAACCCGCGACGGAGGAGACGTTCGCCGCCACCCTCGTGCGCGACCGTGGTGAGTATGTCGGGGCGCTGGAGACGATCGAACCGGCGGCCGTCCGCACCGAGGGGATGTACTGGTCACCGACGAAGACCGCCTGGTTCATGGCAGCCGACGAACGGCGCGGAGGGGATGCCGACGCCGACCGCACCATCCACCATGAGGCCACCCACCAACTCTTCTCCGAGTCGCGAACTGTGAGCAAGCTGGCCGGTGAACGCGTGGGGTTCTGGGCGATCGAGGCGGTGGCCTGCTACATGGAGAGCCTCGAGCCTGCTCCATACGGGTGGACGCTCGGCGGCCCCGAGGCGGGACGGATGCCGGCGGCGCGGAACCGCGTGCTCGAGGATGGCTTCCAGGTGCCACTGGAGGAACTCGCGTCACTCGGCCGCCGCGAGTTCCAGGCCGACGAGCGACTGCCACAGATCTACAGCCAGATCAGCGGCCTGGCCGACTTCTTCATGAATGGCCAGCAGGGCCGCTACCGCGACCCGTTCGTCGAGTATCTGGTGCGCGTCTACACCGGTTCAGCGGCGCCCGACACGCTGGAAAAACTCTGCCGGCGGAGTCACGCGGAACTCGACGAGGAGTTCCGCCGCCACCTCGCCACGGCCGAATCGGCTGTCCCGACCGGCCCGCGCTGAACCGCGCTCGCCGACCGGCCGCCGGCCACCGTGCAGCCGCCCGCAGCCGATTGGTACACTGCCCCCCTTCCCATCCACCGGAGCACGACCGATGGCGACCGTTTCCCGGACCATCCCCTTCGACGCCACCGACACGCTGGCCATCAACACGATCCGCACCCTGGCGATGGATGCCGTGGAGGCAGCGAAGAGCGGGCATCCGGGCACCCCGATGGCCCTCGCCCCGGTCGCCTACACGCTGTGGCGCGACTTTCTCCGCTACGACCCACTCGATCCGGCCTGGCCCAACCGCGACCGCTTCGTGCTCTCCTGCGGCCACGCCTCGATGCTCATCTATTCCCTCCTCCACCTCGCCGGCGTCCGCCGGGAGCCGGGCGGAACCGAGCCCGCGGTCAGCCTCGACGCGATCCGCCGTTTCCGTCAGCTCGACAGCGTCTGTGCCGGTCATCCCGAGCACCATCTCATCCGGGCGATCGAAACCACGACCGGCCCCCTCGGCCAGGGCTGTGGCAATTCCGTCGGCATGGCGATCGCGGCCCGCTGGCTCGGCAGCCGCTACGCCGCCGGCGGCACGCGCCTGTTCGACCACGACACCTACGTGCTCTGCAGCGACGGTGACCTGATGGAGGGTGTCGCCGCCGAGGCCGCCTCGCTCGCCGGGCATCTGGGCTTGGCCAACCTCTGCTGGATCTACGACGACAACAAGATCACGATCGAGGGGGAGACCCATCTGGCGTTCAGCGAGGAGGTGGCCGTCCGCTTCGCCGGGCTCGGGTGGCGTGTGGAGCGGGTCAACGACGCCAACGATACCGTGGCGCTGCAGCGGGCCCTCGAGGCGTTCCGCGGCGAAACCTCCCGGCCGACGCTGATCATCGTCAGGAGCGTGATCGGCTTCGGTGCGCCGAAGAAAGCCGGGTCACACGAAGCCCACGGAGCCCCGCTGGGGCCCGACGAGATCCGCGGGGCCAAGGCTGCCTACGGGTGGCCGGAGGAGGGGAGCTTCCGCGTGCCCGACGGGGTCGCGGCGCGGTTCAGCGCCACGCTCGGACGCCGCGGCGCTGATGCCCGCGCCGCGTGGGGCCAGGCACGAGACCGGCTCCGGACGCAGGCCCCTGCCCTGGCCGGCGAGTTGGATCAATTCCTCGCCGGCACGCTGCCCGCCGGCTGGGAGTCGGCCATCCCCAGCTTCCCCGCCGATCCCAAGGGACTCGCCAGCCGGGTCTCGTCGGGCAAGGTGATCCAGGCGCTCAGCGTCGCGATCCCGTGGTTCATCGGAGGCTCGGCCGACCTGGCGCCATCGACGATGACGCTGGTGCCCGGCGCCGGCGACTTCGCCGCCGACACCCCGGCGGGAAGGAATCTGCATTTCGGTATCCGTGAACACGGCATGGCGGCCGCCGCCAACGGCATGGCGCTGTCGGGGCTGCGGCCGTACTGCGCGACGTTCTTCGTGTTCCTCGATTACCTCAAGCCGGCGCTGCGGTTGTCGGCTCTGGGCGACCTGGGGGTGGTGTACGTGCTCACTCACGACTCGATCGGCCTCGGGGAGGATGGCCCCACCCACCAACCGATCGAGCAGTTGGCCAGCGCCCGCGCCGTTCCCGGCTTGAGCGTGTTCCGCCCCGGCGATGCCAATGAGGTCGCCGAGGCTTACCGTGCCATCCTCGGCCGGCCGCAGCGGCCGGCGGTGATGGTGCTCTCGCGGCAGAATCTGCCGACGCTCGATCGCACCGTGTTCGCCCCGGCATCGGGCACGGCACGGGGGGCGTATGTCCTCCGTGAACCGGCCGGCGGTCGCCCCGACTGCATCCTGATCGGCACCGGCAGCGAACTGCCGATCTGCCTCGATGCGGCGGCCGCGCTGGAGCGCGACGGCATCCGCGCCCGCGTGGTGAGCATGCCGTGCTGGGACCTGTTCGCCGAACAGGACGCCGCCTATCGAGAAGAGGTGCTGCCGGCTGCCGTGAGCGCACGGGTCGCCTGCGAGGCGGCCTGCGGTTTTGGCTGGGAGCGTTGGATCGGCGACCGCGGCCGGTTCATCGGCATGACCGGCTTCGGTGCCTCGGCGCCGGCCAACAAGCTCTACGAGCATTTCGGCATCACGGCGGCTGCCGTGGCGGCCGCCGCCCGCGATCTCGTCCGCTGACAGGGGCGCCCAGCGACCATCGGGAATGATCCTGGGGAATCGCGGCCGACGTCACCGTCGCCGTGGGGCCCCGCGCCTCCCCGATCGTGCTCGTGCTGTCGGCACTACGGCTGATGGTGAGAGTCGCCGATCACGGCGTCTTCGGCATCGATGCCGGCCCGCACCTCACCACGGTGGTTGCGGAAAAGATGGTCGTCAAGGTGCAACGCGTGCGGGCCGATCTTCTCGACCCTGCCATCCTCGAACAGCACATGGTGCCGCCGGTCGGGATGGTTGGCACTCCAGTGCCCATCGTCGTCGGGCGCGTCGGCCATGAGCGGATGGTGCCCGCGCCCGAGATTGCGGTAGGGCTGCAGGGCACCGGACGGATCACGGTGACCAAGGGTGTAACCGAAGTCACCCCCCATCGACCTGATCATCCGCTCGAAGGCCTGCCGGTCGCCCGCCGCCTGCGCCCGCCGGACCTCCTCGAGCGACGGTACGGCGTAGCCCCCCCGGGCGAGTGCGGAGCCGGGGACGAGAAACGTCCCGTCGTCCGCCACGAGCCGCTGCTCGGAAACGAGCGTCGGGGCGTAGAGCCCGGCCCGCGATAGAGGACCACTGTCGGGCGGCATGGGAAAGTGGCGGTGCTGACCGGCGTAGCCGGCGAGACCACCGCCGATCAATTGCAAGTTGCGCTGGGTCCGCAGGGATCGAGACTGATCGATTCCCTCGAGAACCATCGGCACGAGGAGGACGCAGGCGGCCCCGGCCGTGGCCGCGAGGATCGCCCGGTCGATCCAAACCCGCGGTGAGGCGACGCGACGGGGGGAGGATTCAGGAGTGAAGACACGCGGCGTGGGAAGCGCTGCCTTTTGCCGCTGCGGTTGGCCGTGGGCGTGGGTCTCCACGAACCGCAGAGTCCGCCGCGCCAGGCCCTCCGGAGGGGGATCGGACTGGCTGTCCAGCGTCAACGGACGGGCAGCCCGGCGGAGGCGATCGAGATCCCGCCGCAGCGCCGGACCGCCCTGCGGATGGGCCAGGGCGTCGTCGACGCGCCGTCGGTCGGGGTCATCGAGTGCGTCGAGGAGATAGCCGACAAGTTCGTCTCGCATGCAAGTAGCCCGCGTCGCTGGTGCAGCCGTGTCCGTCGCCGCCGGTGATCGTGTTCAATTCGCTCGTGTGACCGGTGTGATGTGCCTGACGGGACGTTCGTCCGCGGTCTGCTGGGGCGATCGACGGAGGAGTTTCATGGCGTGTTGCCACTTGCCTGCCACGACTGGTTGAGCTTGAGGAGCGCGGAGTGGAGCCGGCTCTTCACCGTCCCCACGGGCACGCCGAGCACGTCGGCCGCTTCGCGGTATTTCATTCCCTGGTGATAGACCAGCAGGAGTGCCCCGCGCAGCGTGTCGGGAAGATCCTCGACCGCTGCCCGGACCCACTGTCGGGCCTCCTCACCGGAGAGCCGCTCGTCGGCTGTCTCATCCCGCCCCGCCAGCATCTCCACCAATGCACCCACGTCGTCGTCGCCGGTCCGCTGGTCGAGACTGACCATGCGGTGACGACGATTGCGCCGCTGGGCATCGATGGCCTGGTTCGTGGCGATCGTGTAGAGCCACGGTCGGAACCGTCGGCCCTCGTCGAAGCCCTCCTTCTTCAGATAGACCTGGAGAAACGTCGCCTGGAAGACATCCTCGGCCATTTCCGCGTTGCCGAGGTACCGCTTCAAATACCCGAACAGTTCGGCTTCGTAGCGATGGACGAGCGACTCGAAAGCCGGTTCGTCGTGGCCGCTGCGGAACCGTCGGAACAACTCCTCGTCCGAGCCCCCCGCTGCAGATCCATCGTCGGCCGAAATCCCACCCGCCGAAATCCCACCGGCAGCGGCATCTGTGCCGTCCCGTGCCGTTAACGCCAAGTCCCCGGCAGGAGTCCGGCGCCGTCCCACGGCACCGTGATTGCCCACCGTGGAACCTTGCCGCTCAGCGGAACCTTGCCGCCCAGTGGAACCTTGCCGCCCAGCGGCACCGGGATCCGCTCCCGCCGCCCCGCCAACCCGGTCCGGACCGGTGGACCCACGATCCATCCCCGCGGACGGACTGCGACCGCCATCGGCACCGTTATGGGAGTCGTGACTGGACATGGTGGGTACGCACCGCGACGCGGGAAGGTTCGCACCGGCATCCCCGCAACCGTTTGGCGCAGCGAGTATAAACGGAAATCCTGTCCCCCGGCGAACTTCCGTTGTCTACCCGCCCCGCGCCCCGCCCCGTTTCACTCGCTCTCGCCCCGGCTTCACACCTGCCCACTGCCCCCTTCGCCGGATCGGGTGCCCGTCGCCCGATCGGTTGACCGTCGACAGGCGCGATCCCCATGCGACCCTCCCCCTCCCCGCCACGCCCGGCCTCGCTCCCCTACCGCTGGGCCACGCCCGGGGATCTCAACGCGTTCTTCGGACTGGCGATCGACAACCTCGCCGACCTCGTGCTGGCGGTATCGCTGCTCGCCGCCGTGTTCGGCTTCCCGGTCGACTTCGCACTCTCCCACCTGGTGCCCGGGACTGCGGCGGGAGTGGTGGTCGGCGATCTCCTCTTCACCTGGATGGCCTTCCGCCTTGCACGACGGACGGGGCGCACCGACGTCACGGCCATGCCGCTGGGGCTCGATACGCCGAGCACCTTCGGCATGGTGTTCTTCGTGCTCGGCCCGGCCTACAAGATGGCGCTCGATACGGGGTTGGTGGCGGAGGATGCCGCCCGCCACGCCTGGCACGTGGGGATGTGCGCCATCGTCGCCAGCGGGGTGTTCAAACTGGCCTGCAGCCTCGTCGCCGATCGCGTCCGCAGGCTCGTACCGCGTGCCGGCCTGCTCGGCAGCCTCACGGCCGTCGCCCTGGCACTGATCACCTTCCTTCCCGTCCTGGAGATGTTCTCCTCACCGTTGGTGGGGCTGGTCGCGGCCGGCGTGGTGCTCGCCACGCTCACCGCCGGCATCCCCTTCCCGGGCCACGTCCCCGGGGCGCTGGCAGCGCTCGGGGTGGGCTGGGGCATCCATCTCCTCGGCACGGCAACCGGGATGATCCCCGCCGGCGACCATGCCACCATCGATCCGGGGGCTGCCCTCTGGCCCACCGCGTGGATGGCGGCACTGCGCCTCGAGTGGCTCGAGGCCTGGCCCGACACGGTCCGCTTCCTCCCGGTGGTGATCCCCTTCGCGCTGGCGACGGTCGTCGGCGGCATCGATTGCACGGAGAGCGCGGCGGCCGCGGGCGATGAGTACGACACCGGACCGATCATCGCGGTGGAGGCGGTCGCCACCCTGGTGGCCGGGGCATGTGGAGGGGTGATCCAGACCACCCCCTACATCGGCCATCCCGCCTACAAGGCGATGGGGGGTCGGGCGGCATACACGCTGGCCACGGCCGCCTTCATCGGCGGAGCCGGGCTCACGGGCACGTTCGCCTACATCTACCAAGCGGTGCCGGCGGCGGCGATCTACCCGATCCTCGTCTTCATCGGCCTGGAGATCACCGCGCAGAGTTTCCACGCCACGCCCGTCCGCCACTACCCTGCCGTGGCGCTGGCCTGCGTGCCCGCCCTGGCGGCGCTGGTCAACATCCAGGCCGACAAGCTGCTCGCGGCCGGAGCCCAGGCCACGGGACCGCTGGCCCGCGACCTGTTTTCGCTCCGCCTGCTCACCTCCGGGTTCATCGTCACCAGCCTCGTGTGGGCCGGGATGGTGACGGCGCTCCTCGACAGGCACCTGCGCGGGGCGGCGGGCTGGTGCCTCGCGGCGGCGGCCTGCACGCTGGTCGGCGTGATCCACTCCCCGTTCGCCGATGGCCGGCTGTTCCTCCCCTGGCAGCTTCCCCCGCTGCCGGCGGAAGCCGCCGGACGCGGCCCTCTCGAACTCGCGGCGGCCTACGCCCTGTTGGCGGTGCTGTTCGCCGCCTGGGGACAGTGGCTCGGAGACGACGCGAGATCGCCTCACTCCAACCCGTAGGCGCCTGCCATCGGCACGTCGAGGCCGGTGCGGCTGGCGAACTGCGTGCGCGAGAGGAACCGCGGCTCGAGGTTGAACGTCACGCCGACGTTGTTGCGGCTGTAGTCGACGTTGAATCCGAACGTCATGAGGAACGATTCACCGATCCGCACGAGCTGGAAGTTCTGGCCGATGTTGAGGCCGCGCAGGTTGAGCGCGGTGCCGAACGAGCTCGCCCACTTGGGGCTCATGCGGTAGGTGTAGGAGCCGGTGAGCACGCTGGCCTGGATCGGTCCGCCGAATTCGTTGAAGCCGATGTAGAAACTGCCCCGCGGCGTCCGGTTGAGCAGCGCCCCCACCGTGTAGAGCTGCTGGCCGCCGGTGAAGAAATCGACGTCGGCGCTCGACAGGACGGTGGTCCGGTCGCCGACGTGCCAGCGGAAGTCGTACTGCCACAGACCGAGCGGCTGACCGAAGTTCTGGTCGGTCACCGGAAACACCTCGCCGTCGATGTCGAGCGTGATCCAGTCGATGATCCGGCGGTTGCCAGCCGGGCCGCGCTTCGTCTGCCAGCGCTGCCGCGCCGCGAGGCGGAACACCGACAGGTCGTTGGCGATTTCCGTCGGCCCGGTCACCCAACTGGCGAGACCGCGGCGGACGGCATAGGAGCGCGGGTCGTACTTGCCGTCGGGCCCAAACACGACCCCCGGCGGCAGGGGTGTCGTCTGGCCGGGAATGGCACCGTAATCCCAGTAGGGGATGTTGCGTCGGTACTGGTTGATGGTGTCGTCGTCGATCTGGTCGTAGAGGGGGAGCTGGTTCATGTCCTGCGTCGAGTCGGCGTAGGCATACTCCGCCTCGAAGACCACCTTGTGGGCGATCCCGTGGACATTCCACAGCTGGCTCTCGACCGAGTTGTCGGCGGTCCACAGCGGCAGGCTCGTCCGGATCCCGACCTGGCCGTAGGCGCGGTCGAGCGGTGACTGCGAGAGGTCCTGCCCCCAGTGGGCGAGCTCGCCGAGCGCGTAGGGCACCAGTTTCACCGGCCCCGCCTGGAACGGCAGATCGATCTCGTGGCGGGTCGCGAGCCGCTCGCCGATGACGTCGGCTTCGTAGGGGAGGGTCGTCCAGTAGTCGAGCCCCTGGCCCGTCGTCGGCGTCTGGGGGAGGGCCTGGCGGACGTACGAAACCCCGCTGTGCTCGTACCACGAGAGCGCGTCTCGTAGCAGCGGCTGACCCATCGTGTAGTGGTCGAGCCGCGGCCACCACTCGCTCTGGGTGAAGAACGGATCGACCCGGACACTGGTGAGGAGCCGCAGCTCGCGATTATCGACCGGGCGGCGGAGATCGAGCCAGGTACGCTGCTCGTAGCCTTCCTCCCACTCCGCCTCGTAGTACTCCTCGAGGAAGTTCATGTCGCTGATCCAGCCCGCGGCACCGCGGGCCTGCCAGCCACCGCCGAGATCCTGGCGGTGCCGCCAGAAGCTCCGGCCGCGGAAGTCGTTGGGGTAGGTGAAGTCGCGCCGGTAGAGGCCGAGGTTGTCGATGCCGTGGTCGTTGATGAACCAGGCGTCGAGCACCCCATTGGCGGGCGTGCCGAGGTTGAGGAAGTCAGGGCGGTTGTAGAGCAGGGCGGTACCGAAGCCGAGGCCGCGGTAGCTGAGGTAGTCGAGGTTGAGGTCCCAATCGACGCCATCGGGTGGCTGCCGCCAGCCGAAGATCTGGAACAGGTCGAAGCTCGTCAGCACCTGCGTGCCCATGACACGGTCGTTTCTCAACTGCACGTTGTTGACGTAGAACGTCGGCTTGCGGGCATCGGTCGCCAGCACCGGCCACCACAACACGGGCACCCCGCCGAGGGTCACCGTGTTGCCGCGGCTGACGATGAACTGGCGGTGCTCGAGCGCCGGCTCGCCCGACAAGGGATCGGCAGCCGGCCGGCCGTCGGGGCCCGCCAGCGGCACCTGCTCGTCGGTGAATTCCATCTCGCGCGAGCGGAACTCCCATGTCGGCACCCCGAGGCGGCTCGATGTCAGGCCGGTGCGGCCGGCCACGAAGCGGCTCCGATCGACCTGCCGGAGCACGTCGGCCCGGAGCCGCACGAGCCCCGAGTAGTTGTCGACCGGAGTGAGCACGGTGGCACCGGTGATCACACCGGAGCTCCGCGGCACGTCGTAGAACATGCTCACCGCCTCGACGACCCGCTGCCCCTGGCGGAAGACGACGTTGCCCTCCATGTAGAGTTCCAGCGGCACGTTCGCCGCCTGGGCGGCGGTCCCTTCGAGGTCGGGCTGACCGCCGCCGCGTGTCCAGATCACGAGCCTGTCCGCGGAGATGTCGAGCGGCCCCGCGGGATCGACGCCATCGACCACGAGGTTGACGCCCGACGTGATCACCGCGACCCACTCGCCACCGGCCGGACTGGGAAACCAACGGATCGCCAACGGCACGCTCGAGCGGGGAAAGGCGCGCAGCCGCCGCCCGGGCACGGCCGCCACTTGCGGCGGGGCCGGAGCGCCGAACTCGCTGTACTGCGCGAGGGTGACATCGCCCGCTCCGGCATCGATAGGGACGGTCTCCACGACCCGATCGGAGGGCCGCTGGTACACCGCCGGTGCACCGGCGGCGGGCACGATGCTGCCGAAGGCCAGGGTCGGATCCCGGTGGGTCCAGAAGCGCCCGGTCCACTGCGGCCCGCGGATCGTCGAGCCGCCCGCCATGTCGCCCGACTCCACCCGCACGTCGCCGGCCATCCGCACCAACAGACCGCGGAGCGGAGGTACCGGTGCGCCATCGGCATCGTCGGCGGGGGGCGCGGGCCCGGGGTCCTGTTCGATCCACACCACCGCCTCGTGAGCGGCGGCCCGCGTCGCCCCCTGCTCGATGCGCACGCCGCCGGTGAGATGCCAGACGTCGTACGACCCCTCCGTCCAACGGGCCGCCTGCGTGGCATGGATGGTGATCGCCTCGCGGGCATCGACCGCGGGCACCTCGATCCGTCCCGCCTCGGCGATCGCCGCAGCCAGGCCACGCGCCGGCACGGCCGCCAGCACACCGGCCGCCGGTGCCGGATCCGGCACCGACTGCCCACCCGACGGTGCCGCCGCCCCCGCCAGCAGGAGCGTCAGGGCAACGGCGCTCCCCGCGCGCCCCCGTGAGCCACGGGGACGGACCTGGGGCGACGGCGTGGAACCGTGGAGGCGCACGCGGGGCGACGCTGCCTGCGGGGAGGGCGGGAAAAAATCCGCGGGGTTATAGGAACGCGATGCGCGGGGGGTCAAGGCATCGCGCCGCCGACGACCACCCCTGCAAGTCGTGGCGGCATCTGGGGTTATCCCCGCCGAAACGCTGCCAGCCCGTCTGCCGACCTCCACGCCCTCAAAGCATCCCCCCGCGAGCACCGCGCGCAGACGATGCACGGCTGCCCCGGTGCGACGAGTGAGGCTGGCGAGGCTGGCGGGGTGCGCGACCGGAGGGCTACGATGCCTCTTCCCTCCAGCCTGCCCCACGCGCGGCCCCCACCCATCCCGCCGACCACCCCCCTTCACCGCTGCCCGCCGCGATCCCGTTCGTCCCGCGATTCCGCCGGTGTCACGGTGCGATGCCGCCGGCGACCCGTTCCGCCCCAACCGCCCGGAGAACCATCCGCATGGACCGCATGAGTGAGCGGGTGGCGGGCTGGCTCATCTCCCACCGCGCCCTGCTTGCGATCATCGCGCTGGTGGCCGGGGTGGTCGGTGTCGAGCGGGCCCGCCAGTTGGAATTCTCCCGGTCGATCGACGCGATGTTCGATCGCAGCGACCCTGCACTGCTGCCCTACCGCCGCGTGGCACGCACGTTCGGCTCCGGCGAGGTGCTCATCGTGGCCTATGACGATGCCGACCTGTTCACGCCCGCCGGCATCGCCCGGCTCGAAGGGCTCACGACACGGATTGCCGCCCTGCCCGGCATCGCCTCCGCCACGAGCCTGGCCACCACGCCGCTCGGCCGCGGCGTGATTGACGTCGACGGCAACGGCACCGCGGCGCGCGTGGTCTCCCTGCTCGAGGGCTACGCGGTCGGTGCCGATCGGCGGACGGCCGCCGTGGTCTGCCTGCTGCGCCCCGGCGCCCCCCAGTCGCCGGAAGGCTCGCGCGGGGCGACGATCGACGCGCTCCGGGCGCTGGTCGCCGAGCTCCCGGAAGGAACCGTCGCCGGCGAACCGGTGATGCTCCGCGAGGGGTTCGCGATGCTGGAGCGCGACGGCAACGTGCTCGGCACCACGTCGGGTCTGCTGGCGGCTGCGGTGCTGCTCGTCTCATTTCGCAGCCTCCGCTGGTTGGTCACACCGCTGGCGGTGGTCCTGCTCGCCCTGTGGACGACCCGGGGCGCCCTGGCGGTGATCGGGCTGCGGCTGACGATGGTTTCGACCATGCTCTCGGCGATGGTCACCGTGGTGGCGATCGCGACGGTCGTCCACCTGATCGTCGAGTTCCGCCGGCAGCGATCGCTCGGCCGGGGCGCCGAGCCGGCCCTCCACGCCGCGATCGCGACCCTCGCCTGGCCGATCGCCGGTGCGATCGCCACCGACTGCATCGGATTCGGCTCGCTGCTGGTCAGCCGCGTCGGTCCGGTGCACGATTTCGGCGTCATGACCGCCCTCGGGGCAATCATGGTGCTGCTGGCAAGCGCGGCGATCATCCCCTTCCTCGCCCTCACCGGCCGGTTCGACGCCGATCCGAAGCGCGCCTGGGGAGAGCAGCTCCTCGACCTCGGGCTCGACCGGCTCGTGGCCCGTATCGTGCGCCAGCCGGTGGCGATCCTCGCGGTGACGGCGGTGGTGGTCGCCGTGGCGGTGTCGGGGATGCGCTGGCTCGAGGTGGAGACCGACTACATCCGCAACTTCCGCCGCTCGAGCCCGGTGGTGCGCTCGTACGACATGGTCGAGACGCGGCTCGGCGGCGCCGGCGTCTGGGACGTGCTCGTGCCGACCACCGATCCCCCCGATGCCACCACGCTCGCCGCCGTGGCGCGGCTCGAACGCCGGTTGCGCGACGAGGTGACGGTGCCCACCGCCGATGGCGGGACGACCGCGGGGCTCACCAAGGTGATGAGCCTCGCCGACCTTCTCGACACGCTGTCGCCGGTGTCGCTTGCCGATCTGGAGAAGAGCCGGGTCGGGGGCTGGCTGGTGAGCGGTGCCGTCGGCCTCCTCCGGCAGCGTGAGCCCAAGCTCTGTGCCGCCCTCGTGGGTCAAGATCCCGAGGACGGGTCCCACTGGTTGCGTGTCATGCTCCGGGCACGTGAGCGGCAACCCGCCGCGGCGAAGCGCGAGATCATCGCCACGGTGCGCAGGATCGTGGCGGAGGAATTCCCCGGCGGCACCGACCGTCCGGCGGGGGAGGTGACCGGGTTCTTCGTACTCCTCGCCCAACTGGTCGATCGGCTCCTGGCCGATCAGTGGCGCGCCTTCCTGGTGGCTACCGCCGGGATCCTCGCCCTGCTGGCGGTCTCCTTCCGCAGCATCCTCCTCGCCCTGGTGGCGCTGGTACCCAACGCCCTGCCGATCTTCCTCGTGCTCGGCCTCCTTGGCTGGATCGGCGAGCCGGTGAACATGGGCACGGCGATGATCGCGGCGGTGTCGATGGGGCTGTCGGTCGATAGTTCGATCCACTACATCGTCGCCTTCCGGCGGCGCCTCGCCGAGGACGGCGCGGTGGCCGCTGCCCTCGGCGTGGCCCACCAGACGGCCGGCAGGGCGATGATCTTCTCGACCCTGGCCCTCGTCGTGGGCTTCCTGGCGCTGCTGACCAGTTCGTTCATCCCGACGGTCTCGTTCGGTGCCCTCTGCTGCCTCACGCTCACCGGCGGGCTGCTCGGCAACTTGGTCGTCCTGCCGGTGTTGCTCGCCCTCGTCGCCCCCTGGGTGACCACCCCCTGCCCCGCCCCGCGCGAGTCGCTACAACTGTCGAAGACTCTCCCCCCGGCACCCGTTCCTGAGTCACCCCCACCCCATGCCCGGAGAACAGGCTGACTTCCTGAGCCTGGTCAATTCCCGACGATGACACCGCCCACCCATGCCCGGAGAACAGGCTGACTTCCTGAGCCTGGTCAATTCCCGACGATGACACCGCCCACCCAT
>SXWA01000049.1 GCA_005791575.1 Planctomycetaceae bacterium
CACCTCGGTGCAGGCGGTGTACGTGCCGGCCGACGATCCGACCGACCCCGCGCCGGCGACGGCCTTCGGAAACCTCGACGCCTTCCTTTACCTGGAGCGGTCGATCTCCGAAAAGGGCATCTACCCGGCTGTCGATCCGCTGGCCAGTTCCAGCCGGATCCTCGATCCGCAGTACGTCGGCGAGCGGCACTACCGGGTGGCCCGCCGGGTGCAGCGCACGCTGCAGCGTTATCGCGACCTGCAGGACCTCATCGCCATCCTCGGCGTCGACGAGCTCTCGGAAGAGGACAAGCTGGTCGTTCACCGGGCGCGGCGGATGGAGCGCTTCCTCTCCCAGCCGTTCCTCGTGGCCGAGGTGTTCACCGGCAAGCCCGGCGAGATCACCAGCCTCGACGACACGATCCGCTCCTTCGAGGAGATCGCCGACGGCAAGTGGGATCACCTGCCCGAGCAGGCGTTCATGTACGTCGGCCCGATCGAGCAGGCGGAGGAGCAGGCACGGAAGATGGCGGCCAAGAGCTGAACCGGTAAGGGGGCGATCCGATGGCGAAGAGCGATTCCCAGGCGGCAGCGGTGCCGGCTGGCATGATCCGTTGCCTGGTGGTGACACCGGAGTCGACGCTGCTCGACACGACGGCACGGATGGTGTCGTTGCCGCTGTTCGACGGCCAGGCGGGGATCGCCCCGGGGCATGCTCCCCTCATCGGCCGGCTCGGATCCGGAGCGGTGCGGATCAGCGGCGAAGCGGCCGGCGAGGGTGGGGCGCGGCGGGTGTTCGTCGATGGCGGCTTCGTCGAGGTCAATCACGACGTCGTGACGGTGATCACCCAACGGGCGCTGCCGGCGGAGACGATCGACGTCGGCCAGGCACGGGCGGAGTTGGAGGCGATCCGCTCCTCCCGCGCTGCCGGCGACGAGGCGATCAACGAAAAGGCCCACAAGCAGGCTTCGTCGCGTGCCCTGGTGCGGGCGGCCGAGCAGGCGCGGCGCTGAAGCAGATCTGAATTCAGATCTGGTAGTCCGACTCCGACGGCTCCTCGCCGCGCATCCGCAGCTTCGGACGTTCGAGGACGACCGTCGTCCGCGGGCCGACCGATCTGGTCAGCCAGACATTGCTGCCGATCACCGAGTCATGGCCGATGACGGTGGCGCCTCCGAGGACGGTGGCATTGGCATAGATCACCACTCGGTCCTGGATGGTCGGATGCCGCTTGGTGCCGCGGACCAGATGGCCGTCGGCATCGGTTTGGAACGAGAGCGCCCCGAGCGTGACGCCCTGGTAGAGCTTCACGTGGTTGCCGATCTCGCAGGTCTCGCCGATCACGGCGCCGGGATGGATGTCGATCCCGGTCCGCGAGTGGGCCCACTCCGTCATCATCCGCGGTATGAGCGGCACCTGGAGGTGGTGGAGTTGATGGGCGAGGCGGTGGATCGTCACCGCCTCGAGACCCGGATAGCAGAAGATCACCTCGTCGAGCGTCCGGACCGCCGGGTCGCCGTCGTAGGCGGCCTGCACGTCGGTGGCCAGCACGCGGCGCAGCGCCGGGATCTGCTCGAGGAACTCGATCGCCTTCGCCTGACCGAGGGCTTCGAAATCCGCCTCGTCGACGCAATGTCGCACGTCGTCGGGTACCGCGGGAACCTCGCTGCCGCGCTCGGCTGCGGCCTGCTGGGCCGAGACGCTGTGGCGGAGCGCCCGACCGATCTGGCTGGTGAGCTTGTCGTGCAGGCCGTCGACGAGGTCACCGACATGGTAGGTGACGTTGCCCAGATGGAGATTCTCGCGCCGGCGGTAGCCGGGGTAGATGATCTCCTTCAGGTCCTCACAGATTCCCTGGATCGTCTCGTTGCTGGGCAGGGGGCAGTGGCCGAGATACTGGATCGTCGGGACATCCTGATACGTCTCGACGATCCTCCTGGTCAGCTCGGGCAACTGCTCCTTGAGGCGGATGTCGGCGGCCATGATCGTGGATCGTAGGGGCGGGCCGCGGGGCTGGCAATCGCCTCAGCCTCCCCGGCCCGCGATCATCTCGGTCGGCGCCGGAGCCTGCCGGAGTTGAGGATCGCTGAAAAACCCCTGTTCCCGCCCCTCGTCGCCGCGATCCTGGGAAAAGGAAGCCCGACTCTGCGGGCCGCCACCCCGGCGCCTCATGGCGGTGGGCCCTGAACGCCGGCCCGGGGGAGGGGCAGGGCGGTACCGACCCCAGGTCACCGAACCATCACCTGTCGCCGGCGGCCTCAAGCGCGGCACCGAGATCGAGCCCGCCGTCGTAGAGCGCACGGCCGACGATGCAGCCGGCCGCACCCAACCGGGCCACGTCACGAAGGTCATCCGCGCCGGCGATCCCCCCTGAGGCGACCACCGGCAGATCGCTTGCGGCGATCAGGTCGGCCAGCGCTGCCAGGTTGGGCCCGGACAGCATCCCGTCGGTGGCGATGTCCGTGTAGACGACGGCCGCGAGGGGGAGGCGGGCATGACGCCGAACCAGCTCGCGGGCGGTGATGCTGCTGGTTTCCTGCCAGCCGCGCACCGCCACCCGCCCGTCGCGGGCGTCGAGCCCGAGCACGATCCTGCCGGGTAGGGTTTCCGCCAGGCTGACGAGCAGCTCGGGCTCTTCCACGGCGACACTCCCGACCACCAGCCGGGAGATGCCGAGCGCCGCGTAGTGGGAGGCGGTCGCGAGCGTGCGGATGCCTCCCCCCACCTGACAGGGCACCGCGGCGGCCGCCGCGATCCGCGCGACCAGGTCGGCCTGGACCGGACCACCGGCCTTCGCGCCGTCGAGATCGACGAGATGGAGGCGTCTGGCGCCGGCGGCCACGAACCGTCGTGCCACCTCGACCGGATCGGCGTCGAAGACGGTCTCCCTCTCGTAGTCACCCTGGCGCAGCCTGACACACCGGCCCCCGCGCAGATCGATCGCCGGCCAGAGATCCATCGTGACTCACCCCGTGCAGGCCCGCTCGACATCGCGCGTGGCGTGAAGGAACGCCTCCAACAGCGCCATCCCAGCCGCCTGACTCTTCTCGGGATGGAATTGCGTCGCCAGCAGCCGACCCCGCGCCACGGCGGCACAGAACGGGCCGCCGTAGTCGCAGGTGGCGGCGACGACGTCGGCATCGCGTGGACGGGCGGCATACGAGTGGACGAAGTAGTAGTGGGCCGGGACGGGGGCGTCGATCCAATCGCGGCCGCGCCCCTGCCAGGTCACGGTGTTCCACCCCATGTGTGGCACCTTGAGCGGCGGCGCGACGTCGAACCGGGCGACGTCGCCGGCGAACACGCCCAGTCCTGCGTGCCGGCCTCCCTCCAAGCCGGTCTCGAACAGCAGCTGGAGCCCCATGCAGATGCCGAGAAACGGGCGATCGGCCCGGAGATGGGCGCGGATCGGCTCCACGAGCCCGCGGCCCGACAGTTCGCGCATCGCATCGCCGAACGCCCCAACCCCCGGCAGGACGAGCCGATCCGCCTCAGCGACACGCTGTGGATCATCGGTCACGAGCGCAGGACACCCGAGACGCTCGAAGGCCTTCTGGACGCTGCGCAGGTTGCCACTGCCGTAGTCGACGATCGTCAGCATGCGAGCCAGTGTAGCAGCGGATAACGCCCGTCTCACGGTGTCGCGGGGGCGGCGGCCGTGTTCCGCGTGGGAGCCCGTTCCGGGTAGATCACCAACTCGATCCGCCGGTTGCGCGTGCGCCCCGCCGCGGTGGCATTGGAGACCAGCGGATGGTTCGGACCGTGGGCCACCATGAACAACTGCCCGGCGGTGAGTGCGGTCCGCTCGGTGAGGAAGTCGAAGACCGCCGCGGCCCGGGTGGAGGCGAGCTGATGCGCCGACCCGCGCGTGCCCGCCGGAAGCGGCTGATTGTCGGTGTGCCCCTCGATGCCGACGAAGTGGCCGGGACAGACCCGCTCGATCTCCGTGGCCGCTTCCGTGAGGATCGTCGCTCCACCGGGGAGGAGGCCCGCGGTCCCGGGCTCGAACAGTCGGTCAGCGGGAATGTCGATGCGGATCACCCCGCCGTCGGGCCGCACGGTCGCCTGCGGGACCGCCAGTCGCGGCAGCGCGTCGGCCAGTGCGGGTGCGATGGGCGACGGAGTCGGCCCCACGGCGCCTGCGGGCAGCTCGGGGGGAACCGGTCGGGCGGCTGCCCGGGCCTGGGCGAGTTGGGTGGACGTGCTGGCAAGTTGCTCCCGCAGGGCGGCCACCTCGTCCTGGAGGAGCCGCGATTCGGCGCGGCTCCGTTCCTCGGCGCTGCGCGCCGCCGCCAGCCCGGGATCGGCATAGGAGGGCAGGGGGATCGGCGTGGTGGCGGCCGGGAAGCCGGGCTGCGCGGTCGTGGTGACGGCGGCAGGCGCGACCAGGGGTTGCGGCGCGGTGGTCAGCCAGGCAGGACGGTTGGAGCAGCCGGCGGCCGCCATGACCATGACCAGCCATCCGCAGCGGCAGGGAAGGTGACGGACCGACACGGGAGGCTCCAGCGCAGGGCCGGCAGGCGTTGGACGGGCGAACCGGGGCACATCCGCGACGTGGTGCCGGCACCGCAGCATCGGTCTTGGCGGCAACGGCACGGACCCGCGCGGGGGGCGGGATGGTAGGCCACCCGCCCGACCAGCAGCAAGGTCGGCTCGGCACGGGGAAAACCGCGGTCCCCGCGGCATCCCCTCCGGGAACGGGCCCTCGGCGCTACGTCAGGAGCGGACTCGCCGCCACCACTGGAGGGCGGCGAGAGCGACCGCCGTGAGCACCACCACCAGCCCGAGCACGGCGACCAATTCCAGGGGCCGTTCGAACGATGGACCGAAAGCAGCCCACAGCGGCCTCCACGCCACCAGCGTCACGGCCGCACCGAGGCCGAGGGACGGACCGAAGGGCATCTCGGTGTCGTCGTCCACCGCGCGCCGGACTGCCGCGAAACCGGCCCCGAGAAACACGCCGAGGAAGAACGTGATCACCGCGGCCTGCCAGCCCAGCCACGCCCCGACCATCGCCATCAACGTGACATCGCCGAGCCCCATCGCCTCCCGGCCCATCGCCAGGCTCGCCCCGGCACGCGTCGCCCAGACCAGCCCGCCACCGGCGGCGATCCCCACCAGGGATGCCATCAACCCGCCATGGGCCCGCCCACCGCCCCACCAGGCGGCGGCCATCGCGACGGCCAGCACCGCGCCGAGGGCCCGCCGCAGCCCCTCCTGACGCGGGCCGTAGCCGCCGGGCGTGCACACCCACCACCAGGCGGCGACGATCACCGTCATCGTCACCAGACCCCACCATTCCGGACGGGCCGCCAGCCAGGAGGGCGCTGACGCGGTGTTCAGGCCACCCGCGGCGGCGAGGACGTCCACCTCGACGAGCGGCACGGCGAACGACCGGGGCACCTCCACGGCCACCGGCAGGAGTTGCCCCGGCACGAGCCAAGCGGCCAGCATGCCCGCCACGACACCCGGCAACGTGATCGCATCGGGAATCACGCGGAGTCGGAAATCGATCCACGACGCGGCGGCGATCAGCGCCAGGAGCAGCATGTGGGCGACGAACCGGGCGTGCAGGGCGCCGGCGGCGCTCACGGCACCGCTCGTGGCGGGGAGTTGGCCGCCACAGACCACCTCCCACCACCAGAGACCAAACGCGACAGCCGCACCGATGCCCGCCGGCCGGATGCGCGGCGCGGCCGGCAAATCCTCCGTGGCCCCACCCTCGACGCGCACGAGCCACCACACCGCGTGGGAGACGAGGACGCCGAGCACGGCACCCCCGAGCACGGCGGCAAGCGGCCCCAGGGCTCCGGCCAGCGGCCCGGCGCTCATCGCTTCTCTCCGGCCGACCCAGCCACGAGCCCCACGATCCGCTCGACCACCGCTGCGGGCGCGAGCGTACCGGCATCGATCGCCACGGCGTTGCAGGCCCTGTAGAGCGGCAACCGGGCCTCGAGCACAGCCTCCACTTCCGCCAATGGATCGGTCCCCTGCAGAGCCGGCCGTCGTGCCGCGGTGGCGGGGTCGGCAGCCAACCGTTGGCGGATGATCGCCGGCTCGGCAGTGAGCCACACCAGCCGGCCGCCGGACGTCCGCAGGAGGTCACGGTTGGCCGCGCGCAGCACCACGCCCCCTCCCGTGGCCAGCACCCCGGTCCCCCGTTCCATGAGCGTCGCCAGCACCGCCGACTCCTCGTCGCGGAAGGCCGGCTCGCCGCGTTCGGCGACGAGCGCGGCGACCGACCGGCCGACCCGGGCCTCGAGTTCCACATCGGCATCCCACCACGGGATCCCGAGGCGCTCGCCCAACAGCCGGGCGACCGTCGTCTTGCCGGTCCCGCGGTAGCCGATGAGCGTGACGGTGGGCATGGGCAGCGGCGTGCCGGGATTCAGGCGGGCTGCTTGGCCGAGGCGGTGGCCCGCTTGAGCGCCTCCCGCATCACCTTCTCCGGCGCCGGTCGATCATGCCAGATCTGGAACTGGATCGCCGCCTGCCGGACGAACATGTCCACCCCGGTCACGATCCGGCAGCCGGCCTGCCGTGCTTCCTTGATGAGCAGGGTATTCTCCGGATTGTACACGGTGTCGAACACCACCATGTAGGGTCGGAGGTGCTCCCGTTCGAAGGGCGATTCGTTGACATTGGGATGCATCCCCACCGGCGTGGCGTTGACCACGCACCCGAACGGCATGCGGTGGCGGGCGGTCCAGTCCACCGCCTTGCAGCCCACCTCGGCCGCGATCCGTTTGGCGCGTTCCACCGTCCGGGCGGCGACGGTGACGTCGATCTTCCGTCGCTTCAGGCCGAAGGCCAGCGCCCGGGCCGCACCACCGGCGCCGAGCACGAGCGCCGAGTTCACGGCGTTGACATCGACGAGCCCTTCGTGGCCGTGGTCGCGGAGCGTGGCCTCGAGGCTCTCAACCGCGGCATCGGCGTCGGTGTTGAAGGCCTCCGGACCGTCGGCGGAGAAGACCAGCGTGTTCGCGGCACCGATCGCCTTCACCATCTCGTCACTCCGCTGCGCGTGCCGCAACACCGCCTCCTTGTGCGGGATCGTCACGCTCAGCCCTGACAGCGGCCACCGATGGGCCTCGAAGAGAAACTCGTCGAGGTTCTCGGCCGGGACCCGGAAGGGCAGATAGACCGCGTCGATGCCCGCTTCCGCGAGCGCGGCGTTGTGGACCACCGGCGAATAGCTGTGTGCCACCGGATCGGCGATCACGCCGTAGACCTTCGTCGCGGGGGTGATCGAATCGTAGCGGTAGACATCGCGCATCTGCCGCCAGCCGATCTGACCGGGGGCGAGGAGCCGGTCCTCGTGGAAGGTGGCATAGGTGAACGGGGATCCGAAGCGGCCGCAGAGGACCCGCGTGGGCATGCCGATCTCGCCCATGCAGATCCCGACGGTGGGGATCTCCGCGCCGCGCACCATCTCCAGCATCCGCAGGTTGTCCTCGGGGCAGGTGGCCATCGTGGCGATCTTCACCACGTCGGCATCGAGCGCGGCCATCTGCCGTTGCAGGCTGTCGAGATCGGCGGGCGTGCCGGTGAAATCGTGATGGCTGACGATCCGCTTCGTGCGCCCATAGCGGGGCACGGCCCCGGCGATGTCGTCCTCGAGGTCGACGTAGTCGGCCCCCTCGACGATCGCGGTCCGGAGGACGAGGCGCCGCTCCTCTTCCGACCGCGACCAGTGGCCGCCGTCGGCCGGCCGCCGGCAGGTGACCACCGCCGGGCAGGGCCGGTCGGCGAGGAGCCGCCTCACCTGGACGTTGCCCTGGATGAAATCGAGCCGCAGTTCCACCAATCCCACACCGTTGTCCGCGAGGTGGCGGTGCTCGGCGATCACATGGCGATGGCGGCCCCGGGCGATCCCGACACAGATCATCATCTCCTCCGGGGCTGGTGCGGTCGGCGGCGTGGTGCTGCAGCCTGGTCAGGTGCGACGGAACTGGCGATCGAGTTCCTGCCGGGAAAGGGTCAACGACGTGGGGCGACCATGCGGACAGTGGTGGGCATCGATGCAGCGGTGACGCTCCTCGACGAGGGCATCGACCTCGGCCTGGCGGAGCGGGTCTCCGGCCTTCACGGCGGCCCGGCAGGCGAGGCCGTGGAGCACCTCGTCGACGATCATCCCCGGCGGAGGGTTGCCCGACAACGCCTTCAGACGGCCGAGAGTCTCCTCGAGGATCTCCTCCCCGGGAGTGGTGCCCACGAGGGCCGGTTTTCCGCTCACGATGACCGTGCTGCCGCCGAATGGCTCCACGCGCAGTCCCGCCCGGGCGAGGGCCCCGCCATGATCACGGACCAGTTCCAGGTCTGCCGCCCCCAACTCGACGCGCTCCGGGATCAACAGCGGCTGCACCTCGAGGCCGCCGCATGCCACCTGTTCACGGAGGCGCTGGTAGAGCACCCGCTCGTGGAGGGCATGCTGATCGATGACCTCGATCCCCTCCGCCGTCTCGACCACGATGTAGCGGCCGTGCATCTGCACGGCGAGTTCCGCCGGCCGCGGGTCGGCAAAGACGGGCGCGTCAGCGGCGCGCGGCCCGGGGGCGACGCCGTCGGTGGGCATCCGCCACGGCGGTGGGGCGGTTGCCGCGACCGGCCCGGCGCCGACCGGCGGTCGGTCCCACGGCAAAGGCTCCCGGGGAGGGACTGCGGGACTCGAGGCCGGCTCCGGCGACACCACGCGCGACGCGTCGAACGCGGTCCGCAGGTCGGTCTCCAGGAAGCGACCGCGGAGCGCGGCGCAGACAAGGCGGTGGAGACGATCCGGCTCGCGGAAACGAACCTCCATCTTCGCGGGGTGCACGTTGACATCGACCGCCGCAGGGGGCAGATCGAACCGCAGGAAGACGATCGGCTGCCGCCCCGAGAGGAGCACGCCACGGTAGCCCTCCTGGACGGCGTGGAGGATGGTGCGGTCGCGGAACGGCCTGCCACCCACGAAGAAGTGCTGGAGACGACCGGTCGCCAGATCGTCCTCCGGCCGCCCAACCAACCCGCTCACCGCGATGTCGCCGTCGCGGGCCTCAAGATCGATGAGCCGGGCGGCGAGAGCCCGCCCGTAGATCGCCGCGATCCGGTCGCGCCAGTCGCCCGCCTGTGGCAGATCGTGGATCAGCTTGCCGTTGTGCGTCAGTGAGAACGCCACTCCGGGATGCGCCAGGGCGGTGCGCACGAACGCCTCGGCGCAGTGCGACCACTCGGTGGCCGGCGAGCGGAGGAAGGCACGCCGGGCCGGCACGTGGCCGAACAACTGGTGCACCTCCACCGCCGTGCCGCGGGCCCGCCCCTCGGGCCGGACCACCCCCACCCGTCCGCTGTCGACCTCGATCGCCGCGCCCCGGTCGGAAGCCTCCGACCGGGAGGCGAGCACGAGCCGGGAAACGGCCCCGATCGACGCGAGCGCCTCGCCGCGGAAGCCGAGCGTCTCGATCCGCTCGAGGTCCTCAGCGACGCGCAGCTTGCTCGTGGCATGGGGTGACACCGCCAGCGGGAGATCGTCGGCGTCGATGCCGGTACCATCGTCGGCAACCCTGACAAGCGCCGTGCCCCCGCGCTCGACGGCGACGTCGATGCGCGACGGGGCTGCATCGATCGCAGTCTCGAGCAGCTCTTTGACGACGCTCGCAGGACGCTCCACCACCTCGCCGGCGGCGAGCCGGTTGACGACGGCGGCGGGGAGGGACTGGATGCGTGGCATGGGTGGGGCTGGCGAACGTCGGTCCGGAACCGGCTCCACCATCGGAGTGGCAGGCCACCGGCATGCTTCCCCGCCAAACGGGTTGCGGTGCCGTCGGCCCGACGGGGTTCAGGAGAGTTGGAACTCCTTGATCTTGCGGTACAGCGTCCGTTCACCGATGCCGAGCAGTTCCGCCGCCTGCTCGCGATTGCCACCGGTGAGCTTGAGTGTTTCACTGATGAAGATCCGCTCGACCTCCTCGAGCGGCCGGCCCACCAGCGCCGCAAGCGATGCCGGGAACGGCTCGGCGGTACTCGCGCGCTCCGCCGGGACAGCCGGTTCCAGCTCCAGGGGCAGATCGTCGATGTCGAGCGTCTCGTCGCAATCGACCACCACCATGCTCTCGATCACGTTGCGCAGCTGACGGACGTTGCCCGGCCAGGGGAAGGCCCCGAGCTTGATCCGCGCCGGCAGCGACATCCCCTTGATCGCCTTGCCGTGCCGCCGGGCGAACTGCCTGACGAAGTGCTCGATCAGGAGGGGAATGTCGGCAGCCCGCTCACGCAGGCTGGGGATGGCGATCGTGACCACCTTGAGCCGGTGGTAGAGATCGCTGCGGAAGGAACCGGAGGCGATCGCCTCTTCGAGGTTGCGATTGGTCGCCGAGAGGATGCGGACGTTCACGCGCACCGGGGTATTCGACCCCACGCGGGTGATCTCCCCCGACTCGAGCACGCGCAACAGCTTGATCTGCGTGGCCATCGGCAGGTCGCCGACCTCGTCGAGGCACGACGTGCCACCGTTGGCGAATTCGAACTTGCCGATACGGTCGCTGGAGGCGTCGGTAAACGCGCCGCGGACATGGCCGAAGAGTTCGCTCTCGAGGATGTTTTCGCTCAGCGCCGCACAGTTGAGCGCGACGAACGGCTTGGTCTTCCGCGGGCTGTTCTGGTGGATCGCCTGTGCGACCAGTTCCTTGCCCGTGCCCGTCTCCCCCTGGATGAGGACGGTGGCATCGGTGGGGGCGATCCGCTTGAGGCGGTCGATGAGTGCGATCATCTGCGGGCTCGAGCCCACCACCCCCTCGAAGCCGAACTTCTCGTCGAGCCGGCGGTTGAGCTCGAGGTTCTGCCGTTTCAGCCGGCCACCCTCCGAGGCACGCTCCACCGCCGTCCGCAGGTGCCCGAGGTCGAGCGGCTTCTGCAGGTAGGTGAACGCCCCCTGCTGCATCGCGGCCACCGCCGACGGCACGGTCCCGTGCCCGGTGACGACGATCACCTCCGTCTCCGGTGCCGATCGCTTGGCCCGGGCGAGGATCTCCAGGCCGCCGATGTCGTTCATCATCAGATCGGTGACGACCACGTCGAAGGTCTCGGCCTCGAGGCGCTTGGCCCCCTCGTTGCCGCTGCCGGCGACGATGCACTGGTACCCGAGCCGGCTCAGGCCCTCGCCCATCGTCCGGGCGTGGACGATGTCGTTGTCGACGACGAGCACCCGCGCGAGCCGTTGGGGCCCACCATCCGCCGCAGCGGCGGTCGTCTCTTCCGGAGGTGCTGACAGGCTGGTCATGATTTCGATCGTACGATCGCCCGAGTCGGCCCGTCCAGTTCCCACGCGGCCGGCTCACGGGACCGCACCGCCACGCCGCCGGGAGGGAGCGCCGGCGGGCGGTGCGGATGGGTGTCAGCCCTCGCCCGGGGTTCCAGCCGACCGATCCTTCCCCGGCGGGCCCTTCCTCGGGGTCGCTGGTTTCTCAGCGGTCGGCAGGCGGGGTGGAGCAGGCAACCAGATGGTGACGCGCGTCCCCCGGCGTGGCGCGCTTTCGATGTCGATCGTCCCGCCATGGGCCTCGATGATCTTCCGGGCGGTGGGCAAACCGAGGCCCGAACCCCCCTGCTTCGTGGAGTAGAACGCGCGAAACACCTTGGCGAGTGTCTCCTCGTCCATTCCCGGTCCGGTGTCGATCAGTTCGAGCACGACTCCCAGACCGGCCGGACGGGTCCGGACGACGATCTGCCCCCCCGACTCGAGCGCCTGCACGGCGTTGATGAGGAGATTGAGCACGGCGGACCGGAACGAATCCCTGTCGAGCCGTACCATCGGCAGTTCGGGGTCGAGATACCGGACGATGTCCACCTGTGCGTCCACCGCCCGCGGGGCGAAGAAATCGAGCAACTGCTCGACTTCGCTGTTGAGGCTGCCAGGCTCGAGATGGAGCGATTCCTGCCGGGCGAAGTCGAGGAAATCGCCAAGCAGCTTCTGGAGCCGATCGCATTCCTGCCGCACCACGTCAATCTTCGCCCGCGCGCGCCGGTCGCGCTGCTTGGTCGGCGACGCGGGATCGGTGCCCTCAAAGTCCTCCGCGAGGAGGTCCATGTTGAGCTTGATCGTCGAGAGGGGATTGCGGATCTCATGGGCCAGCGCCCCCACGAGCGCGGCCAGCTCGGCGTAGACATGCGCCGCGCGGGCGGCGCCGGACTCGCCCGGAGAGTCCATGCTCAGCCGCCCCCCGTTCACGTGGTCAGGCTGGCGGACGACAGCCCACGGGCGACCAGCCTCGCGGGCCCGCCTGAGCCACTCGCGTGACCGACGCCGCGGACGATTTCCCTGCCGGAAGCCCACCGCGGAGTGATTCCGCGCGGCCCGGGCAGCCGGCCCCGCGACGGTGGCCGAGCGGCATTGCCGTCCCGACCACCGTCATGCGGAAGGCCGTCCTGTCGCACGAGCCGCCGACCGGCAGACTTCACGACTCCGTCCCCGGCTGCGCACCCTTCTCGGCAAGCTCGCGCATCGCGACCTTGCGGCTGAGTTTCACACGGTCCTGGTCGTCGACCGCGATCACCTTGACCCGCATGATGTCGCCCACGCGGCAGACATCGGCGACGCTGCCGACGTACTCGTCCGACAGTTCGCTGATGTGGCACAGGCCGTCCTTGCCGGGCACCAGTTCGACGAAGGCACCGAAGTCCTTCACGCTCGTCACCCGGCCCTCGTAGATCCGGCCGACCTGGATGCTGGCGGTGAGCGCTTCCACCTTGGCAAGCGCGGCCATCGCCCCCTCGGCGTCGTGGCTCGCCACCGTCACCGTGCCGTCGTCCTCGACCTCGATGCTCGCGCCGGTCGACTCCTGGATGGCGCGGATCGTCTTGCCGCCCGGACCGATGAGCAGGCCGATCTTGTCGGGCTCGATCCGGGTCCGCAGCAGCCGCGGAGCGTGCACGGAAATCTCGGTCCGCGGCCGCCGGATCGCCGACAGCATCGCCCGGAGGATCTCGAGGCGGGCTTCACGCGACTGACGCAGCGTGGCCTCGATGATCGCCGCCGAGATCCCGTCGATCTTGAGATCGAGCTGGATCCCGGTGATCCCCTTGTGGGAACCGGCGATCTTGAAGTCCATGTCGCCGTAGTGGTCCTCGTCGCCGATGATGTCGGTGAGGAGCTTCCACTCGTGCTCCGACTGCTTGACGAGCCCCACCGAGATGCCGGCGACCGGATTGCTGATCGGCACACCGGCCGCCATCAGACCGAGGGTCGCACCGCACACCGAGGCCATCGAACTGGAGCCGTTCGACTCGAGGATATCGGAGATCACCCGGATCGTGTAGGGGAACTGGTCGGGGTCGGGCAGCACCGGCTTCACGCTCCGCTCCGCCAACGCACCGTGGCCGATCTCCCTGCGCCCGGGCCCACGGATCGGCCGCACCTCGCCGACGGAGAACGACGGGAAGTAGTAGTCGAGCATGAACTTCTTCGAGTACTCGTCGATCAGTCCATCGACACGCTGCTCGTCCTTCCCCGTGCCGAGCACGATGGTGATCAGGGCCTGGGTCTCACCGCGCTGGAACATCGCCGAACCGTGGACGCGGGGCAGCAGATCGACCTCGCAGGCGATCGGCCGCAGGGTCGTGTAGCCCCGGCCGTCGGGCCGTGTCCCGGCGAGGATCAACTCGCGGACAGCACGCTCCTCGAGCCCGTGCCAGACATGGGAGAAGTCGGCGTCGCTCACCCCGCCGGCATCACCGGCACGCCCGGGGGAAGGCTCGCTCGGGCAGACCTCCGCCTTCGCCCGCTCCTTCACCACCTTGACCGCCTCGGCCCGCTCCTGCTTCCCTTGCAGCCCCTTCGCCCCCTTGAGGGCGGCGAGGTAGCCGTCGGTGAGCCGGTTGCGGAGTTGAGAGTAGTCGGCGAGCACGTAGTCCTTCTTCGGCTTGCCCGCCTGCCGCACCAGTTCGTGCTGCATGGCACAGAGCTCGCGCACGATCCGGTGCGCCTCGGCGATCGCCTCGAGCATCCGCTCCTCGGGCATTTCCCGGGCGAAGCCCTCGATCATGAGGACGGCCGTTTCGCTGCCGGAGATGACGAGGTCGAGATCGCTCTCCTCGAGCTGGTCCTGGGTCGGAAAGGGGACAAACACCCCGCCGACATGCCCCAGCCTGACGCTGCCGAGCGGACCGCGGAACGGCAACTGCGACACGCACAGCGCCGCCGAGGCCCCGTTCATCGCCAGCACGTCGCCGTCGTTCTGCTTGTCACTGGAGAGGACCGACGCCTGGATCTGGACCTCGTCGTAGAACCCGTCGGGGAACAGCGGGCGGATGGGACGGTCCATCAGGCGGCTGGTGAGGGTCTCCTTCATCGTCGGCCGCCCCTCACGTTTGAGGAACCCGCCGGGAAACTTGCCCGCCGCCGCGGCACGCTCGCGGTAATCGCAGGTCAGCGGAAAGAAGTCGATGCCCGCCCGCGGAGCACCCGTGGCAGCCGCCACCAGGACTGTCGTGTCGCCGTAGCGGACCACCACACATCCGGCCGCCTGCTTGGCGAGCACGCCGGTTTCCATGCTGAGAACCTGACCGCCGATCGTCCGTTCCACTCGTGATTTCACGTCTGCTTTCCCTTCGTTTTCCCACACCCATCGACACATCGGCGCTGATTCGGCCAGGACACATGCCCATGCGACCGATACTCGGGACCGATACTCGGGGCGGAGGAACCGACATGGTTCCACTGCGGCACCCCGGACAGCGGCCGCCGGCCAACGCGGAAACATCCGCGCGAGCGACCGACAGCTCCTGCCACGTGATCACGGGGGCCCACGCGGATCCAGCCACCACAAAGACCGGCGGCCAACCTTCCGCGACGACTTCTCGACATCGACCCCATCCACACCGGCGACACACCCGTGTCGCCCCGGGGATCCGGGGAAAGACTTACTTGCGGATCTCCAGCCGCTTGATGATGTCGAGGTACCGCTGCGGTGCGGTCCGCTTCAGATAGTCAAGAAGCCTCCGCCGCCGGCTGACCATCATCAGCAGGCCGCGGCGACTGGCGAAATCCTTCGTGTGCTTCTTGAAATGGTCGGTGAGATGGGTGATGCGGCTCGAGAGCAGCGCGATCTGGATCTCCGCGGAGCCGGTGTCGGCCTTCCCGCGACGGAACGCGCCGATCAATTCATTCTTGCGGTCTTTTGTGATCATCTGCCGACATCCGCCCAACGTGGGGCGACCGATCCGAGGGGCCGGACAACGTGTGAAACCCGTGATTTACGTGCGGAGAGTGTATCGGGGCCACCAAAAAATGCAACAGCGTCGGGGGAAAACCCCGCGTGTTCAGCCCTGCCTACGGCTCGCCCCGGGCTCCCGACGCGCCGCGGCCCCATCCGATTCGCGGCGGCTGGGCGCCCCGGAGGCCCCGCGACCAGGCCCACCCGCAGCCCCGCGACCAGGGGCATCATGCACCACGTTCCAGGCCAATCCGAGCCGCTCCATCACGAGGATCGCCCAATAGGTGACGTCCACCTCCCACCACCGGTGGCCATGCCGGGCCATCCGCTGGAAGGCATGGTGGTTGTTGTGCCAACCCTCACCGAACGCCAGGAGACCGACCCACCAGAGGTTCCGTGAGTCATCGGTGGTTTCGTAGTTGCGATAGCCCCACATGTGGGTCGCCGAGTTCACGAACCATGTGACGTGGAACACGATCACCATCCGCACCGCCAAGCCCCACACCAGCCACGAGACACCGGTGGCCCGGTCGTGGAGCAGCCAGCCGGAAGCGAGCAGCGCCCCACCGATGATGAAGTGCCACAGCAGGAACGTCTTGTGGAGGAAGGCGATTCCCTTGTCCTTCTGGAGATCGGGAGCCCAGCGGCGGACATGGGCCTCCACCTCGGCGGTGGAGTGGCTGGGGAACAGCCAGAGCATGTGAGACCAGAGGCCGCCGTCGCGCGGCGAGTGCGGGTCTCCATCCTGGTCGCTGTAGACGTGGTGCTTGCGATGGTTGGCCACCCACACCAGCGCCGAACCCTCACCGGAGATCCCACCGAGGAAGGCATAGAACCAGCGCACCCACGGGGTGGTGGTGAAACTGCCGTGGGTGAGCAGGCGGTGATAGCCGAGGCAGACACCCAGCCCGCCGGTCACCCAGTAGAGCGCCAGGCAGATCGCCAACCCCGACCAGGTGAAGGTGAAGGGTGCGGCGAGCGCGGCGAGGTGGATCCCACCGATCCAGAGCACCGCGGGCCAATCGAGGTCGGCCCACCCGCGACGCCCCTCCTGCCGTGGCTCGACGCCCAGATCCTCGCCGGGCTCCGTCCAGGAGGCATCGGCGGCAGACCCGGGAGCGGCATCCTCGAGCACGGTCGATCGGCGATCACCGGCAGAAAGCGGGGCGGTGTGCATGCGGGAATCCTGTCCTCGGGGTCGCCGTCCGGTCAGCCGCCGTGACGTCGGGCCCCTACTGTGACCGATCGGCGGCCGATCGACATCGGGCACCCGTCAGCCGCCCGTCGAAGAAACGTCAAATCCAGGTCAAATCCCTCTCCGGCGCCGGCAGATGGGGGGTGAAGCGGACCAATCTCCCGGCGGAAGCCACGGCCGGGGAGGCTGACGGTTTCCAGCGGGAACCATCCGTCACGCGACTCCGGCGACAGCCTTTCAGCGCTGCACGCGGCCGGGGGCGGCATGGCCGGCCGTGGGGATCGGGAGCCACGGGAGAAGCACGCCGGTCCACGACGAGGCAGGCACGACGGGCAGCCCCGGTGGCGAGACCAACCAGGCGAGGCGATCGGCAGGCATGACCCCGACCGGCGGCGCCACCAGTGGTCCGGCCTCATCGGCGAGCATGGAGGCATCGGTCCCGAGGCCGACCAACTCGATGCCATGGTCACCGAGACGACACCCCCACGCCATCTCGCGGTAGGGGATGTCGGCATCCCCGGAGAGGGCACGCACCGGCCGGCAGCCGAGCCAGTCGATCGCCGCAGCGACCAGACGACGGCTGATGGTTCCGCGCACGGCACGGCATTCGAACCGGGCGTCGACGAGGCGCCCAAAGCGGATCTCGGCGTGATCGACGGCCACGCTCGCGCCCCCGTCCACGCCATACGGCAGTCCGGCGGTCAGGTTCCCGAGCGGCACCCCGTCCGCCACGCCCGAGCAGCGGCCGCTCCAGCCGTCAGCCCCCCAGACAAACCGCGCCTCCCCTTGGAGCGTCACCGTGGCGGCCCCCACCGTCCGCCCGAGGCCGAGCACGCCGGCAACGACCGCCGCCGGAACCGGTGCCCCGAACCGCAACTCCCCCTCGAAACGCACTTCTCCGCCGGCAGCTTCCTGCATCCTGAGGATGCGGACATCGACACCGTCACCGCCCGCGGTGACACCATGGATCCTCACCGCGCGCGAGCGATCGGCGGCGACACACTCGACCCGCACACGTTCGAGGGCCGGTGCCGACGATTCGGTCCCCCAACCGAGCCGGCCGCAATCGACGACCCAGTGACGACGAAAGCGGTATTCCCCATCCTGCCAGGCGCGCAGCAACCGGGCGAGCACGGGTGCCACCCCGGGTGGACACTCCCACGCATCGATGGCGAGCCTGATCTCGTCGGTCGACTCTTCGACGCGCACGCGGGCGAGCCGCACCGCCGGCCCGGTTCCCGCCGCGGTGTCGCCGACGACGACGTCCTCGAGCACCATCACGCCGGGACGCGAATCGGTGACGGCGCCGATCGAGACGGGCGCGGAGAGCGCGGCGGCGATCCGGTCCTCGAGCCAGCCGCGCCTGGTGTCGCCATGCCGCCAGGCGGCCACCGCCACCAGCCCTGCCAGCGGGGCGAGGCCGCAGAGGATGAACAGCCGGCGCACCAGCCGGATCTGTCCGGCGGACCGTTCGACGAACATCCCTGTTCTCTCCGCTCGGACACCGCGACCAGCCTCACCGCCGTCTGGCCAAATCGTGGAACAACGTCCACCGCGCCTGCATTTCCTCGACGCTGTCACCGCCGAACTTGTCTACGAGGGCCTCGGCGACCGTGAAGGCCACCACGTTTTCGACGATCACGCTTGCCGCGCTGACCGCGCAGACGTCGCTCCGCTCGTAGGCCGCCTCCTCCGGCTGCTTGGTGAGGAGGTTGACCGACTCGAGCGGTTTGCGGAGCGTGCTGATCGGCTTCATCGCCGCCTTGACCACCAGTGGCTGGCCGTTGGTGATCCCCGCTTCGAGGCCGCCGGCATTGTTGGTGGGCCGCGTGAATCCCAATTGCCGCGTGTCGCGGACCGCGGGGTCGTAGTGGATCGGATCGTGGACCAGCGACCCACGGCGCCGCGCCGCCTCGAACCCCAGACCGATCTCCACCCCCTTGATCGCCTGCACCGCCATGACGGCCTGGGCGAGGCGGCCGTCGAGCTTGCGGTCCCACTGGGCATGGGTTCCAAGGCCGATCGGCAGGCCGTCGACACGCACCTCGACGACACCGCCGAGCGTGTCTCCCTCCTTGCCAACCCGGTCGATGAGGGCGGTCACCTCGGCATCACGCTCGGGGTGGAGCGAGTAGACGGCGCTCGAGTCGCGCCGCGTTCGCAGCTCGGGAAGCGCCCCCTCGGCCGCCCCGAGCGCGAGACCGCCCAGCTCCGTCACCCAGCCCGCCACGTCGATGCCGAAGACCGCCAGCAGTTGCCTGGCGAGCGCCCCGGCGGCGACCCGGGCGGCGGTCTCGCGGGCGCTGGCACGCTCGAGCACCGCGCGCACGCCACCGAGGTGCTTCACGGCGCCCGGCAGGTCGGCATGACCGGGGCGGGGACGTTCGACGTCGTCGAGCCGCTCGAGCTTCGCGTCGCGGTTGACCACCTCCAAGGCCAACGGGCTGCCGAGTGTCACCCCGCGCCACAACCCGGAGAGGAACCGCACGGCGTCGGTCTCGATCCGCTGCCGTCCCCCGCGGCCGTAGCCTCCCTGGCGCCGCACCAGTTCGGCATCGATGGCGGACGAGTCGACTGCAAGGCCGGCCGGGAACCCATCGACGAGGGCGACGAGGGACGGCCCGTGCGATTCACCGGCAGTCCAGTAACGGAGCATGGGGCGGAGCCTGGGGTGGCAGACGCATCGCGGGGCACGACAGCCCCAGCCCGGCGATTCTAGTTCCGCCGGTCGCCCTCCCCCAAGGTCATTCCGTCGCCATGATGCAGGCGGGAAACACCGTCTCGGGAACCGTCGGCAGCACCCTTTCCCACCCACCGCCCCCACACCACCACGGAGTCGCTTCGCGGCTGGTTCGTCGGCACCGCTGCCTCGGCGCAGGCGTTCACGCCAGCCCGGCCGGCACCGCCCCGGTCAGCCGTCGGCAGGCCTCCGCATAGGTTGCCCGCGTCCGTGCCACGACGTCGGTCGGGAGCGGGGGAGGAGGGCTCGCTTTGTCCCATTCGCTCGCTTCGAGCCAGTCGCGGACGAACTGCTTGTCAAACGACTCGGGCACGCGCCCCGGCTGGAGGCGGTCCGCGGGCCAGAATCGCGAACTGTCGGGGGTCAGCACCTCGTCCACCAGCAGCACCTCACCCGCTGCCGTGCGCCCCCACTCGAGCTTCGTGTCGGCGACGATGATTCCGCACGAGGCGGCGTGCGCGGCGCCGCGGGCATACACCTCGAGGCTCCGGCACCGGAGGTCGCCGGCCAACGGCTCCCCCACCGCCGCCGCCATGGCGGCGAAGGAGACGTTCTCGTCATGGCCGCTGACCGCCTTGGTGGCGGGAGTGAAGATCGGCTCGGGAAGCGGATCGCCGGCGGCGAGACCGGCCGGCAGGGGCACGCCGCAGACGCTGCCGCCGGCGCGGTATTCGGCGAGGCCCGATCCGGCCAGCCAGCCGCGGACGACGCACTCGAACGGCACGACGGTCGCCCGGCGCACGAGCATCGTGCGGCCACGGAGAGGACCACGATCGATCCCCGCCGGCAGATCCATCGCATCGACGTCGGTGGTGAGCAGGTGGTGGGCGACGGGCGACGGCCCCTTGGAGAGGAGACCGAACCAGAACGCCGAGATCGCGGTGAGCAACTGTCCCTTGCCGGGGATCGGCGTGGGCAGCACCCAGTCGAACGCGCTGATCCGATCGGTGCTGATGACAAGCAGGGTGTCGCCCAGCGGATAGCAGTCGCGGACTTTGCCGCGGTGCACCGGCCCGAGGGGGAGATCGGTGGTGAAGACGGCGGTGGGATCGGAACCGGTCATGACGGCTGTTGTAGCCGATGCAGGCACGGCGGGGAGGCCAGAGAGCCGGAGAGCCACGGCGCACAGTCGCAGGGCAAAGAGTCTCAGGGAGGAGAGGCGGCACGGCACTGAGCAGCACGGCGCGGAGGCACTGCGGAGACGCCCGACACCGGCCTCGCTGCCGCGAGTAGCCCGTAGCCCGATCGGGTCGCTCTCGCGGATCAGCGGAAATCCCTCGACATCCGCGGTAGGGCAGGGGGGGGCGCAGTCGCCACGCCATCGTTCCGTGGACCGGTGCCGGCATCGCTGCCGGGCGACGAGACGGCCATTTCCAGCCGGGTCGCCAGCAGGTGCACCACCATCCCGCGCCGCTGGATCCTGCCGTGCACGAGGAGTACCGCCGCACGGCGCACCGCAGGGTCAGCGGCTTCCCAGACCGCGGGCCGGACGACGACATTGGCGGCGCCGGTTTCGTCTTCGATCGTGAGGAAGATCATGCCGCTGGCGGTGGCCGGTCGCTGCCGCACCAGCACGATCCCCGCCACGCACACCCGCTTCCCTTCCGGTGCGGTCGCTGCCTGCGCCGCCGTGGTCACCCCCCGGTCGGAGAGCCACGGGCGCTCGAAAGACAATGGGTGGGCCGACAACGACAGCCCCACGGCACGGTAATCGGCGATCACATCCTCCCGCGGCGTCGACCGAGGGAGCATCACTGAATCGGATGCTGAATCGGATCCCGCGCAGCCCGCCCCGGTAGGAACCGCGCAGCCCGCCGCGGTAGGAACCGCGCAGCCCGCCTCTGTCAGTCCCGCGCAGCCCGCCTCTGTCTCACCGGCCTCACCGGCCTCACCGGCCTCATCGGCATCATCCAGCGGGTCGAACAGTGGCCGCTGGCCAGGGGGGTCGATCTGCCGCATCGCCTCCCATGCCGCCCGCCGCCGATCGAGCCCGAGCGATGCCAGGGCGCCGGCGCGGGCCAGGTGCAGCAACTGATCCCGGTCGAGGTCCGCGCGCCTGGCCAATTCGTGCACCAGACGGAACGGGCCCTGCCGGCGGGCCGCCTCGATCCGCCGCCCGGCCGTCTCCCCGAGGCCATGGATCTGCTCGAGCCCCAACCGGACCGCCGGCCCATGGCCAAGCCATCCAGCCGCCGCCATCGGGCGGCCAACCGGTTCACCCCCCGGCAGTCCCCGCCGTCCGCGTGCACCACCGCGCCGCGCGGTGGTTGACTCGAGCCCCGCATGCCAACCGCTGGCATTGACGTCGACCGGTAGCACCACCACCCCGTGCTGCCGGGCGTCGCGGACCAACTGCGCCGGTGCGTAAAACCCCATCGGCTGGCTTCCCAGCAGCGCGGCGGTGAAGGCGGCCGGGTGGTGCCGCTTGAGCCAGGCCGAGACGTAGACCAGCAGGGCGAAACTGGCGGCATGCGACTCGGGGAAGCCGTACTCGCCGAACCCGCGGATCTGCTGGAACACCCGCTCGGCGAACTCCGCGGCAAGGCCGCGGGCCTGCATGCCATCGACGAGCCGGCGGTGAAACTCGTCGATCACCCCCGGCCGTCGCCAGGCTCCCATCGCCCGCCTCAGCTGGTCGGCCTCACCGGGTGTGAAGCCCGCCGCCACCACCGCCAGCCGCATCGCCTGCTCCTGGAAGAGCGGC
>SXWA01000050.1 GCA_005791575.1 Planctomycetaceae bacterium
ACCGCGGAAGCTCGACCTCTTCATTCGCCTTTGCCAGCAAAACGGCGGCACTCTTTCGGCCGCGAAGCGGCAATCGCACTTTCCCCTGCTCCGCGACGACGAGATCACGCGGCTCGAGGAGGCGGTGCGGAAGGGATTCGCGGCAGGGGCAGCAGACTCGGCGGTCGGTTCGTGATTCATCGAAGCCTTCGGGTCGCTACACTGTTGAAACCGTTTGTAACGCCTGGCCGCGCCGGCCACGGCCCGATGAACCAGAGTCGCGTCTCGTCGCCAAAAGGACCGGATCATGACACCGTTCGGCGACGATGAGGGCGCGGGGATCATGGGCCCCGACGAATACGAGCGGTACGCCGCGAACGCGAAGCTCATGGAGGCGTTTCTCGCCGAGATCCGCCGGCGGATCGCTGCCGGCGAATCGGCCGACGCCGCCTACGCCGCCGCGAAGGCCGACTTCGAGACGTTGGTAGCGGCGGACGACGTCATCTTCGACGACGGCGACGTCGAGATCTTGGTGCGGGAAGACGACGCCGGCAGATGACGTGAACGCCCCCCCCACGCCGCCCACAGCCGCTGCCGCCGATCTCGATCACAGGCGCACCGGGTTCGGCTGGCTCGCCGGGCTCGCCGCCCCCTACGCCGGCCGGCTCGCGATCGCCTTCCTCTCGATGCTCCTCACCGGCGCCGCCGGCCTCTTGGTGCCGCGCTTCGCCGGCCAGGCAGTGGACGCCGTCCTCGTCGAACGGAGCGTCGCCGGCCTGCGGGGGTGGATCGTTACCCTCGTCGGGCTCTACGTCGCCGTCGCCATCCTCGACTACCTCGAGGCCTACCTCCTCCGCTCGACCGCGGCGCGCGTGCTCCGCGACCTGCGCGCGCGGCTCCATGGCCATCTCCTCACCCTCTCCCCGGCGTTTTACGAGCGCGAACGGGTCGGCGAGCTCGTCTCACGCCTCTCCGCCGACATCGGCACGATCGGCGAGGTGCTCACCGGCAGCATCGTCGGCGCCGCGCAGCAAGGCTTCGTCCTCGCCGGGGCCCTCGTGCTGATGATCTGGATCCACCCCTGGCTGACCGGCGTGATGCTCCTGGCGATCCCGCCGATCGCCGTCGCCGCCGTGCTCTTCGGGACACGGTTCGCGCGGCTCTCGAAGGAACGCCAGGACCTCGTCGCGCGGAGCACCGTCGCCGCCGAGGAGTCGCTCGCCGGGATCCGCACCGTGCAGGCCTTCGGCCGCGAGGGGATGGAGCGCGAGCGCTACGGCCGGGCGATCGACGCCGTGCTCAGCCTGTCGCTGCGCCTGGCGCATCTCTGGGGGGCGTACCAGGCGCTGGTCTCGATGCTCGCCTTCACCGCCGGCACGCTCGTGATCTGGTACGGCGCGTCGCTCCTGCTCGCCGACGAGCTCACCCCCGGAGAACTGACGAGCTTCATGCTCTACACCGGCAGCGCCGGCGCCGCGATCGCGTCGCTGACCCATGTCTGGGGCAGTCTCGAGGGGGTCGCCGGCTCGACGCGCCGCGTGCGCGACCTGCTCGCCACCGCGCCGCTGGTCGCCGACCCGCCGGCGCCGCGGGCGCTGGTCGCCCCGCGGTCGTTCGCCTTCGAGGAGGTGACGTTCGCCTATGCGTCGAACCCGACCGTGCCGGCGCTCGACCATGTCACGCTCGCGGCGCGCCCCGGCGACGTGATCGCGCTGGTCGGGCCGAGCGGCGGGGGGAAGACCACGCTCGCGAGCCTGCTCGTGCGGTTCTACGACCCGCAGCGCGGAACCGTGTGCGTCGACGGGATCGATGTCCGCACGCTGCGACTCGCCGACCTCCGCGGGGCGATCGGCACCGTCACCCAGGACCTGTTCCTGTTCGGGGGCACCGTCGCCGAGAATCTCCGCTACGGCAAGCCCGCCGCCACCCCCGACGAGCTCCGCGCCGCGGCCGCGGCGGCCCACGCCCTCGATTTCATCGAGGCGCTGCCCGAGCGGTTCGAGACGATCCTCGGCGAACGCGGCGTGCGCCTCTCGACGGGGCAGCGCCAGCGGCTGGCGATCGCCCGCGTGCTCCTCGCCGACCCGAGCATCGTCGTCCTCGACGAGGCGACCAGCGCCCTCGACGCCGAATCGGAACACGCCGTCAACAGCGCGTTCGAGCGCCTCCTCGAGGGGCGGACGACACTCGTCATCGCCCACCGCCTGGCCACCGTCCGCCGCGCGACCACGGTCGTCGTCCTCGACGCAGGGCGGATCGTCGAGCAGGGCACGCACGACGAGCTTCTCGCTGCCAACGGCACCTACCGGCGGCTCTGCAGCCTGCAGATGCTCGTGTGAACGGGTCCGGCGGAAGGCCCCCGGGCCCCCTCCGGTCAACGCCCGCCCCGGCCCCTACTCCGCGCCCACGCGCCGGCACCCGAGGAAGGTCACCGCGTGCGCCGTGATCGCATCGGCGACCACCTCCGCCACCCCCTCGCGCACGGGCGCGGCGCGGTACCTCGCGCCGAACTCGAGCTGCACCGCCGCCACGTCGAAGCCGCCCGCCGCCCCGTAGTGCTTCGTGATGTAGCCCCCGGTGAACCCCGCCTGCTCCACGCCGTCGAGCGGAGCGGGATGCACCACCACCCCCCGCTGCCGTAACTCACCGAACAGACTCTCCGCCCCCACCACCGCCCGCGGCCCGAACCGGCGCGCGAGCAGCGCCGTCGAAAGACCGTTGCCCGTGCCGCGAAACACGGTGCCCGCCGCCGACCCCTGGCCGTGAAAGTCGATCACGAGCCCGGTGCCATGCCGCGCGCGCATCGTTGTGCAGGCGTCGGTGAGAAAATCGTGGTAACGGCGGTAGACCGCCCCCGCCGCCTCGTCCTCGAAGGCCTCCTCGGGACGACGGTTGGGGTCCATGAAGCGCCGATGGGCACGGTTCACCACCAGCCAGGGGCGGGCTCCGAGGCGGCGCTCGAGCGCGTCGGCGACGAGGCCGGCGAGCTCCTCCGTGCCGCCGTCGCGGGCCACGACGAAGCCCCCCGGCTTGCGCTCGAGCCCTTCCCCCCGCCGTGCCGCACTGCCGGTGATCTCGAGCGCGCCGCCATGCGGCGCCGAGATCACCAGCGGCAGTGCCCCAGGCTCGAGCCGGAGCAGATCATCCGGCGCAGCGGCACGACAGACTCCGCCCGCCAGCAGCAGGCCCGCCACGATCGTCTTCCGCAGCCATGCGTCCATGGCAGGATCATAGCCGCCGCTGCAACGCCCGGCCCGTCACCCGCCTGCGGCAGCGACGGGCTCCATCCGCACCACCAGCGCGTCGTAGCCGAGGCGCCGCTCGTAGGCGGCGGTCCGCTCCACCCGGTCGCGGTGGGAGAGCACCTCGATCCGGGCCACACGGCGGCAGAGCGCGCCCAGCAACACCTTCATGATCGTCCGCGAATGCGCCGCCCCGAGGCAGAGATGGGCCCCGAAGCCGAAGGCGACATGGGGATTGGGCCGGCGGTCGAGGCGGATCGCAAGCGGATCGTCGAACACCGTCTCGTCGAGATTGGCCGACGCCCAGCCGAGCGACACCCGCCCCCCCGCGGCCACCGTCACGCCGTGGATCTCCCCGCCCGCAGGGCAGACCCGCCCGATGTGCGTCAGCGGCATGAAAACCCGGAAAAACTCCTCCGCGGCATGCACGATCCGCTCCGGATCGGCGCGGAGGAAGTCGAGATCGGCGGGCGTGGTGGCCAGATGCCCGATCGCGCAGGCCACGCTGTGGATGATCGTGTCGCGGCCGCCGGCGAAGGCGAGGTTGGCGAAGCCGAGCATCTCGGCGCGCGTGAGCGGCCGGCCGCGGAAGTGGGCGCGCGTGAGGAGGCTGAAGAAGTCGTCCCCCGGGGCGGCCACCGCCCGGTCGAAACGCGCGCCGAGATAGGCCTCGAGCTGCCGCGCCTTCGCCGCACCGTCGGCACCGTGGAAGACATGCACGCCCCAGCCGATCCAGGTGTCGGCCTCCGTGTCGGGCACGTCGAGGAGCACCGCCAGGGCGCGCGACTGCAGCGGCAGGGCGAACCCCTCGACGATCTCCACAGGCGCGCCGCCGAGCGACTCGTCGAGGAGCCGCTCGACGATCGCCTCGACCCGGGCCACGAAGGCCGGCTGCCGGGCGCGGAGAAAAAACGGCTCGACCAGCCGCCGGTAGTCGTCGTGGTCGGGTGGATCGACCTCGATCGGGAGTTGGCGCACGCTCCGCAGATGCTCCTCCGAGGGGATCGGCACGCGGAACGGTGCGTCGGAGCTGTACGTCTGCCAGTCCTTCGCCGCGCGCCGGACCTCGTCGTGGCGGAGGAGCATCGGGATCCCCTCCCCCTGGAACGGGCAGCGGAGGACTCCCGTCTCCAGGCGCGGCGCGCGGAACGGATCGTCGATCTCGGCCATGGCGGCGGACGGCTCCGGAGGATGGAGCGCGTGAGCATACCGCACCCCCCGGCATGGATCGGCACGGTCGCGCCCATCGGCACGGTCGTGCCCATCGGCACGGTCGCGCGAGTCAGGCAGCCGCTCCCGGGCGCGAACGCCCCACGGCGCGCTCGAGTTCCGTCACCACGTCGGCGAGGCAGCCGGCCTGGGCGGCCATCTGCTCGGCAGCTGCCGATCCCTGCTCCGCGGTGGTGGCGGCCGCCTGGGTGACCTGATCGATCTGCCGCAGGGCCGCAGTCATCCGCTCGACGGCCATCTGCTGTTCACGGCTGCCGGCGCGCACGTGGCCGACGAGGCTGCGCTCCTCCTCTGACCGGGCCGCCAGCTCGCGGATCGCGACCGCGACGCCGTTCATCCGCTCGCGGCCGACCTGGGTGCGGTCGATCGACGCCTCGATCAGGGCGGCCGTCTCCCGCGCCGCCGCGGCGCTGCGTTGCGCGAGGCCGCGCACCTCGTCGGCCACGATGGCGAATCCCTGCCCGGCCTCACCGGCCCGGGCCGCCTCGACGGCGGCATTGAGGGCGAGGATGTTGGTCTGGAGCGCGATCTCGTCGATCGTCCGGTTGACCGTCGAGATCCGCGCCGCCGCGGTGGCGATCTCGTCCATCGCCACCACGAGCGCCGAAAGCTGCTCGACGGTGGCGGAGAACTCCCCCTGCTCACGGTCGACGAGCGCCGCCACCGCCTCGGCGCGGCGGACGTTTTCGGCGGCCTGCGCCGCCAGGCCGCGGGCGGTCGCCGTGATCTCGTCCACCGCCGCCACCTGCTCGGTGGCCCCCTCGGCGAGCGACCGGCTCGACGCTGCCACCTGCCCCGCGCCGGCATCGACCGCGGTGCTCGTGGCCGCCACACCGCTGATCGTGCGGCGCAGGGAGGCGGCGTGGCGGACCAGCGCCAGCACGGCGCTTGCCGCTGCCAGAACGACCAGCGCGATCCCCGCCAGCAGCGCCCACTCGCCGCGCCGCTTCGCCCGCTCCACGGCCCCCGCCGTGCGCGCGTCGAGCGCACGCTCGAACCGGGCGATCGGTTCCATGATCCGCTGCTTGTCGGCGTGGTAGGTGGCGTCGTGCATGATGCGCACCGCCAGGTCGCGGTCGGGGGGGCCGCGCTTCGTGTAGCCGCCGGACGAATCGGCGAAGCGCCCCTTGACCGCGTTCATGGCGATCGTCTCGGTCGTCACCAGGGCGTTCGACTCGTCCTCGGCGCGCGCGAGCTCGGCAAACTCGTCGGCCGTGAACCCCTGCTCCTCCATCAACCGGCGCAGGGCCACCGTGCGGCCGTCGGGGCGCGGCGCGGTGCCGTTGCGCACCGCGAGCAGGTGCCAGTAGGCCTCTTCATGCTCCGCCGCGCCGGTCACACAGTAGGTGCGGGCGAGACGCGTGAGCTCCTCGGAGCTCATCCGCAGCTCCTCGGCGAGGCGGTGCGACTCGAAGCGGTTGTCGTGGGTCTGGTTGAGCCAGCGCTGGTTGGCATACGACCAGACCGCGAGCGCTCCGAGCGCGGCCAGGGGCGCGAGCGTGGCGAGCTGAAGGCGGCGGATCGTGTTCATGTCCGGACGGGCCCCCGCCGGTCGGCGGCTTGAAGGTGCAATCAATCGAGTCTAGTTCGCGTTCTCCGGTGAGGCGGCAGCGATTCCCCCGGGTCGATTGCCGGTCCGCCCCCCCCGCGATAGGCTTTTTCGAGCGGTGGAGCGGGTTTTTCCCAGTCGCACACCCACCGCGAGGGGGTTCTCCATGGCCGCTCCGGTTCGCGTCCTCGTGGTCGGCTGCGGGCACATGGGCACCTCGCACGCCCGCGCCTACGAGGCGATCGACGGCTTCGAACTGGCGGGGGTGGTCTCGCGCGGGGCGGCCTCGCGGCAGAAGCTCCTCGAGACCCTCGGCGTCGATCGGCCGCAGTTCTCCGACTTCGCCACCGCGCTGGCCGCCACGCGGCCCGACGCCGTGTCGATCAACACCTACCCCGACACCCACGCCGCGTACACCCTCCAGGCGCTCGCCGCCGGCTGCCATGTGTTCCTCGAGAAGCCGATCGCCGAGACGGTCGAGCAGGCGCGCGAGGTGGCGGCGGCGGCACGGGCGGCGCGGAAGAAGCTCGTCATCGGCTACATCCTCCGCGTCCATCCCACCTGGGCGCGGTTCGTGGAGATCGCCTCGGGGCTGGGCCGGCCACTGGTGATGCGGATGAACCTCAACCAGCAGTCGAGCGGCCCGCAGTGGCAGACCCACCGGATGCTCATGCAGTCGATGTCGCCGATCGTCGACTGCGGTGTCCACTATGTGGACGTGATGTGCAAGATGACCCGCTCCAAGCCGATCCGGGTGTCGGCGATCGGCGCCCGGCTCACCGACGACCTGCCACCGGGCATGTACAACTACGGCCAGCTCCAGGTGACCTTCGCCGACGGCTCGGTCGGCTGGTACGAAGCGGGCTGGGGACCGATGATGAGCGAGACGGCCTACTTCGTGAAGGACGTCGTCGGCCCCAAGGGCTGCGTGAGCATCACCGGGGTCCGCGAGGGGGAGGCGGCGAGCGACGACGTCAACGCCCACTCCAAGGCGGCACTCCTCAAGCTGCACCATGCCGATCTCGATGCCACCGGGGCCTTCGCCCGCAAGGACGGGTGGATCGGCTTCGCCGACGAACCTGACCACGACGGCCTCTGTGCGCTCGAGCAGGAGGCCTTCCTCAACGCGATCCGCCGCGACGATGACCTGAGCGAGCACCACGACGACGCGATCAACAGCCTGCGGATCGTGCTCGCCGCGGACGAATCGTTTCGGACCGGACGGACTGTTGAACTTGCCTGATCCCCTGGCGGGGATCAGGGTGAACTTGCCTGATCCCCCGTGAGGGGCTCAGGGTGAACTTGCCTGATCCCCCGTGAGGGGCTCAGGGTGAACTTGCCTGATCCCCCGGGAGGGTGCGATGGCCAGCGCCATGTCGCCGAACCGCAGCCGGGGTGGACCGCAGCCGCGTTGCCGCCTGCCGACGGCCGGCCGCATCGCCCTCGTCGCCGCAGCCTGGCTCACGCTCGCCGCCAGCGGCAGGGCCTCTGATCACGGCAGCACCGATCCCGAGGCAGCCCCCAGTTTCGTCAACGACGTCGTGCCGCTGCTCACCAAGGCCGGCTGCAACGCCGGCGCCTGCCACGCCAAGGCCGGCACCGGCCAGAACGGCTTCCGCCTCTCGCTCCTCGGATTCGAGCCGGAGGAGGACCACGAGCAGATCGTGACCGCCGCCCGCGGACGGCGGATCGATCGCGCCGCTCCGGACGAGAGCCTGCTGGTGCAGAAGGCGACCGCCGCCGTGCCGCATCGCGGCGGCCAACGGCTCGCCGCCGATTCCGCCGGCCGCGATCTCCTCGTGCGCTGGATCGCCGCGGGCGCCCCTCCGCCGCACGCCGACGAGCCACGGCTCACGAGCCTCACCGTCGCCCCGGCCGAGGTCGTGCTCCGCGCCGGCGGCGCGGCGGCGCTGGCCGTCGAGGCCGGCTTTTCCGACGGCTCGCGGCGCGACGTCTCGGGGCTCGCCCTCTACGAATCGGCCGACGCCGGCCGGGTGTCGGTCGACGAGTCGGGCACGATCCGCGCCATCGGCCCGGTCGGGCGCAGCGCGATCATGGTGCGCTACGGCGGGATGGTGTCGGTGTCCAGTGCCCTCGTGCCGCGCGACGGCCCCGCGCCGGTCTATCCCGAACCGCGCACGTTCGTCGACCGCCACGTCTTCGCCACCCTCGCGCGGCTCGGCATCCCGGTGGCCGACGAATGCGCCGACGCCACCTTCCTCCGCCGCGTCAGTCTCGACCTCACCGGCAGCCTGCCCACGCCCGAGCAGGCTCGCGCCTTCCTCTCCTCCACCGCCGCCGACCGGCGCGACAGGCTGGTGGACGAACTGCTGGCCAGCGCCGAGCACGCCGACTTCTTCGCCGGCAAGTGGACCGCCCTCCTCAAGAACCGGCGCGACGAGACGAGCGACATCACCGGCACCTTCGCCTTCCATGCCTGGGTGCGCGATTCGTTCCTCACCAACAAACCGTTCGACCGGTTCGTGCGCGAGCTGCTCGCCGCCACCGGCAGCGTCGTCGGCAACCCGCCGGTGGCCTGGTACAAGCGCGTCCGCGACCCGAAGACCCAGGCCGAGGACGTGGCCCAGTTGTTCCTCGGCGTCCGCCTCCAGTGCGCCCAGTGCCACCACCATCCCTTCGAGCGCTGGAGCCAGACCGACCATCTGGCCTTCACCGCCTTCTTCGCCCAGGTGGGCCGGCGCCCGTCAGGCATCCGCGGCGAGGATCTGATCTTCCACCGCCGCGGCAGCGCCGCCGCCGTCCACCCGCGCTCCGGGGCTTCGATTCCCCCCGCCCCCCTCGGGGGCCCGGTGCCGACCATCACCCCCGACGACGATCCGCGCCTCGCCCTCGCCGCGTGGATCACGGCGCCCGACAACCCGTGGTTTGCCCGGGCCCTCGCCAACCGCACCTGGAAGCACTTCCTCGGCCGCGGCCTCGTCGAGCCGGAGGATGACCTGCGCGAGACCAACCCGGCGAGCGATCCCCTCCTCCTCGACGCGCTGGCGGCCGACTTCGTCGCCGGCGGCCACGACCTGCGCCGGCTCTACCGGACGATCGTCACTTCGCGCGTCTACCAGCTCGCGGGGCGGGCCGCCGTCGCCGAGGCGGACCAGGGCTTCGCCGCCTACCGGCCGCGGCGGCTGTCGGCGGAGGTGCTCCTCGATGCCATCGACCGGGTCACCGGGAGCCGTACCGGCTTCGCCAACCTCCCCGCCGGCACCCGGGCGATCGCCCTGCCCGACAACAGCTACACGCAGTCGTCGCCTTTTCTCCGCGTCTTCGGCCGCCCCGACAACGCCAGCGTCTGCGAATGCGAGCGCAACGACACGCCGAGCTTCACCCAGAGCCTCCACATGCTCAACGCCGCCGGGATCCGCACGAAGCTCACCGCCGCCGATGGCTGGGCGGCGCGGGCGGCGGCCGACGCGCGGCCGACCTCGGCCCTCGTCCACGAGCTCACCCTGACGGCGCTCTCCCGCGAGCCACGGCCGGAGGAGGTGCTGCTGGCGGGAACCTTCGTCGATGCCCCCGCGCCGTCCGGTGCCGATCCCGCCACGGTGCGCCGCGAACGGTTCGAGGATCTCGTCTGGGCGCTGCTCGACACCAAGGAGTTCCTCTTCAACCACTGACGACCGCCTTACCTGCCGACACCAATCCCAGATGCGCGTTTCCGTCCTCACCGGAGTCCGCGGATGATCCCTCGTGCCGCGATCCTCGTCCTCCTCGCCATCCTCGCCGGCACACCGCCGGCGGCCGGGCAGGGGGTCTGCCTGCCGCTGCCGCGGCTCCTCACGCTCGTGCCCCCGGGGGGCCGGGCGGGCCCGAGCGTCGACGTGACGATCGGTGGCGAAGGGCTCGAGGAGGTGGAGCGGCTCGTGTTCTCCGCGCCGGGGATCACCGCCGTGCCGCGCACCGACGCCGAGGGGAAGCCGGTGCCCGGCGGCTACCGGATCGCGATCGCCGCCGACGTGCCGGAGGGGGTGTACGAGGCGACGGCGATGGCGGCGCTGGGGATCTCGTCGGCGCGCGTGTTCTCGGTGGGGAGCCTGCCGGAGCAGACACCGCCGGCGCCCGGCACCGGCCCCGCCACCGCGGTGCCGATCGCCGTCGACAGCATCACCAACGGCCAGGTGACCGCGCAGGCGATCGACCACCATGCGTTCACAGCCACTGCGGGCACGCGGCTGGTGGTGGAGTGCGCCGCGCGGTGGATCGACTCGCGGCTCACCCCGGTGGTGGTCGTCGCCGACGCCACGGGCCGCGACCTGGTGGCCGATCGCCGCGGTGAACCGCTCGTGTTCACCGTGCCGGCCGACGGCACCTATCTCGTCAAGGTGCACGACCTCGCCTTCCAGGGAGGGCCGGCCTTCTTTTACCGGCTCGTGGTCCGCGCGGTCGCCCCAGACGCGGCGCTCCCGCGCCATCCCGGCACGCGGCCGGTGCAGGCCTGCTCCTGGCCACCGGTCGGGCTGCCGCCGGCGGCACCGGTCCGCGAGCAGGAGCCCAACGACACGGCGCAGCCGCAGTCGATCACGCTCCCCTGCGACATCGAGGGATCGTTCCAGACGGCGGCCGATGTCGAAGCCTTCGAGTTCGACGCCACCGCGGGGGAGGTGTGGTGGATCGAGGTCGCCTCGGAGCGACTCGGCCGCCCCACCGATCCGGCAGTGGTGGTGCAGCGGCGCGACGACCCCGGCCGCTGGGAGGATGTGGCGGAGCCGGCCGACATCGCCAGCCCGCTGAAGCCGTCGAGCAACGCCTACGCCTACGACGGCCCCCCCTACGACGCCGGCAGCGCCGACGTGCTCGGCCGCGTCGAGATCAAGGCCTCCGGCCGGCACCGGATCCTCCTCCGCGATCTCTTCGGCGGCACCCGGGCCGAACCGGAGAACGTCTGGCGGATGGTGGTGCGCCCCGCCGCGCCCGACTTCGCGATCGTCGCCTGGGGGCTGCACCTGGAACTGCGCAACGGCGACCGCGCCGCCCTCTCCAAGCCGCTCGCCCTGCGGCGCGGCGGGAGCGTGGCGCTCGAGGTGGCGGCGCTGCGGCGCGACGGCTTCACCGGGCCGATCGAGCTGGTGATCGACGGCCTGCCCGACGGGGTGAGCGCCACCGGGCTGACGATTCCCGAGGGCAGCAACCGCGGTCTGGTGGTGCTGACGGCACGCGACGACGCTCCGCGCGGCCTCGCCCACGCGCGCTTCGTCGGCCGGGCGACGATCGCCGGGGCCACGGTCGAACGCCCCGGCCGGGTGGCCTCGATGGCCTGGCCGGTGCGCGACGCCTGGCAGGAGATCCCCCTCCCCCGGCTGCTCGCCGACCTGCCGGTGTCGGTCGGCGGCAACGAGTCTTTCCCGATCACGGTCGCAACCCGGGAGCCGGTGCAGGTGGTGGCCGGGACGACGGTGGAGATTCCCCTCGCCGTCGAGCGGCGCGGGGAGTTCTCCGGCACGACGGCCCGGCTCACCGTCTGCGGCGGCCCGTTCGACAAGGCGGGCGCGGTCGAGGTGCCGCTCACCGGCGGCAGCGCCACCCTGCCGCTCGACCTGAAGAAGCTGGCGATCCCTCCCGGCGAGCACACGATCTGCCTGGTGGGGGGCGGCGTGACGGCCTACCGTCCCGCCAGCCCGGTCGCCAAGGGAGCGACCACCCCCCCGCCCGCCGCGCAGGACATCGCCGAGATCATCGTGTCGGAGCCGATCCGGATCCAGGTCGCACCCGCGCCGGCAACGGAGTGATCGGCGCGGTGGAGTGCCACGTCTGCCCGGTCAGCCATTCCAACACGGGGAACCGAGTGATCAGCGCCGAGGATCGATCCGTTTCCGGTTGATTCCCGACCACGTCGGGTGTCAGGAGATTTGCCATGAGCCATGACCAACCGCGCCGCACAGCCCCCTGCCCCGGTCCGCTCGGCGGCCGCCGCGGCTTCCTCCGCTTCGGGCTCGCCGCGACGGGCAGCCTCGCCCTGCCCGACGTGCTCCGACTCCGGGCCGAGCACCCGCTTCCCGGGGGGCGGCGCACCGCCGTGATCATGGTCTGGCTGCCGGGCGGCTGTTCGCACATCGACACCTACGACCCCAAGCCGTTGGCGGCCGCCGAGTTCCGCGGGCCGTTCAATCCGATCGCCACGAAGCTGCCGGGGGTGGCGTTCACCGAACTGCTGCCGCTGCAGGCGGCGCTGGCCGACAAGGTGGCGATCGTCCGCTCGATGCAGCAGACCGCCGGGGGCCATCCCGCGGGGTCGATGCAGATGCTTTCCGGCGATCCCGACACGCGCGACAAACCGAAGCCGAAGCTGCCCGACTGGATGTGCGTCACCAACTACCTCAGGAGCCGGTCCGGCCCCCCCGCCGGACCGCTGCCGCGCTACGTCGGGGTCAACCCGCCGCTGGAGTACAACGGCCCCGCCTACCTCGGCGACGCCTGGCAACCGTTCACCGTCAGCGGCGATCCCAACAGCCCGTCGTTCGCGGTGCCCGACCTCGGCCTCCCCGCCGACGGCGACCGCCGGCTCGATGCCCGGCTCCGCCTCCGCCGGCAATTCGACTCCTTCCGCCGCGAGTTCGACCGGCGCCTGGAGATGGACGCGATCGACGCCTTCGAGGCCCAGGCCGTCGGGCTGCTCACCGAGCCCGCCGCACGGCGCGCCTTCGACCTGACCCTCGAGGACGACGCCACACGCGACCGCTACGGCCGCAACGCCTGGGGGCAGCAGCTGCTCCTCGCCCGGCGGCTCGTCGAGGCGGGTGTCGAGGTGGTGACGACGAGCCTCGCCGGCCCGCTCTGCGGGCGCGTGCAGAACTGGGACGACCACGCCGTCAACCACCATGTCTTCGACGCGCTGCGCTTCCGCGCCGGTGCCTATGACCGCGCCGTGTCGGCCCTCGTCGAGGACGTGTTCGCCCGCGGGCTCCACGACCACGTGCTGGTGGTGGTCACCGGCGAGTTCGGCCGCACGCCCCGGATCGAGTATTCGCCGAGCACCGGCGCCGGCGATGCCAGCGCCCCGGCCGGCACGAAGCAGCCCGGCCGTGACCACTGGCCGCGGGCCTACTCCAACATCTGGTTCGGCGCCGGTGTCACCCCCGGCATCGTCATCGGCGCGACCGACGCCCGCGGCGAGGACGTGACCGAGCGGCGGATCACCGCCGGCGACTTCCTCGCCACGCTCTACCGGCACCTCGGCATCGACGCGGCGCGGGTGACGATCGACGACTTCAACGGCCGACCGACACCGCTGGTCGACCACGGCGCGCCGGTGCCGGAACTGACGGCCTGACCGGACGACCGTTCCTCACCCGACCACGCGGCGGCCCTCACCCGACCGCGCGGCGAAAGGTCACGGCGACGACGATCGCCCCGGCCACGGTGGCCGCGAGGGCGGCGCCGGCCGCGCCGTACTGGCCGTAGAGCAGGTAGCCGGTGCCGAACAGGGTGCCGTAGATCGCCACACAGCCGCCGATCGCGAACACCACCTCGACCGGCACGTTCCAGCGGCCGTCGAGATCGGTGAGCCGCCCGGCGGCGTGGGCCCGCTCCAGCACCCGCCGCCAGCCCGGCCCCCCCGGTCGCGCCCGGGCGAGGAAGCGCTCGAGGGTCGCATCCGATTCGGGCACGCCGCACCATGCCGCGATCAGCCAGCAGAGCGTGGTCGCGCCGACGATCCAGAGGAACTGCTGCCACTCCGGCGGCACGGCGCCGGGCCGCACGCGCTCGGCCACGAAGAACCCGGCGGCGAGGAGGAACGAGACGAGCATCGCCACGATCTCGGCAGTCGCGTTCACCCGCCACCAGAACCAGCGCAGGATGTAGATCAGCCCGGTGCCGGCGCCGACCTTGAGGAGCACGAGGAAGCCCTGATAGACGGTCCCCAGCTGCACGGCGAGGAACGCGGCGAGGACCATCAGCACGACCGTCATCACGCGCCCCACCGCCACCAGTTCGCGCTCGGGCGCCGCCGGCCGGAGGAACCGCAGCCAGAGGTCGTTGGCGACGTACGAGGCGCCCCAGTTGAGCTGCGTGGAGATCGTCGACATGTAGGCGGCGATGAGCGAGGCGGCGACGAGGCCGAGCAGACCGGCCGGGAGGCGGGTGAGCATCGCCGGGTAGGCGAGGTCGTCGCCGATCAACGCCGGGGCGACGGCCGGCAGCGCGTCTTCGAGCGCGGCGCGGTCGGGAAACACCACCAGCGACACGAGTGCGACGAGGATCCACGGCCACGGTCGGAGGGCGTAGTGGGCGACGTTGAACAGCAGCGTCGCGCCGGTGGCGTGGCGCTCGTCCCTGGCGGCGAGCATGCGCTGGGCGACGTAGCCGCCGCCCCCCGGCTCCGCCCCCGGATACCACGCCGCCCACCACTGGACGGCAAGCGGCACGACGAAGATCGTCATCGCCAGGTCGCGCCCCGCGGTGGTCGAGAAGTCGAGCACCGGCCAGATCCCGGTGCGCTGCTGCACGGCGGCATGGCGCATCAGCCCGGTGATCCCCCCGACCTCCGGCAGGCCGAGGGCCACGACCGCGGCCATCACCGAGCCGACCATGGCGACGACGAAGAGCACGAAGTCGGTGACGAGCACGCTCGTCAGGCCGCCGACGGCGCTGAACACCACCGTGGCGACGGTGGCGGCGAGGATCGTCTGCAGCGGCGTGAAGCCGAACATCACCCCGCCGATCTTCACCGCGGCGAGGGTCACGTTCGCCATGACGAGGACGTTGAACACGAGCCCGAGGTAGAGAGCGCGGAAGCCGCGGAGGAACGCTGCCGCCCGGCCGCCGTAGCGCAATTCATAGAACTCCACGTCGGTCACCACCCCGCAACGGCGCCACAGCTTGGCGTAGACCGCGGCGGTGAGCATCCCGGTGAGGAGGAACGCCCACCACGCCCAGTTGCCCGCCACCCCCTGCTCGCGCACGATGCTCGTCACCAGGAGCGGCGTGTCTGCCGCGAACGTGGTGGCGACCATCGAGGTGCCGAGCAGCCACCAGGGTTGGCTGCGCCCGGAGAGGAAGAAATCGGCCGACGAGCGCCCCGCGCGGCGCGCCACGGCGAGGCCGACCAGGAGCGTGAAGGCGAGGAACGCCCCGATCACCGTCCAGTCGAGCGGCTGCAGGTGCATGGGCGCCTCCGGGGCTGGGGCGGTGGCGGAGGCGGCCGGCCTCGCGGCGGACCCGCCCCCGGGGTTCGACCAGCGGCAGTAGACTAGCAGCCCGGAAACGGTTTTCTCCACGCATCCGCCCCCCGAACGCGGTGGAGCGGATGGCAGCGATCCGGTCCCGATGCCGCGACTCCGGCGGGAGATGCCGCCAAGCCGGCCATCGCCGCCCGGGAGCGGCCCACTCGGAGCGTTCGAGCCGGCATGAACCCGATCGACTCGGCCCTGCGCCGCCCCTGGACGGTGGTCGTCGGTGTGATCGCGCTTCTGCTCCTCGCCGGGGTGGCGGTGCGGCGCATGCGGATCGACGTCTTCCCCAACCTCGATGCGCCGGTCGTCTACGTCTGCCAGCCCTACGGCGGCATGGATCCGGCGCAGATGGAGGGGCTGCTCACCAACTACTACGAGTACCACTTCCTCTACATCGCCGGGATCCATCATGTGGAGAGCCGCTCGGTGCAGGGGATGGCGATCATGAAACTGGTCTTCCATCCGGGCACCGACATGGCCCAGGCGATGGCGGAGACGATCGGCTACGTGACCCGCGCCCGGGCCTTCATGCCCCCCGGCACCGTCTCGCCGTTCATCACCCGGTTCGACGGCGGCAGCGTGCCGGTGGGATACCTCGTGCTGTCGAGCGCCACCAAGACGATCGGCGAGATCCAGGATCAGGCGCTGTTCAAGGTGCGGCCGATGTTCGCCGGCCTGCCCGGGGTCTCGGCACCGCCGCCGTTCGGCGGCAGCCAGCGGACCGTCGTCGTGCGCCTCGACCCCGACCGCCTCCAGGCGCTGGCGATGAGCCCCGACGAGGTGCTCGAGGCCCTCGTCCACGGCAACACGATCAGCCCCTCGGGCGTGATCCGCATCGGCGACGAGATGCCGATCGTGACCGCCAACACCCTGGTCCGCGACGCTGCCGACCTCCTCGATCTCGCGGTGCGGCGAACCGACGGCACCGTCGTCTTCCTCCGCGACGTGGGCACCGTCGCCGACGCCAGCGACGTGACGACGGGCTATGCCCTCGTCAACGGCCGGCGCGCCGTCTACATCCTCGTCACGAAGCGCACCGACGCCTCCACCCTGTCGGTCGTCGATGCCGTGCGGAGGGCGATTCCCGACATGCAGGCGGTGCTCCCCGACGACATCCGCGTGGGTTTCGAGTTCGACCAGTCACCGACCGTCACCCGGGCGATCGCCAGCCTCGTCACCGAAGCGCTGGCGGGCGCCGCGCTCATCGGCCTGGTGGTGCTCGTCTTCCTCCGCGACTGGCGCAGTGCCGTCGTGGTGGTGATCACGGTCCCCTTCGCGCTCGCCGGCGGCCTCGTGGGGCTGTGGCTCACGGGCCAGTCGCTCAATCTGATGACTCTCGGCGGCCTCGCCCTCGCGGTGGGGATCGTCGTCGACGAGGCGACCGTCGAGGTGGAGAACATCCACGCCCGGCTGATGCGCCAGGCCGGGGGCGGACCGGCGGCGGTCTCGGCGGCGGTCCGCCAGGGCAATATGGACACCGCGCTGCCGCGGCTCCTCGCCCTGGCGTGCATCGTGGCGGTGTTCCTCCCCAGTTTCTTCATGGAGGGGACGGCCCGGGCGCTGTTCGTGCCGCTGTCGCTCGCGGTGGTGTTCGCGATGACGTCGAGCTACCTCCTTTCGAGCACGCTCGTGCCGGTCGCCGCCGCCTGGCTGCTCCGGGCCCCCGGCCACGCGGTGGAGACGCCCCGCATGGGAGCCGGCGCCGCCCCCCTCGGGGCTCTCGGCGGGGCGGCGGTCACGGGCCGGTGGGTGGTGGTGCCGGCGGCGCTCGCCGCCTGCGCCGGGATCATCGGGCTCGGGGCGCGCGGCCTGGGGCTCGAGGTCTTCCCGCGTGTCGAGGGGGGTCGGTTCCAGGTGCGCATCGAGGCCGCGACCGGCACCCGGATCGAACGCACCGAGGTGATCGTCAACCGGGTGCTCGCGGCGATCGGCGACGAGGCGGGGGCCGATGCCGTCGAGATCTCCGTCGGGTATGCCGGGCTGATCCCCGCCAGCTATCCGATCAATGCCATCTACCAGTGGACCGCCGGCCCGGAGGAAGCGCTGCTCCGGGTCGCCCTCCGACCGGAACGGCAGATCGACACTGCGGCCCTCGTCGCGCGCCTCCGGGAGCGGTTGGCGGCGGAGATGCCGGAGGTTTCGTTCTCGTTCGAGCCGGCCGACATCGTCAGCGAGGTGATGAGCCTCGGTGCGCCGACCCCGATCGAGGTGGCGGTCAGCGGCCCGTCGTTCGACGACACGCGGGCGCATGCGCAGCGGCTCCGGGCGGCCCTCGCCTCCCTTCCCGGCCTCCGCGACGTGCGCTTCGCACAGGCTCTCGACTATCCGACGGTAAAGGTCAGCATCGACCGGCGCCGGGCCGGCGCCAGCGGCGTCGCCGTCGACGACATCGCGCGGTCCCTGGTGACGGCCACGTCGTCGAGCCGGTTCGTCGTCCCCAATTACTGGCCCGACCCGAAGACCGGTATCGGCTACCAGGTGCAACTCGAGATCCCGCTGGAGCGGATGACCGGCATCGACGACATCGCCCGCCTCCCCGTCGATCACCGGTCGGGTCCGACCGACGGCGTGGGCCAGGGGGTGCTCCTCCGCGACGTGGCCGACGTCACCCGCGGCTCGATGCCCGGCCAGTTCGACCGGTACAACATGCGCCGCACGGTGTCGATCACCGCGACCATCGCCGGGGTGGACCTGGGGAGCGCCGCGCGCGATGTCGCGGCAGCGGTCGCGGCCGCCGGCCCGCCCCCCAAGGGGGTGAAGGTCGATCTGCGCGGTCAGATGGCGGCGCTCGACGAGATCCTCCGCGGGCTCTCGATCGGTCTGCTGGCGGCGGTGGCGGTGATCGTCCTCGTGCTGACGGCGGCATTCCAGTCGCCGCGGCTGGCGCTGGTCGCCGTGTCGGCGGCACCGGCGGTCATCGCCGGGGTGATCGTCGCCCTGCGGCTCACCGGCACGACACTCAATCTCCAATCCTTCATGGGGGCGATCATGGCACTGGGCGTGTCGACGGCCAACGCGATCCTCCTCGTGTCGTTCGCCGAGCGCGAGCGGCGCGCTGGGCTCCCGGCGGCCGACGCCGCGCGGCGGGCGGCAGCCGACCGGCTGCGTCCGATCGTGATGACGGGCCTGGCGATGGTGGCGGGCATGCTGCCGCTGGCGATCGGGTTCGGCGAAGGGGGTGAGCAGTCGGCGCCGCTGGGCCGTGCCGTGATCGGCGGGCTCCTCGCCTCCCTGCTCGCCACGCTCTTGGTCATCCCCGCGACCTACACGCTGATCATGGCGGGAAGGCCGATCGGCAGCGGATCGCTCCATCCACTCGATCCCGACAGCCCGCGCTACGCCGGCCCGGCACCGGCCCACGTCGCCCTACCGGTCGCGCTCCTCGCGGTGCTGCTCGCCGGGTGCCCGGCCCCCGCCCCGGCTCCCCCCCCTGGCCCGGCGGCGGCTCCCCCGGCACCGCGGGTCGAGGTGGTGAAACCGGTGCGCGGAACGCTGCGCCGGACGGTGCGCCAACCAGGGCGGATCGAGGCGGCGGAGACCGCCCTCCTCGTCGCCAAGGTCGGGGGCATCGTCACCCGGATCGCCGTCGACATCGGCGACACGGTCGCGGCGGGCGATCTGCTCGCCGAGATCGCCGTTCCGGAGCTGGTGGCCGACAGGGCGCGGCAGGAAGCGGTCATCGCCCAGGCCCAGGCGGCGGTCCGGCAGGCGGAGTCGCGGCTGGCAAGCACCGCCGCGGCCGGCCGCACGGCCACGGCCCGCATCGCCGAGGCGCG
>SXWA01000051.1 GCA_005791575.1 Planctomycetaceae bacterium
CGGTGCTCTAGCGGTCGGTGCTCCAGCGGGTAGCGACGAGGAACGGCTTGAATTGGCCGCGGCGGCCGAGCAGGTGCTCTGCCGGGTCTCGGAGCGTGCCGATGGACCGTTGGCCGGATTCGCGGTCGCGGCACTCGACTTCCATCATCGGGGCATGTCGCAGGAGTCGCGCGAGCGGCTCGAGGCCCTCGGGGCGATGGTCACCGAGGACTTCAGTCCGTTGTCGGGACAGCGTGGGCTGCACGTGGTCCTGACCACCGACTGGCGCGGCACGCCCGATGATCTGCGGCTCGTGCCCCGTCTCCGCAACGTGGTCCAGGTGTCGGTGCGGGGGGTCCGGCTCGACGACACGGGGGCTGCGGCGCTCGCCCGTGTCCGTGGGGTGGAACGCTTCGAGCTCTACGGCACCGGCATCACCGATACCGCGGTCGACCTGCTGCGGAGCCGGTTTCCCGAGTCGAAGATCGACATCCGCAAGGGGGGCAAGCTGGGGGTCGGCGGCCAGCCCTCGATCGGACCCTGCATGATCACACAGGTGGTCGCCGGTTCGGCGGCCGACAAGGCGGGGCTGCAGATCAGCGACATCGTCCTGTCGATCGACGGTCAGCCCGTGCCCAACTTCGAGTCGCTCACGGAGAAGGTGGGGGGCCACGGTCCGGGTGAGACCCTCGTGCTCGAGGTCCAACGGAATCTGCCCGGGGGGCGGGCCGAGCGGTTCACCAGTCGTGTGGTCCTCGACGGCTGGGATTGATTGGCCGCTCGCGAACGACGGTCGGCTGCGTCGAAAGGGGATCGCGATGGTGGATGAGCCGGTCGTCGTGCAGTGGCATCCGCAGGCCGTGAGCCGTGACGAACGCGAGCGCGTCGCCGGCCACCGCGGCGGCGTCGTCTGGTTCACCGGGCTCTCCGGCTGCGGCAAGAGCACCCTGGCCAACCTCGTCGATCAGCGGCTCCATGCCCGTCGGGTGCGGAGCTTCGTCCTCGACGGCGACAACGTCCGCCACGGGCTCAATGCATCCCCCGCGTTGCTGCGCGACCGGTATGGGGCGACGCTCGCCGAACGCTTCGGGCTCGGGTTCGGTGCCGACGACCGGGCGGAGAACATCCGCCGCATCGGGGCGGTGGCGGAACTGTTCACACAGGCGGGGGTCATCGTGCTCACCGCCTTCGTCAGCCCCTACCGGCGCGACAGGGATGCGGTCCGTTCCCGGCTGCCACCGGGGGACTTCATCGAGGTGTTCGTCACCGCACCGCTCGAGATCTGTGAGGCCCGCGACCCCAAGGGGCTCTACCGCAAGGCCCGGGCAGGCGAGTTGAAGGGATTCACGGGGATCGACGATCCCTACGAGGCACCGTTGGCGCCGGAACTGGTCGTCGATTCCGCCGGCCGCCCGGCTGCGGTCCTCGCCGACGAGGTGATCGACCGGCTGGAGCGGGCGGGGATGGTCCCGCCGGCATCCGGTGCCTGATCGGCGCCGCCGTCAGCAGTCTGCATCGACAATCCATCCCTGGCTTGCGGCCACAACCCCTTCAGGCCGCCGCCCGCGTCGGCTGCCGTTCGTGGTGCGGTGTGGCACGGAGGAGCACGCACCCCTGGGAGATCTCGGCGCGGCCGGGGTTGCCGACCGCCGTCGTCGGGCAGGCGACGATGCCGCGGAGCCGCCCCCATGTCCGGTGGAGCGCGTGGGGGATCGAACAGGCGCTGACGTTGCCGGTCTGACGCGTGAGCCCGTTGACGAGCTCGCCGCCGATGCCGAGCCCGTCCAATTGCATGCCGGTGAACCGCACGATCCCGCTGCCGGCCTGGTGGGGAACGACGAAGTCGACCGCGGAGCCGGCGAGGCGTGCTTCGGCGAGCGCCGTGGCGACCGCCGCCGCCATCGCCCGCGGGGCCGCCTCGGCGATCGCCATGCCGTCGAGCGAATAGACGAGCCGCCGCGCGGCCACCCGGCTCCCTCCGTCGGGCATCGGTACCGGGACGTCCGCGCGCAGATGGAAGTCGAAGGCAGGGCGGTCGAGCGGTTGCTTCGTGGCGTGGGCGTGGACGATCGTGAAGTGCACCGGATGGCGGCGACTGTTCACCGGTGCCAGCAGCGTCGCGGTCGCCATGTCGCCGAACAGCCCTCCGGTCTGCCGGCAGGCGTAGTCGGTGATCCGGCTGATGCGGCTGGCCACGACGACGATCACGAACTGGCCGTCGCCAAGTGCCATGCGCGGAGCCCAGCGGTGGTGGACGAGGGACAGCGCCCGGCTGTAGCCGCTGCAGAACCAGTTGATGCCGACCGCGCGGCAATGCCGGAGGCCGAGGCGGCGGACAAGGTGTCGCGCGGCATGTCCGGGCCGCTCGCACGCCGCCGCCGCCGGTTCGAGGTGGCGCTGGGCGACTGCCGGGGGAATCAGCGACGGCGACACCAGGAGGATGCCGCGGCAGTCGGTCAGGTCGCAGGCGGTCTGCCGCACGAGCGCCCGGACCGCATCCCGGGCCATCGTCACCTCGTCGTCGAGCGAGACGGCACGCGACTCGATCCCGGTGTGATGGACGAACTTTCGCGGCATCGCGGCCCCGAACCAGCCGTTGTCGAGAACCCAGGCCGGTTCGTGGACCGCGATCGCGGCGATCCCGAGTGGAGTGGTCGTGCGCCCGTCGGTCATCGGCCCGTGCACCTCGTCGAGAGTCACCACACCGTCATCCTCGTCACCGCATCCGTGTGGGGCGGCCAGGGGGCGGGGATTGTGGCGATCGGAGGCGATCGGAGCCAGCGGGAATTCGCCGGGATTTGTGCCCGGCCGTGCGGGGACCGGCGCCGGCGGGCACCCGGGCTACTTCCGCGGGCCGATCAGCTCGACCAAATTGCCGTCGGGATCCCGGACCACGGTGAGGAACTGGTCGCCGGGCGGCACGAGGGTGGCCGGCAGGGCCACCGGCGACTTGGCGATCGGCTTCACGCCGAGCTTCGCGAGCCGTTCCAGAGCGGCGTTCGTGTCGGGCACGAGAATCGTCAGGTAGCGAAAGCCGGTGTGGCTGTGGATGAACTCGGTGTCGCCGCCACGGGGGTGCGTGCCCCCGACCTGCATGAGCTTGAGCTTGGTGGCCTGTGGTCCCTCTCCGAGCACCAACACCTTGATCGAGAGCGGCTTGCCGTCGGTCAGACCCGCGGCGGTCGCGATCTCCGCCGGCACGTCGAAGCCCGGCAGTTCCCGGAAGCCCACCCCCTCGGCGTAGAAGCGGACCGATTTCGGCAGATCGCTGACCACGGTGCCGAGGTCGATCGTGGTGGAAGGGAAGGCCACCGGATCGGCGGCGATGGCGACCAGCGGGACGGCGACGAGACAGGCGGCGATCAAGCAGCGCATGGGAGACGAACTCCGGAGGGGAAAGCGAAACCGGCAGGCCGTGGGATCCACGGCCTGCCGGATGATGATTCGCCGAGTCGCAGCGGTCAATCCGCAGCGCCGACGCTGCGTCAGTCGAGGAATCCCGACAGCTCCTCGCTGCGGGCCGGCGCCTGCAGTTTGCGCACCGCCTTGGCTTCGATCTGCCGGATCCGCTCGCGGGTCACCTTGAAAATGTGCCCCACCTCCTCGAGCGTGTAGCTGTAGCCGTCACCGAGGCCGTAGCGGAGCTTGATGATCTCACGCTCACGGTAGGAGAGGCTCTTGAGCACCTTCGCGATCCGGTTGCGGAGCATCTCCTGGGCGGCGCCCACGGCCGGATTCTCGGCACCGCTGTCGGGCAGCAGGTCGCCGAAGTGACTGTCCTCGCTGTTGCCCACCGGACGATCGAGACTGATCGGGTAGCGGCTCATCGCCGTCACCCGCCGGGTCTCGTCCACCGGTGTGCCGGCCCGCGCGGCGATCTCCTCGATCGTCGGCTCGCGGCCATACTCCTGGAGCAGTTGGCGGGCCACGTTCCGCACCCGTGACATCGTCTCCACCATGTGCACGGGGATGCGGATCGTGCGGCTCTGATCGGCCACCGCGCGGGTGATCGCCTGAC
>SXWA01000052.1 GCA_005791575.1 Planctomycetaceae bacterium
GATGTAGACCTTGTAGCGGCCCCGAGCCGGTCGCACGGCGACGTTTTGCCGCAGCTGCCGGATCTCGTCGATCCCGCGGTTGCTCGCGGCGTCGATCTCCACCACGTCGATGTCCTGCCCCGCGGCGATCGCCAGGCAGGCATCGCAGGCATCGCAGGGCTCCGCGGCGGGCCCGCGCTCGCACTGCAGCGCCTTGGCGAGGATCCGCGCGGCGCTCGTCTTGCCGACCCCACGCCCCCCGGTGAACAGATAGGCGTGGCCGACCCGGCCCGAGAGAATCGCCCCGGCGAGCCCGCGGGCGACATGCTCCTGCCCGACGAGTTCGACGAAACGCTGCGGACGGTAGCGACGGGCGACGACCCGGTAACCGCCGCCGGATGCCCCACTTCCAGCAGGCCCACTTCCAGCAGCAACCCCGACAACACCCCCGGCCGGTGCGCCGCGTCGGTCCGCAGCGCCGCCACCACCAGCGTCGCTGGCCCCGCGACCGGGCTGGGGAGACGGGTCGGAGTCTGGCATGGCCTGCCGCCTCGGGGCCTGGGGCCGGATGCCGATGAGAGGCCCACCGCACAAAGGAGCGACTGCTTATGGCTGCTGCGGTTAGGCCCTGACCAGGTTCACAGGCCCCCATCGCAGGGGCCTCTCATCGGCACCCGCACCGTCATTCCACCCGGTTGTACGTCGCCCCCCACCCGTCGGTCAAAGGCTGCTACATTTCGGCCCCATGTCGTCACCGATGATGCAGCAGTTCGCGGCCGCCAAGGCCCGTTGCCCGGGAGCCCTCGTCCTCTTCCGGATGGGGGACTTCTACGAACTGTTCGGCGACGACGCCCGGGAAGCGGCCCCCCTCCTCGACCTCACCCTCACCAGCCGCGACAAGGGCCCCGATGCCCTGCCGATGGCCGGCTTCCCCCATCACCAGCTCGACGGCCAACTCGCCCGGTTGGTGGCCGCGGGCCGGCGGGTGGCGATCTGCGAACAGATCGACGACCCGAAGACCACCAAGGGCTTGCTGCGGCGCGAGGTGACGCGGATCGTCACCCCTGGCATCGCCGCCGACGAGTCGCTCCTCGCCGCCGACCGCCGCAACCACCTCCTCGCCATGGTGCCGGCCGCCGGCCCTTCGGCGCCGGTGGGGCTGGCCTGGATCGACGTCGCGGCGGGCCGGTTCGAGGCCGCCACGCTGCCGGCCGACGACGTCGCCGACCTCGTGCTGCGCATCGCCCCGTCGGAGTGCCTCTGCGGCGAGGGGGAGCGGACCGCCGTCGCGGCCCTGGTGTCGAGCGGCGGCTTCGACCGCGCACTCACTCCCCGCCCCGACTGGTGGTTCGGCGAGACGGCCGCCACCCGCGCGATCGACGGCTGCCTCGGCAGGCGGCTGGAGGGGCTGGGCTTCGAACTGCCGGCCGATCAACCGGGCATCCGCGCCGCCGGTGCGATCCTCGCCTACCTCCAGGAGAATGATCCGGCGGCGGTCGCCCGCATCGCCACCCTGGCGGCATGGCGGCCCGGCCACCGGCTGGAGATCGACGAGGCCTCGCGGCGCAGCCTCGAACTCCTCCGCGCGACCGGCACCGGCCGCCGCGAAGGCTCGCTCGTGGAGGTGCTCGACCGTACGCGGACCGCGATGGGGGGCCGGCTGCTGGCCGACTGGATCACCGCGCCCCTCGTGGACCGGGGAGCGATCGACGAGCGGCTCGATGCCGTCGGTCGGCTCGTGGCCGATCCGGCCCTGGCGACGCTTGTGGCCGACGCGGTCGCCGAGGTGGGGGACCTCGAGCGACTGGTGGGCCGGGCGGTGGCGGGGCGGGCCGGGCCGCGTGATCTCGAGCGGATCGGGCGGGCCGCGACCGCCCTGCCGGCGCTGCGCGCGGCCCTCGGCCCGACGACCGGGCTGCTCGGCGAGTTGCGGGACGGCCTCGATCCCTGCAGCGACATCGCCGGCCGCACCAGCGCCACCCTGCGCGACGGCTGCCCGGTGGCGGCGCGCGACGGGGGCTTCATCCGCCCCGGGTGCGACCCGCGCTTCGACGAATTGGTGGAACTGGCCAGCGGGGGCAAGGCGTGGATCGCCGCCTACCAGGCCGAGGAGATCGCCCGGACCGGCATCGCCTCGCTCAAGGTGGGCTTCAACCGTGTCTTCGGCTTCTTCCTCGAGATCGGCCGCAGCCACGCGGCGAAGGTCCCTGCCGACTACGTCCGCAAGCAGACGGTGAAGAATGCCGAGCGCTACACCACCCCGGCCCTCGACGAGCGCCAGCGCGAGGTGCTCGGCGCCGAGGACGAGGCGCTGCGGCGCGAGATCGAGTTGCTCGACGACCTACGGACGTTCGTCGCGGCGCAGCGCGACCGCCTCGACCGGGCGGCCGGCATCTGCGCGATCCTCGACTGCCTCGGCGCCTTGGCCGACGTCGCCCGCTCGCGGCGCTGGGTCCGCCCGGAGATCACCACCGACGGCTCACTTTTGATCACCGCCGGCCGCCACCCCGTGCTCGAGCAGCTCCTCCCCGCCGGCGGGCTGGTGGCCAACGACCTCACGCTCCAGGGTGGGCCGCAGCGCGTTGCCGCCGGCGCACCGGCAGTGGCACTGGTCACCGGTCCCAACATGGGAGGCAAGAGCACCTTCATCCGCCAGGCGGCGATCCTCGTCGTGCTGGCACAGACCGGCAGCTTCGTCCCGGCGGCGGCGGCACGGATCGGGATCGTCGATCGGCTCTTCGCCCGGATCGGTGCCGGCGACGACCTAGCCCGCGGCGCCAGCACGTTCCTCGTCGAGATGGCGCAGACCGCCCGGATCCTCAACCGGGCCACGCCGACGAGCCTCGTGATCCTCGACGAGGTGGGGCGTGGGACGAGCACGTTCGACGGCCTCGCCGTGGCCCAGGCGGTGGTCGAGGACCTCCACGACCGGGTCGGCTGCCGCACGTTGTTTGCCACCCACTACCTCCAGCTCGCCGCCCTCGAACGGCTCCCCGGGGTGACCAACCTCCAGGTGCTGGTCGAGCAGCACGAGGGCCGACTGGTGTTTCTCCACCGGGTGGCCCCCGGCGCCGCCGACAAGAGTTGGGGAGTGCATGTCGCCCGGTTGGCCGGGGTGCCGGAGCCGGTCATCGCACGGGCGCGCGATCTGCTCGTCGGCTTCGAGGGGGCGGGCCCGGCGGCCGCCGCAGTGCCGCCACCCCATCCCGCCCCGCCAGCAGACCAGTCGGCCCCGCCGGCGGGCGTGGGTAACCGCCGCCGGCGCCCGCCCGAACCCACGGAACCCGCCGCGTCCGCGGAGCGGCCCGCCCCGCCGGGGCAACGGACCCTCTTCGATTGAGCAGGCCCCGCGCCCGTCAGCCGCACTGATTCATCTTGTCGCGCGGCGTGCCCGGGGCGACCAGATCCACCACTGGCCGCTCCCCGCCACTGCCGACCGC
>SXWA01000053.1 GCA_005791575.1 Planctomycetaceae bacterium
CAGCGTCCCCGACGCCCGCTGCACAGCGTCCCCGACGCCCGCTGCACAGCGTCCCCGACGCCCGCTGCACAGCGTCCCCGACGCCCGCTGCACAGCGTCCCCGACGCCCGCTGCACAGCGTCCCCGACGCCCGCTGCACAGCGTCCCTGACGCCCGCTGAACAGCGTCCCTGACGCCCGTGGGGCAGCCGTCAGATCGCCGCGCTGCCCCGCTCACCGGTCCGGATCCGGACGCACTCCTCGAGCGGGAGGACAAAGATCTTGCCGTCGCCGATTTGTCCCTGCTCGCCCGATCGCCCGCCGCGGATGATGGCGGCGATCGTCGGCTCGACGAAATCGTCGTTGACGGCGATCTGCAACTGAACCTTGCGCAGCAGGTTCACCGCGATCTCGTGCCCACGATAGGTCTCGGCATGTCCCCGCTGCCGGCCAAACCCCTGGACGTCGAGCACGGTGAGCCGGAAGACCTCGACGGAGGACAACGCCTCCTTCACACTCTCCAACTTGTTCGGCTGGATGATCGCGATGATCAGCTTCACGGTTGCGGATGCTCCACGGCGGAAGGCACGCGCGTGGAGAAGAATCCCACGGGCATGCCCCGGCCTGGGTGAGCGAGGCGGAGTGCCCACCCAAGCCGTCGGGGCATCCTAATGGATCGCGGGAATCGTTCCTGAAGACCGGTCCAGGCCGGGTATCCGCCGCCGATGGACGGGCACGCAGGTCTCGGGAAATCCATGACGGACTTTTTCTGCAAACCCCATGCCAAGACCTGAGGGAATGCCTTCTCGCCGATTGCTCCGCGGCCCGATGAGGGACCACGCGCCGCATTCGTCGCCCCCGCCCACTTTGACGGCAGAGCGCTGCCCGCCAACGATGCACGCACGGCCAGCCAGCCCTGTTCCAGCCCGCGCCCCCGGAGGCATCCCGTGACTCTGCCCGCCCCCAACTGGCCCGCGATCCTTCCGGAGGCCGGCGGTGCCCCCCCCTCCGCATCCACAGGCCGCTTCCGCGGCGGCCGCGACGCAGCCCTCGAGCGACTCGCCGCGATCGATCCCCGGCGCTACGCCACCACGCGCAACCACGTCGATGGCGCGGTGACCGGGCTTTCCCCCTGGCTGCGGCACGGCGTGCTCTCGCTGGCGGAGGTGCGGGACGCGGCGCTCGACCGCACCGCCGAGCCGGCAGCGGCGACCACCCTGGTGCGTGAACTGGCCTGGCGCGACTACTGGCAGCGCGTGCAGGCGGCGCTCGGGGAGCGGATCGGCACCGGGATCGAAGCTCCGGCGGTGCCACCGCGGCGGACGCCCTCACCCGACCTTCCCGACGACGTCCGCGCGGCGACCACCGGCATGCCCTGCATCGACGATTTCGTCCGTCGCCTGCACGCGGATGGGTGGCTGCACAACCACGAGCGGATGTGGCTGGCGTCGTGGCTGATCCACGCCCGCGGCGTGGCCTGGCAGGCCGGTGCCGACTGGTTCCTCTCCCACCTCCTCGACGGTGATCCGGCGAGCAACCATCTCTCCTGGCAGTGGGTGGCGGGTACGTTCTCCTCGAAGCCCTACATCTTCAACCGTGACAACCTCGAGACTTTCACCTCTGGTCGTCACTGCCGGGGCTGTCCGCTGCTCGGCCGGTGCGACGTCGAAGGGTCGTACGAAGGCCTGGCGGACCGGTGGTTTCTCCCCGGGCCGACCGATCGACCGCCGCTCCGCATCGCCCCGGCGCCGCCTTGGCGGCCGGCGGGCACTCCGGGACGGCGGCCGCTCGTCTGGGTGACGCTCGATTCCGCCGCGGCCAGCGCCCCGGCGGTCGCGCGGCACCCCGGTTCCCCGCGGGTGTTCGTCATCGATCCCGACTGGCTCGCGGCGGAGCGCCCCAGCCGCGGCCGGCTGCTGTTCCTCATGGAGTGCCTCGCCGCCGTCCCCGGGCTCGAGGTGCTCCGTGGCGATCCGGCGACCGTGCTGCCCCCACGGGCGGCCGCACTGGGCTGCGACGGCGTGGCTCTCGCCACCACCTCGTGCCCGCGGCTGCGGCGCGGAGCGGAGCGGATCGCCGCGAGCCTGCCCGTGGAGGTGATCGATTGGCCGCCGCTGGTCGATGCGACGGCGGTCCGCGATCTGGGGCGATTCTCCCGCTACTGGGAGAAGGTCAGCCGCTCGGCGCTCCTCCCGACCCGCCGCGGTTGACGTCCCGCCAGCCACCTCCCAGCGGTGGAAAACAGGCCGGTGCGAGCAGGTCGACCCGGTTCCCGGTGAGCGGATGAGGGAAACCGATCCGCGCGGCATGGAGGAGCATCCGCCCGCTGGACCCGGGGGGCGCGCCGTAGAGCGCGTCGCCGTGGATCGGGGTGCCGAGCCAGGCGAGATGGGCGCGGAGCTGGTGCGATCTTCCGGTGACCGGCTCGAGGGCGAGGAGCGTGAGCGTGCCGTCGGCCGAGCGGGCCAGTGTGCGCCAGCGCGTGATCGCCGGCCGACCGATGATCGGATCGACCCGCTGCCGCGGCGCGCGATCGGGATCGGGGGCCAACGGCAGGTGCACGGTGCCCACCGGTGTCGGCGGCAGACCATGGACCACGGCGACGTATTCCTTCCCGACCGTGCGCCCCTCGAACGCCGCGCCGACGCGGCGGCGGGCCAGCGCCGACCGTGCCAGGAGGAGGACCCCGGAGGTATCGCGGTCGAGTCGATGCGCGGCCTCGAGGGGCCCCCAGACGTGTGCCAGCAACGCACCGACGTCGGGTGGATCGTGGCGGCTGCGCGCGGGCACCGACGGCATGCCCGTCGGCTTGTCGACGGCGAGCAGGTGGTCGTCCGCCCAGAGGATGCGCGGCGCGGTGGCCAGACCGTCACCGGGCCATCCCCCCATCACAGCACCCCCAGCGCCTCGATCCAACTGCAGAGCATCTCGGCGGGTGGACCGGCGCCGTCGGTGACCGGGAGCGTGCCGACGGGATAGCCGGCGGTGGCAAGACGTTGGCGGTCGGCATCGCGCACCGCGGGATCGGGCACGGTGCCGCCGAAGAGCACGGCGCGGCTACGGCCCGGCTCGGCCGGTTCGATCGTCGCTTGCCTGGGGATCACCGCCCCCACCAGTGCCACGCCGCGCACGCCGGGGCCGAGCCGTTCGGCCGCCAGCCAGGCGAAGGCCCCCCCTGCCCCGCTGCCCGCCAGCGCGACCCGCGACGGATCGAGCGCCCGTTTCCCGCGCAGCGCCTCGAGACCGCGCGCCACCGCCGCGATGTCCTCGCGGCCCCAGCGCTGCGGATCGGCCGACGACGGCACCAGCACCGCCACGCCGTGGCGTGCCGCGGCGGCGCGCCACACCCGCAGCGCCGCCTCGCCATCGACCGCGCCCCGTGGCTGGTCGAACCACACGAGCACCCCCAGCGGTGCCTTGGGATCGCCGTCGGGGACGACCGCCAGCACCGGCTCGGGCAGTTCGGCCGCCTCGAGGCGGACCACGCGCACCGCCGCCGGATCCCCCTCCCGCGCCGGCACCTCGGTCGGCGGCTCGGCAGGAACGACGCCGGTCTCGACCGCCACCTCCACCGGCGCCCCGTCGCGTCGCACCGTGAGCACGACACGACGGCCCGGCTCGAGGCCACCGACGAACCCGGCGAGCACAGCCGGGGCATCGATCCGCTGCGCTTCGCTGCCGGCGTCGGCATCTGCGGCCAGTGCCGCGACGACGACGTCGCCCGGTCGAACACCAGCCTTGGCCGCCGGCCCGTCCGGCCAGACCCAGCCCACCGTCACCCCGGCGGGATCCGCCGCGTTGGCGGGTGCGTCGCCTTCGCCGCCCGCGACACGGACCGGCACGATGCCGAGCACGGTCCGCCGCCACGGCGGCAGCGTGGCCGTCAGTTCCACCTTCACCGTGAGCAGCTGCGGTGGGCGGTCACCCACCGTGCGCTCGAGCCCCAGTTCCACCGTGTCGCCGGCATAGAGCGGCGCCACCACATGGCGAACGTCGGCCACCCGGGTCACCGGCCGACCGTTGGCCGAGACGATCCGATCGCCGGGCCGCATGCCCGCGCGCACCGCCGGCGAACCGGCCCGGCAGACAGCCACCACGGGAGTGGCATTGACGGCGTCGCGCGAACGGTAGCCGATGCCGATGATCCCCGGCCGCAGCGTCTCCCCGGCCTGCAACCGCGGCAGCACCCGGAGGATGTCCTCGAGGGGAACGGCGAACCCGATTCCGGAATCGTAGAGTTCGGTGCCGGCGTTCATCCCCGCCGTGTCGGCGGGCAATGGGGCGAGCACACCGATCACCCGGCCCCGGATGTCGATCAACGGCCCACCGTAGTTGGACGGGGAGACGGCGGCGTCGGTCTGCACCGACCGTCCCCACGAGCGGTGGAGCGCAGAAAGAATGCCCACCGCGACACCGGGCGCGGTCGCATCCCATCCCCGCCCCACCGCGATCGTCCACTGGCCAACCGCCAATTCGCCGCGCGGCACCCAGGCCGCCGCGGGGGCGATGCCGGCGGGCAGCGGCGCGGCGCGGAGCAGGACGATTCCCCGGGTCTCATCGCGCCCGGTCACGCGGCCGACACCCCGGCTGCCGTCGGGAAACACGACGACCGTCTCGGTGACATCGGCGGGGACGGCGAACGCGGTGGTGACGACCCAACCGTCAGCGTCGATCACCAGGCCGGTCGACGGGCCACTCGACGGTGCTGCCTCGGCTCCCGCGTTGACGGTGGCCGCGGCCGCCCCCGGTTCGATGCGCACGACCGCCCCCGCCACGGCAGCGACCGCCGTGCGGAACGCCTCCTCCTCAGCGAGGGCCACCTCACCCGGCACTCCGGCCTGCCCGGCCGCGCGGGCCGGCGCGACCACCACGGCCAGCAGCCCGATCAGGCCCGTGAGCACCGCACTCGGCACTCGCCGCAGGTTTCGTTCACGCGTCATCGTCCACCTTCACGGGCGGGCCGGGGCCCGAGGTCGCAATCGACGATCATCCCGTCGCGGACGACGGTGACGTGCACCGGATCGCCGGCGGCGAGACCGCCGAGCGTCTGCTGCACGGCCATCCGCGACGGGACCGCGCGGCCGTTCACCGCGACGAGGAGGTCGTCGGGGCGCAGGCCGGCGGCAGCCGCCGGCGAGCCGGCCCGGACGGTCTCGATGAACGGCGGCGTCTTGTCGAGCAGGTCGGGCACGAGGATCACCCCGAGCACCGCGGGATCGAAACGCTCCGTGGCCGTGGTCGCGGGGGCGGTCGCCCGGCCGGCGATGATGTCGTCGTAGGCCTTCGCGACCTCGTCGATCGGCAGGGCGTAGTTGAGCCACACGCCGCTGGTGCTGGCCCGCAGTTCCTTGCCGAGCAGGCCGACGAGCCGACCCCGCCAGTCGATCAGGGCCCCACCCGGAGAGCCGGGATTGTTGGTGGTGCAGTCGAGGATGTAGACGTCGCCGCGGTAGGGGGCCTCGTAGGCGCCGCGGCGGGCGTCGAGCGGCACCACCGCGGCGACCACCCCGTGTTGGGCGCTGACGCGCTCGTCACCGACCGCGACCCCGAAGAGGTTCGACAGGGCGAGCACGCGCGACCCGGCGCCGAGCCGGGGTTGGTCGGCGGCGAGGGGAAGGGCGGGGAGTTCCTCCCCCTCGAGCGCCAGCACCGCCAACTCGCGGCGCGGATCGGCACCGATGAGCCGGCCGGCGAACCGCCGACCGTCGTCGAGGACGCAGTCGATCGTATCGGAATCGAGCACCGTGCTCAGCACCGTGATCACGTGCCCGGTCGGGGTGACGAGCACGCCGGTCTGGTAGGCCTCCAGGCCGCGCACACCGCCGGCCCCGTAGATCTTCACCACGCTGCGGGCCGCCCCGGCGATCGTCTCGCCGGGGGTCGCGGCGGCCGCCGGAATCGCGGCCGACAGCAGGAGGACGACGGCCGTGGCCAACCACGGCGGTCGTGTGCGGGACAGGCCGTTCATCACTTCGTTCCCCCGTCGCCATCCGCGTCACCAGCGCCCGGCACGGTTCCCGGTTCGGTCGCCGACTCGGTCGCCGGTTCCATCACCACCTCGTCGATCCGGAAGCGACCAAAGGTGGTTCCGGCGTGCTCCACGACGAAGCCCTGCGGCAGTCCGTTGGCTGCCCGGTCACCGGTCTCGAAGCGCACCTCACAGGGTTCCGCATCGGGGGCCATCCACAGGTCGATCCCCTCGATCGACCCGTCGGCGGCGACGCTGAACCGGACCTCGACACCGGCGACGGCCGATTCGAGCACGTCGGCGAAGGGCAGGCTGTCGGCACCGGCCCCCGCCTGCCTCCCGGCGGGCACCGTCGCGCCGGGGACCGTGCCCCAGTATGTCGTGCGGCCGAGCGCATCGGGGCCGTCGAGCAGCAACCGGCGCCACAGCAGCAAGGCCGCGAGCAGGCCACCGCTGCCGGGTGGACTGGGGTTGGCGTCGAGTTCACCGCCGGCATCGACGCTCGTCGTGCCCGTCGGCAGATCGATGCTGCCCCGGGCCGCCGACAACTCGACGCGAAACACCTCACCCTCCGCCAGACGACCGACGATCCGCCACGGCCCCGCCGGCCGTTCGATCACGTGATGCCCGGCGATCGCGGCCGCCACGCGCTGGCGTTCGACCACGTTGAAGTGATAGTTGGCGTAGCCGGGGCGTGACTCGTGCAGGCCGCGGAGCGCGTCGGGGAGGGGCGGCGGCTCGGCGCGCCCCGGTGCGGCTTCCGGAGCCTCGCCGGGGGCCGGCTCGTCGCCCGGCGCAGGGGGCTTGCGCGGACCGCCGGGGCGGCGCCGCTGCCGTGGCCCCCCCTCTCCCGCCACGAGCGCCGCCAGTTCCGCCGGCGCATGGACGGCCGCGAGCCGGACGGCGATCTCGCGCTGCTGCCCGGCGCGGCGGTAGACGAGCGGCACCCGCCAGCCGGCGGGGAGGGTGCCGAGGATGTTCTTGAACGCATTGACGGTGCGCACGGGACGACCCGCGAGCGCCACGATCTCGTCGTCGTAGCGCAGGCCGCGCCGATGGGCGTCCGACGACTCGAGGATGTCCGACACCACCACCCGGCCGTCGTCGGCGGTGGCCACGGTCGCGCCGAGGGTGGCGTGATCGACGATCCGCCCCCCCTTCAGTGCGCCGAGAAAGTGCCGCACCTGATTGGCGGAGATGGCATATCCGACGCCGACGTTGACCCGTCCGCGCTTCTCGAACGAGGCCCGGCCGTTGATGCCGATCACGCGCCCCGCCGCGTCGAACAGTGCCCCGCCCGAATTGCCCGGGTTGATCGCGGCATCGACCTGCAGGCAGTCGGCGTATTCGAGGATCGTGCCGGCGGGAAACTGGTAGCGATGGATGCCCGAGACGATTCCGGCGCTCACCGACGGCTGGAAATCGGTCGCCAGCAGAAAGGGATTGCCGACCGCGAAACAGGGATCGCCCACCGCGACGGTATCGCTGTCGGCGAGGGGGGCCCAGGGAAAGTCGTCGCGTCCCACGAGTTTCACCAGCGCCACGTCCCCCGTGGGGTCGAGGCCGACGAGCACCGCGTCGTAGAGCCGGCCGTCCGCCAGACCGCACTTCATCGCGACGCCGGCGGGCTGGACGACGTGGAAGTTGGTGAGGGCATGGCCGTCCGGGCTGATCAACACCCCCGAGCCGCCCCCGGCCTCGCCGGCGAAGATCGCCACGGCAGCGGCGGAAGCCCGGGCCATCACTGCGATCCGGTCCCGCTCTGCACCGAGCACCACGTCGGGTGTGGCCGGTGGCGGCGCCGCTCCACCGCCCCCCCCCGGTTCCTCCGCGAGCGCCCACCGGGGCGCGAGCGCCGCCCCCCCGGCCACCAGCGCCAGCCCGGCCACCAGTGCCAGCCCGGCCACCAGTGCCACCGAGAGTGCGACGGCGGGCGACACCGCGCCCCGGCGCGCGCCCGACCCGTTCAATGGCACGATGCTGACTGTCGCCATGCTGCTGCGCTCACCTGTCAATGACGGCTGAATCGAACCGGACCGGGAAACCGGGATCGGCCGGCCCCGCGAAATCCACCTGGAGTGTCAACCGCCTTCCCCCCGCGATGTCGATGTCGAGCGGGACGGCGGTCAACGCCGGCCCAGCCGCCGACACGGCGCCGCGGAACACCTCCCGGTCGTCCACGCGCACCACGATCTGCACCTCCCCGACCACCGGCCTCCCCACGGCCGGCACGATCGCGCTCCGGAAGCGGCGGCCACCGGTGGGAATCCGGTACACCAACTCGGTCCGCGGCCGCACGAGCAGGCCGCCCCCGATGAGCGCCCGCGGTGCGAAGAAGGCGGCCATACCGTCGAGCCGGGAGAGCGACCCGAAAAACGGTTCGACGTCGGCGCGCTCCGGGGGCAGGGTGGCGAGATCGACCGTGCGGCCGGCGGCGTAGTCGATCGAGCGCAGGCCCCCCGACGGAAACTGCAGGGCACCGTCGAGTACGAGGCCGGCCGGCGACCACTCGACGCGTTTGGCGATCATTCGGCCACCATCGACTGCGACGGCCACGCTCCCCGCCGCAACCTCCGTGGCGACCGGAACCGCGCGGAGGAACGCCACCCCGAGCACTTTCGCCCGCTTCACCGGGATCGTCTCGCCGTCGAGCACCACCGTGACGGCCGTGCTCGAGACGGCACTGACGGCGCAGGGCACGAATGTCACCTCGTCGCCGCCGACGACGACCAGGTCGCCGTCGGCATCCTCGGGCAGATCCGCCTGCCATGTCGGGGGCGCCGGCTGCGCGCCGGCTGCCGGCGGCTGCGACCAATCGACACGCAGCACACGCTCCGCCGGCAGCGGCCAGGCCTGGCCGGCGCGCAACACCGCGGCCGACACGGTGCCGCCGTCACCGGCCAGCGCGAAGTCGTCGCCGCTGAGCCAGCCGCCGTCGGTGCACCAGACGGTGACCTTCCCGCCGGCGGGCGCGACGTTGGCGGCAGAGCCCTCGACGTCGATCCGGCGCAGGCCCTCGAGGGACACCCGCCGCTCGGAGCCCGCGGAGTCGATCACGACCTCGGCCGGGGTAACCGCCCGCAGCCCCCCCGTCACGCTCGTGCCATCGACCAGGCGCACCGTGACGGTCGGCCGATCGGGGTCATCCGCCGCCCGGCTCGGCATCCACGGCAGGACCATTCCGCATGCCAGCACCATCCCGGCGAGATGGTGTCGTACCAAGGCAAGGCCGCGGCGGACCGCAGCCGGCCGGTGCGCGGAGGACGGATCGCCGGCCAGGCGCGCCGCGGATCGTCCTGCGCCGGACGATGGCGACGGGTTGCTGGACGCACTGGTCGCGCTGGCGGCATCGGACGGCATGCGGCAACGGGCCTCCGGTGCTGGCTACCGCGACGGGGCGGGCTCTTCCCCCGCCGCCAGCCGCTTGAAGTACTGCTCGATCGCCTCGCGGTAGTGGGCCGGGTACTCGCGGCCGATCTGCTGGAGCGCCTCCTCGCGTTTGTGGGGAGGGAGCTGGCCCCAGCCGTCGCCGTCACCGATGTCCTTGCGTGTCACCTCGCCGGGCCCCTTGCCACCGGCGATCCGGCTGTCGTCCATCGGGCGCCCCCCCTGCCCCTGGCCGCCCCCCGAGGAGCCCGCGCCACCGGAGCCGCTGTTTTGTGAATCCTGCTCCTTCTGGAGCTTCGCGATCAGCTTGTCGAGCGACTCGATCACCCCGTCCTGCACCTGGCGCGTCCGTGGACCGGGCCGGCCGAGATCGAGCCGACGGGTGACGTCGCGCATCCGCCGGGCGATGTGGTCGAGCGATTCGTCCTCGAGCGCCGCGATGTCGGCGCGGAGGAGGCGGGCGATCCGTTCGTAGCGCACCGGAATCTCCCCGCCATGCTCGAGGAGCCGGTCGAGCGTGGTGATCGCCGACTCGGTGTCGAGGAGCCAGTGCTGGCAGGCGGCGGTGTGGAACAGGACGGCGGCGGGGTCGATCGCCGTGGTCGGGTCGATCGCGCTCAGCAGGGGCAACGCCTCGTCGAACCGATCGCGCCGCACCAATTCCCTCCCGATCCAGGCACGGACCGAATCACGCACGAACGCGGGCACGGACGACTCCCCGAGCCACGCCAGATCGGGCGGGGCATCGACCGCCGTGGCGGCCTTCGCCACCCGTTCATCGACCGCGGCACAGGCGGCCAGCGCCGCGTCGAGGAGGTCGGCCGGGGCGGCGGCGACAGTCCAGGCATCCTGACCGCGGCTGCGGGCGGCGCGATCGGCCACCCCCGCGAGCCACTCCGCGACGAGCGCGTCGGCGCGCTCGCGCGAGGGCAGCGGCCAGGTCGCCGGCCGCCGGACTTCAGCATCACCCGCCGGCTCCGCAGGCCGAGTCGCCGGCCCCGCCGCCAGCGTCACCCGCCCGGCGAACGGCGTCGCCGCCACAGCGAGCGCCATTGCCACGAGCCAGGCGCCGTGCGGGGATCGATGGAGCGGGTGCCGCCGGAGGAGCCGAGCAGCCATGCGACGCGCCCTTGGGGAGGCCCGGGGCGCCCTTCGGGCGGCCCGGGAAACGGAAGCAACGAACCAGGCGAATCATACCGTGCCACCCCACCCGGGAACACGCCTGCGGTCCGTCACTCCGTGCGCCCGGTGACGATGTCGTGGGCCGCCCGCTCGATCGTCCGCTGGCGCTCGGCGAGCCGGCGCACCGCCTCGAACAGTTCCGGCTCCTCCGCCTGCTCGACGTCGCCGGCGAGCAGTTGGGCAAACCGACCCGTCCGCGTGTTCACCCGCATCTGCAGCGAGCGGATCATCTTCAATTCCGACAGTTTGTCGACCAGCGGCTGTTCGCCCGGCTGGGCCGGCCGCCCCCCCGACTCACCCTTGGCCCGTGCCTGCTGCTCGGCCTGGGCCTTCTCGAGGGCGGCGATCATCTCCTCGAGGTTGGCGATGATGTCCTGCATGATGCCCCGGGCGGTGGTGCCCACGTCACCGCGCCCGAGCCGACCCGCAACCTGCGTGGCATCGTCGTGCAGTTGGACGAGGGCCTCGGGGATCGCCACTGCCGACCCGTCGTCGCGCACCAGCGACAGGGCCCGCGTCGCCTCGGCCCCGACCTGGGTCTGCTCGCGGGCAAGGCGTGTCGCCTCCAGCTGACGCTCCCGGTCCCCCGGTGCCGGGCCCGGCCCATTGCCCCCGGCGGCGAGTTTCTCCGCGCCCGAGAGCACCCCCTTCTCGATCCGCAGCATCGTCTTCAACCGGGCACCGAGTTGGACGAGCACCCGCTCCACCTCCTCCTCGCGCATCTGACGGAGGATCTCCTCCAACTCGGCCCGGGCCGTCTCCAATTCCTCCACCGCCTTCTCCTGATCCTGGCGCGCATCGCGCCGGTTCGCTTCGGCGAGCTTCTCCTGCGCCGTGCGCATCCGTTTCTCGGCCGCCTGCAGACGCTGACGCGTGCGCTGGGCCCGCGATGCCTCGTCGTCGCCGGTCGGGGCCTGCTCCTCGCCGTCTGCCTCCGCCTGCTCGTCGGACGGTTCCGACTCGCCCGACTCTCCCTGCTGACCCGGCTGCCCCTGCGACTTCTCTCCGGCCTGTGCCTTGCCGGGCTGTGACTCTCCCTTCTCGCCGTCGCCGGGCTCGGCGGGCATGCCCTCGGAAGGCTCGGCGCCCGCGGGGTCGTCCGTGCCCTGCTTCTCCCCCCCCTGCTTCCCATCGGCTTGCTCTTCGTCGGCTTGCTTTTCGTCGGCTTGCTTTTCGTCGGTGCCCGGCTTCGGCGGCTTGCCGGTCGGCTTCTTGCCCGGTTCGGCCCCCTCGGCTCCCTTTCCCTTCCCGTCGGCTTCGGCGGCCTCGGTCGGCGCCAGCCGCTTGGCGAACCCGCCGATGTCGCGAGCCAGTTCTTCCGTCTCCCGGGCGAGCGTGGCCTGGCGCTCGGCGAGCTTCGCCGCCTCGCCACCGGCCTCGGTGGACCCCTCCACGTCGCGCTGCCGCGCGATCACCTTGCCGAGACGGGCGAGGAACTGGCGGACCTCCTCCTTCGTGTTGGCGAGCCGGCGGTCGGTGTCGCCCGCCTCCAGCACGACGAGCAGCTCACGGAGCTTCTCGATCGCCGTTGCCTGGCTGGTGCCCGCCTTGAGCAACTGCCCCTTCTCGAGCATCGCGACGATGGCGTCGAGCCGATCGGAGACCTCAGCCTCGCGGGCCTGCTCGAAGGCCGTCCGCAGGAGTGCGGAACGGCGAGGGTCGGTGGCGGCGAGCAGATCGGCGAGGCGGAGGAAGGTTCGTTCGAGGTCACGGAATTGGTCGCGGATCTCCCCCTCGCGTGCGACCAGTGCGTCGGCCTCGTTCGCCCCCACTGTGCCGCTCGTTGGCGAGCCCCCAGCGCCGGTCGCCGGGCCGCCGGACTGGGCGCCGGACTGGGCGACCGCCACCGGCACACCGGCCGAGGCCGCGAACCAGACCGCCGTCAGGCCGGTGGCGAACAGGCTGGCGGATCGCCGGGCCGCGACCGAAGCCGCGCTGCGAACGACACTCCGCATGGTGACGGGGGGCCGGTTGGTCACGTGGGACCGGATCGTCATGTCAGGGTCGCTCCAGCGCCTCACGGGCCCGTCGCTTCTGCCGTTCGAGCGTCTCGGCGCGGATTTCCTCCTGCGTCCGGATCACCCCCCGCAGCAGCTCCAGAACCTCGTTGTAGGACTCCAACTCGATCATCTTATCGAGGATCGCCTGCAACCGCGCCAGCACCTGATCGGCCTGCGCCACGAGCACCGCGCGATCGCCCCCCCGGTCGCGGCAGGCGCCGGCGAGGCCGGGCAGGTCGGTGGTGGCGACCGCCGCGAGGGGGTCGGCGATCTGGCCGATGAGCCGGGCGTCGAGTTCCGGAGTCAAAAGGGCGTTGTTGTCGAGTTCGAGACGGATGTCGCGGAACGCGCTGGCGATCTCGCCGGTCTCCCCCGCGGCCCGGGCCGCCGACTCGCCGAGTCGGCCCACGGTGAATGACCCGTCGTCGTTCGACTCACCGTCGGTCGTGGTGGCCGCGGCGTCGCCGGCCGGCGCCACAGCGAGCCGGTCACGCGCCTGGGTGAGATCGGCGACCACGCTCTCGAACCGGCGCCGGAGGATGATCTCCCGCGCCTCGAGCATCGCCATCAACTCCTCGGGGGTCACGACATCGAGCGGCCAGATGTCGCTGGTGGAGGAATTGGGGCCACTGGCCAGGCCGCAGGCATCGCTGGCCCGCACCGCCACGCCGATCCGCGTGCCCGTCTTCAGCCCGAGCGGCTCGAGGGGCACCCACTCGGGAGCGTCGTCCGTGAGGTCCACCAGCGCGGTCCCCGCGGCGACCCGTTTGATGGGAAAGGGATGCGCGGCCCCGGGCTCACCCCCGGCCGCCCCCTCAGCGCCAGCCCCGCCCCCCTGCCCTGCCCCCGTGGCGGCAGGTTCGACGATCACCGTGGCCGCGGCCACGCCATGGTCGTCGGCGATCGTGCCCACCAGCGGCAGGCGGGCCCGCGGCGTGATGGCGGTGGAGATGCCGCGGAGGCGGACGGCGAGCGTGGGTGGCTCGTCGGGAACCGCCGCCAACAAAAACCCGATCGGCTCACGGTTCTCGAGCCGGTCGGTGTCTTCGAGGCGGACGGCGATCGCCACCTCCTCCTCGAGGGGACCGATCGTGCCCGTGATCTCGGTCGGTGCATCGCCCGTGGCCCCGGGCGACACCTCCGCGAGCATGCGCTGCCCGGTGGCAGCGGATGCGTCGAGGCGGGCGGCGTGGAGCGGCTTCGTCGAGCGGCAGACGATCTCCACCACCGAACCGCGCGGCACCTGCACGAGGCGCGCGGCGGGGGCCTCGCGACGGCCACCACCGAGATACTCCGGCAGCGTGTAGCCGATTCGCAGGTCGGCCAGCGCCGGCGGGTCGAGCACCCGGATCGAGAGCCCGCGGATCCGGGCGTCGCCGCCGCGGACTTCCAAGGCGAGGTCCTCGGTGACGCCACGGAGCACGTGGCCGAACGTCTGCCCACCAGCGGCGATGCCGCCGCGGATCCCCATCCGGTCGGTCCGCCATGCGCCGCGGCCCCGCGACCGCAGCTCCACCATCCGGGGCAATTCCCGGGCGGCGTCGGCCCGCACGAGCACGTCGACGTCGCTGCCCCGGGCGACGGTCCGCACGCCGGCGGTGAAGCCCTCCGCCGCCAGGCCGGTGCGCCGTGGCCAGGGATCGTCGCGGAGCAACACCATCCGCCGGACGAAGGTGTCGGCGACCGCCGGGAGCGCCAGCGCCAGCGCCGCGATCGTACCGCTGGCGAGCACCCCGCCGCAGGCGAGCGTGACCAGGCGGCGGCGGCGGAAGAGGCGTTCGACGTCCACCTGACCGGCGACGGCGGCGGCCTCGTCGATCGTCCGTCCGAGGAGCGTGGGATCACAGCCCTCGGGCGGACGCGGCCCCAGTTCGATGGCCGTGGAGAGGCTGTCGCGGAAGGCGGGGTGGCCCCGCTCGACGAGCATCGCCAGGTCGCGATCGTCCAGCGGCGCCGCCAGCCGCGCGACGAGCTTCGTCCACAGCAGCCATCCGAGCCCCGCGAGCACGAGGCCCATCAGGCCGGCCCGGACCGCGGCGGGTGGTTCGACCAACCAGTCGAACCACAACAGGCTCCAGAACAGGATCCCGCCGCACACCCCAACCCATGCCAGCGCCTCCACGCAGACCCAGCGGCGCGTCGCGCGGCGCACGGAATCGAGCAGTCCGCGGAGGACGTCGAGCGGGGCGGTGGCTGGGGCAGAGACGGTGGCCATGGGATACCGGGGAACGGGTCAGGCGAGGCGGACGAGACGACGGAGGATCCATTCGGCACACAGCAGACCGACGCCGAGCCCGAGGAGGATGGTGTTGAGCCGGCGCTTGAAGTCGCCGTCGGGCGCTCCGGTCTCGTATTCGCGGCGTGAACGATCGGGGATCCGTTCGGCGAGGGCCCGGGAGCGCGCGTCGTCCCACCCGTCGTCGGCGAGGAAGGCGGCCGTTCCGCCGGTGATCGTGGCCACCTGTTCGAGCGCTCCGCGGTCGAGACGCGGCCGCTCCAACTCGCGGTCGGGGAGCCGGGCCTGGATCCGTCGCGACAGGGTCTCCCCATCGGCGCCGGATTCCGCCGGCAGCGTGACGTCGATGCGCCAGCCCCCCTCACGCCCCGCGACGAACATCCCCTGGAGCACCCCCGGCCGCCCCGGTTCCGCCGTCAGCGGCACGCGCAGCATCGCGCCGTCCGGTCCGATCACGCGGCACTCGGGCTGGCCACCACCGACCGCCGACTCGCCGTCGGCAGCCACGACCCGCACCACCACCCCCGCCCCCACCGCATACCGATCGCGGTCGACCAGGAGCCGTGCCCGGCGTGAACCGGCGAGGAGCCGCCCCTGCGAAACATGCCGCACCAATTGGGTCACAAGCCGTTCGTGGAGCGTCTCGTCGAGACTGCGCAGCCGCCACAGCTCGCCGCTGCCGAGGTGAAACACCGTGCCGGCCCCGTAGAGCTGGCCCGCCATGTAGATCGAGCCGTCGCCGCGCGCCGTGTCGCCGGGCGGGGCGACGGTCGCGTAGACCGTGGCGCCGGGCTTGGCGGACCGGGCATCGAAGCAGGAATAGACGCCGGGGAACTCGCGCCACGCCGCCTCGCTCGACGCCCGATTGCCGTCGAGCCAGAGGAACTCCGCGTCGAGGCCCTCGCGCGTGAAGGAGAGCGGATGCGGCTCGCTGAACCCGGTCGGCTCCTCGACGATGAGTTGCCCGGCGCGCCGCGGCTCCACCGGGAGGAGGGTCCGCAGCGGGCCACAGGCAGGGTCCGACAACCAGGAATCCATCGACACGCTGCCGGCGACCATGAACAGGCCACCGCTCTCGCGGGACACCCAGCGCTCGAGCCGCGACTGGGCCGCGGGATCGAGGATCCTCCAGTCGACGTCGAAGGCGACGATGGCGTCGTACGCCGAGAGTTCCTCCGTGGTGGCGGGAAACGCCTCGAGGATCCGTCGGGCATCCTGCGAGGCCCCGCGGCGGGCGGTGGCGAGCAGCACGTCGATGGCGAAGCTCTTGTCCCGCTGGAGGACGTTGCGGATGAACTGGTACTCGCGGGTCGGCCCCCCGGCGACCAGCAGGACCTGGGTCACGCGGTCGACCACCTCGACCTCGGCCGACTGCAGGTCGTCGGCGCGGTTGCGCTCGCCCGCGGGGGGCACGACGCGCACGGTCAGCCGGCGGCGGCCCGGCGACTCGAGCCCCGGCAGGTCGAAGCGCACCCCCGCCAGCTCGCCATCGGCCGCGAGTTTCACCTCGACGACGTCCACCACCCGACCGGTCTCGGCGGCGGGGGCGGGCACCGGGCCGGGCGCGGAATCCGCCGCCGGATCGGCGGCCGCCTCCAACAACTCCACCCGCACCGGCGTGCCTTCCAGCCCCTGCGCCTGGAGAAACGCCGACACAGCGAACCGATCGCCAGGAAAGACACGGCTCGGGGCGAGGACATCGGCGACGCGGACATTGGCCGGCAGCCGTTCGGCACCGATTCCCAGCGGATGGACCGGCACGCGGGCCCGGGCCAGCGCGGCGGCGGCGGCGGCATCGAGTCCGCCGTTGCTGGCCCCGTCGGTCAGCACGACGACCCCCGCGAGCGACTGCCCCGGTTCCTGCTCGAGCACGGTCGTCAGCGCCTCACCGAGCCGGGTCTCGAATCCCAGCGGCGCGATCCGCGCCCGCCATCCCGTCGGGCCGCTGGCCCGCCATCCCGTCGGGCCGCTGGCGGAGGGATCGTCGCCGGGCGGCACCGTACCAGTGGACCCCGCGGGATCGCCCGCAGCAGGGGCGCCGGCCGGCGCCGTCTCGCTGCCCGGCCCGGGCAGCACGGCGACCGCTTCGGCATCGGCATCGAAGCGCCACAGCGACACCTCGTGCCGGCGACCGAGGGCTGCGAGCAAGCCGCCCCCCTCGAGCAGGTCGGCCGCCTGCAGGGCGCGCGAGCGCGGCACGGCGGCGACCGCCCCGTCGGGGGGCGCGTCCTCGAGCGTCATGCTGGCGCTGGAATCGACAAGAACCGCCACCCGCGACGGATAGACGATCTCGTGCTCCGCCGTGCGCCGCAGGTCGAGGTAGGCGGCGACCAACGCCGCCAGGGCTCCCAGCCGCAGCACCACCAACAGCGCCGCCATGCCGCGCGGCAGCTCCGCCGAGTCGCGCAGGTAGATCGCCAGCGACAGCCCCGCCAGGAGGAGGACGACCAGCACCAGGGCGGGCAACTGCCACCACAGCGAGAAGCCGTCCAGGAGCCCGCTCGAGATGCGGTGCTGCACGCTCTCGGTCGCGGCGAGCAGGGGGATGGAGTGCATGGTGCGTCCGGTCAGGCTGTCCGCCGCCTCGAGGTGGGATGGTAACTGGCCGACCAGGCCAGCAGTTGCTCCAAGAGCATCACCAGCGCCAGGGCCTGCAGGAGCGGTGCCACCAACGACACACCGGCCAACGACTCGGACCCTCCCTGGAAAGCGGAAGCCGATTCGAAGCGGAAGGGGATGCCCCCGAGGAGCGCGTCGAGGCGCTCGCGGCCGATCCGCTCCAGCCGCCCCTCGTCGGGATCGACGTTCACCGCCACCAATCGTTCCCGTTCGCTGCCGTCGACCCGCTTCCAGCGGATCCCGTACGGGCCCGGGACCATTGTCCGCGGCAGCCGCGCCGCCAGCTTGCCGTCGGCCCCCGGCGCCGCGGCCTGGTGGACCACCGCGTTGTCGGGCGGCACGACGAAGTCCACCTCGACACCGTCGACCCCCGGCTCGAGATCGACGGCGATCGGCTCCCCCACCTCGACGGCGGTCGCCGCACGCCGGGCACGGGCGAGGTGGCTCTCGAGTTCCAGCATCACCACCACCCAACTGGGATTGCCGCGCGCCCAGCTGTTCCATTCCGGCGCCGCGGTGGTCAGCACCGCCACCGCCAGCCCCGCGCCGAACGGGCGTTCCACCACCAACGGAGCACCGTTGCGCAGCGTGAGCAGCCGCCGCAACCCCGCCCCCGGTTCGTGGCCGCGCTGCACCGCCAGGTAACGCTCGACACGCACCGCGCCCAGGAGCGGATTCCGCTGCCCGGCCAGCACCGCGACGACCGGATGGTCCTCGACGACCACGTCGGGGGTATCGGGCGACGCGGGATCGGGAAGCAGATCGACGGCGCCGGCCAGGGGCACGGGAAAGAGCCCTGCGCCGCCGCGGTAGAGGTTCTCGTTGACGAAATCGGCGCGCGTCCGCGGGCCGGTGAAAAACACCGCGCCACCCCCGCCGCGCACGTACGCCTCGAGCGCGTCCCGCTCGCGGACGTCGAGCCGTTCCACGTCGAGCAGCCAGACACAGTCGAAGGTGCCGAGATCGAGCCCCGACAGTGCCGCCGGCGGCTCGATCCGCGGCCGCAGTCCGGTCGGGGCCCCGGCCCCCGGGGCGAGCGCTGCGGCGAGGTAGAAGGCATCCCCGGCGCGCCCCGCCGGGCGCGGTCCGCCCGGCGTTGCGTTGCCCGACGCCGTGCCGGCCGCTGCCGCGAGGCGGCCGTCGATCACCAGCACCTCCACCCGATCGACGACATCGACGACCGCCGTCCGCTGATCATCCCCCGGTAGGCGGTCGGGGGGCAGCCGCGCCTCCACGGCATGCGGCCCCGGTTTTGCGAACCGCACCTCGAGCCGCTGCGATGCCGAACCGCCGGCGGGGATCTCCGGCACGCGCAGCCCCGGCCGGGCCACCCCATCCTCGCGCAGATCGATCGCCACATCGCGGACGGGACGGTCGGAGCGGTTGGCAACGGTCACCTCGAGCGGCACGAGCACGCCGGTCGCCGGCACGCCCCCCACCACCTCGAGCCGCTCCACCGACAGGTTCGCCATGGTGTCGCCGCCGGCGGCCGCTGCGCCGTCGGCAGCACAATCCACCAGGCGCAGTTCCACGCCATCGGCCGCCAGTGCCGACAGCGCCGCCACCACCTCCTCGTTGGCGCGCCAATTGGCGGCCCGGTAGTCGCTCACCAGCCAGAGGACGCGCTGCTCGCCGCCGGCGCCGCGCCCGCCGAGCATGCCGCTGGCAAACTCGACGGCGGCGGTCGGACCGGCGGCCGTCGCCGACGGGGCGAACCGGGCGACGCGCTCGCGGATCCGCTGCACCACGGCCGGGCTCACCGCCTGTCGCGGCAGGTCGAGCCGACCCTCGGCATCGGCTCCGCTGTCGGCTCCGGTGTTCGTAGCGGCCGGATCGGCCACGCCGGTGTCGGCGCCGCTGGCGACGCCGACCACTGCCGGCACCGGCGCGGCTGCCAACCGGGAGAAGCGACCGAGCGCCAACTCCTGCCGGCCGCGCCGCCCGGCCAGTTCGCCGAGGATCCGCTCCACGACCAGCCGCCCACGGTCGAAGCAGGTGCGGGCCCCCCCCTCCCCGCCGACGTCGCCGGCGCCGAGCAGCTCCCCCATCGAGTAGCTGTCGTCGAGCAGAACGAGGTGCACGGTCCGCCCACCCCCCAGCCAGCCGCCGAGCGCCGCCGTCCACCGGGGCTGGGCCATGGCCAGCACGATTCCTGCCACCGCGGCCACACGGAGGGCGAGGAGGAGGAGCTGCTTGAGCAGCACGCGCGTGCGGTACTTGCGCTGGCTGGCGAGGAGAAACTCCATCGCCGCCCACTCCACCCGCCGGTGGCGCAGGAGGTTGATGAGGTGGATGATGATCGGGGCGGCCGCCAACGGCAGCCCCCACCACAGCAACGACGTGAAATCGAAAGTCGGCACGGACGGTTGTTCCTTCCGCGGCTGGTCAGACCGCCATGCTCCCCCGCCGGGAGAGAAAACGCACCAGCGCTGCATCGACCGGCTCGCCGGTGCGGATCAACGAATAGTCGGCGGCTGCCGTCGCCGACCGCCGCCGGGCATCGCCGAGGAACTCCTGCAGCGCCTCCAGGTAGCCGTCGCGCAGGCCGCGCGGATTGCAGGTGATGTGGTCGGGCAACTCGAGCCCCTCGAACCGGGTCGGCCCGTCGAAGGGGAAGTCGAGTTCGTCGTCGTCCATGACGTGGAGGAGCACGATGTCGTGGCCACGGCGCCTGAGCACCTGGAGGCCGCGGAACATCCCGTCGCGGTCGCCGAGCAGATCGCTGACGATCACCACCAGCCCGCGCGGCGGGAGGGTCTCCGCGAGGCTGCGGAGCACCGGCAGGAAGTCGGTCCGGTGCCCCTGCCGCGGGGCCTCGAGCACGTCGCAGATCCCGGTCAACTGCGAGCGCCGTGTCCGCGCCGGCACGCTCGTGCGCACCTGCTCGTCGAACAGCACGCAGCCGGCAGCGTCGCCGTGCGACAGCGCCAGCCAGGCGAGGCTGGCCGCGAGCGTGGCTGCGTAGTCGTATTTCGACATCCGCCGGGCGGGATCCCCCTGCCGGCCACCGCGGTAGTCCATGCTCGACGAGCCGTCGACGAGCAGCGACAGGCGGAGGTTGGTCTCTTCCTCGAACTCCTTGACGTAGAGCCGGTCCTGCCGTCCCCAAACCTTCCAGTCGACCCGGCGCAGATCGTCTCCGCGCACGTATTCACGGTGCTGGAGGAACTCCACCGATTGGCCCTTGTAGGGGCTCTTGTGGAGCCCCGTCAGAACCCCCTCGACCACCGCCCGGGCCCGCAGTTCCAGCCGCGCGATCCGGGCGATCGCCTCAGGATGCAAAGATCGTCTGGAAGCGGGCATCGCGGGTCAGTTCGTTCTCGCGGGTGGGGGTGTTCTCGATGATCCGGCCGATGATCGCATCGGGGGTCACGCCTTCGCTCTCGGCGGCAAAACCGACGACGATCCGGTGCCGCAGCACCGGCGCGGCGAGGGCCTGGACATCCTCGACGGTGACATGATCGCGCCCCTGGAGCAGCGCCCGGGCCTTCGACCCGACGACGAGGAACTGCACCGCCCGCGGACCGGCACCCCAGGTGAGCTGGTCGGAGACGAACTCGGGCACCCCCTTCTCGCCGGGCCGGGTCTGGCGCACCAGCGCCAGGGCGTAGCGGAGCAGGTGGTCGCTGACCGGCACGTCGCGCACGCTGCGCTGCAGGGCGATGATGTCGGCGGCGGAGAGCACCGGACGGGGCTCCTCGACCGGTTGTCCGGTGGTGCGGCGCGCGATCTCGAATTCCTCGTGGAAGCTCGGATAGCGGACGAACACCTTGAACATGAACCGGTCCTGC
>SXWA01000054.1 GCA_005791575.1 Planctomycetaceae bacterium
CGCCTGCGGGCTGGTCACCTCGTGCACCAGGTGCCGATCGATGTAGAGCAGCGGCAGTTCGCCGGGCGGGGCACAGACGACGTGTTCGTCCCAGATCTTGTCGAGCAGCGTGCGCGGAGTGGGCATGAGGAGGCGGGTGCGGGGCGTTCGCCGACCAGACGGTCGACGGAGTGGGGCAAAACCGCAATGTACAGCGGCCACTTCCCTGGTGCCATCGGCCCCGGGGCCCGGCGGGATCAGCCCGCCCGGCGCTGCAGCGAGCGGGTGGCCAGGTCGGAGAGTTGGCTGCGCGACAGCGGCGCCCAGACGCTCCGGACACTGTCTCCGGCCGACTCGGCGAAGACCACCGTCTCGGTCCCCGTCAGTCGTTGCACGAAGAACCAGGCGCGTTCCAACTGGCGGGCAGGATTGTCGGCCGACACCAGCACCAGATCGAAGGCGCCGAGATGGTTGCACAACCGCGAGAGGTTCGAATCGACGTTGCCTGGCACCAGCTGGACCCGTGCGAGGTCGTGGAGGCGTTGGTGTGCCTCCTTGAGCGTGACCCCCGGACCGTCCTCGGGCTGGCGGCTTTCGAAACGGTCCACCCCGACGTAGGTCAGGGCCTGACCGGTGGTGACGCCGGCCGCGAGCCGGAGGAGCCGCTCGGTGCGCCGCAGGCAGCCGAGGCCGAGTTCGAGGATCCGCAGCGGCCGGCGGGCATCGACGTGCCGGTACAGAACCCGTTCTCCCGCCGGTTGGGAGAAGCGCGTCAGCCAGAGGGTGCTCAGCCAGCCCGTGGTGGTCACGTGGTCCGTTCCGACGCCTGGGTCGTCCCGGCCGGCACGCATGCCCCGGGCCCACGCAGGGTCCATCGGCTGGGAGCCTTGGCGGGCTCGACCGGCGCACACCGCACCGCTGCAGTTTTCCCAGCCTGCGTGGCCCGCAGCCCGGGAGTCGCCCCTTTTCCCTCGGGGATCCGCTTCGACCCCGGCGGAATCAACGGGCCCCCGGTCCCCCCTTGAGTTTCGGAAGGGCTTCCGCCGCCGCGGCCCGGACCGCCGCCGACGGGTCGTCATCCGACAGCAGTTCGAGCATCGGAATGGCACTCGAGGCGGGGTAGCCGATCTCGCCCAAGGCACGGGCCGCTTCGGCACGCACGGTTTCCCGTTCGGCCCGCAGGGCCTTGCGGAGCCTGGGGATCGCCGCCTCGAAGTGGGCCGGATTCCCCGGCTCGATCTTCAGCAGCGCCCACGATGCCATCGTGGCGAGCATGTCGTCGTCGTCGGCTCCGGCCAACGCCGTGAGCCGGTCAACCGCTCGCGCCGCCGCCGGGCCGATCTTCCCCAGCGCGAAGATGGCGGCCAGTCGGTTGCCTGCGGCACTACCCACCATGTCCATCCCCGCCGACTCCACCGGCTCGGCCGGCGCGTCGACCGCCGCCGAGATCATCTCGATCAGCGACGGCACCGCTTCGACGGCTTCCGATCCGACCGAGGCGAGGGCCACGGCGGCCTCGCCCCGGATCACGGGATCAGTGTCACCGAGGGACTTGGTGAGCGAGTCGACAGCCGGCTCGGACAGCTTGCCCAGCGAGGACAGCAACTGCACCGCGGGCAGCTCCAATGCGGGATCCTCCAACGCCTGCTCGAGGGCGGCGATCGCAGTGGGCCCCATCTGGACAAGTGCCTCGGCAGCCGCCCGGGCGACGTCGCCGCGCGGGTCGTTGAGCAGCTTCACGACGGCGTTCGCCACCTCCGCCTCACGGTCGTCGGGAATGCTCCCCCGGAGGTCGGCGATGCTGCGGACAGCGGCAGCGCGCAGGTTGTGGCGATCGCTCGTCAGCCCGGCTGTCAGACGGGTGACGGCGGCATCGACGAGAGCGGGATCGTCGGGATGGATCCGGGCCCGCGCCCAGGTCGCGATCGTCGCCAGGAAGGGGTCGGCGTCGGCCGCGGCCTTCTCGAGCGCCGCGTCGGCACCCGGACCACGGATCCTGCCGAGGGCGTAGGCTCCGGTAAACCGTAGCGCGCCCTCCGGCGACTCGAGCAGGCCCGCCAGTTCGTCGGCGGCCGCTGCGGCCGGCTCGCCGATCGCGGCGAGGGCCAGTCCCGTCTGCATCCGCTCGTCGATCTCACCCGTGGCCAACAGCGCCGTCAGCGGGTCGGTGGCCGCGGCGGCCTTCGGCCCCATCTCCATCAGGGCCACGGTCGCCCAGTAGCGGGCCTTGGGATCCTCGAGCGCTTTGAGGAGCAACGGCACGACCGGTTCGCCGAGGTCGGCCAGCGACTGGAGCGACGGGAGGATCACCGACGGATCGGAGTCGGAGAGGAACTTCACGAACAGCGGGCCGAGGTCGTCGACACTGACGAACTCCTTCACGCTCCGCAGCGCGGCCCGGCGGACGCGGGCGTCGGCGTGGCTGCAGGCCTTCATCAGGGCGTCGCGCGCCTGGATGAAGGCTGCCGCCTCCGTCGCCGGCAGGTCGGCGTCGTGGCGCGGGTCGTCGCGACGGATGTCGCCGAGGGCGACCACCGACTGGGTGACGACGATCGGATCGCTGTCGGCGAGTGCGGCGATGAGAGCGGGCACCGCTGAGGATGCGTCATGCCCGATGCGGCCGATGGCACGGATCGCATGCCAGCGGATCCGCGCCGATGTGGTGTCGGTGGCGGCCTTCAGCAGCGGCTGCAGCGCCGGTTCCGCGGCGGCGCCGAGTTTGGCGATGTCGTCGATCGCCGTCACGCGTCCATCTTCGTCGGTGGCCGCAGCGAGCCGCCCGAGGATCGTTTCGACCGCAGCGGTTCCGGCCTGCTTCACGGCGGCCACATCGACTTCGGGGCCGCCCAGTACGGCGGCCACTTCCGCAGGAGCAGCAGCCACTTCTGCGGGAGCAGGCGACCGTGCCGCCGACTCGGCCGCCGGACCGGGGGTGCGGACATCCCCGCTCTTGTCTGCGACCGCGGCGGGCTTCTTGACGGGGGCTGGCGGTGCCTTGGTCTGGCCGCACCCGGCCACCGTCAGGACCCCGGCAGCAAGAAGGGTGAAGCACGCCGCACCACGCCGGCGCACGTCGGCGGCTACGGGGGCGGCTACGGGGGCGGCTACGGGGGCGGCAAGCGCCACGCCGGCGGGAATGCCGGCTCCCCGGCCGTGTGGCGGGGCAGCCCAGTCGGCGGAAGGACAATCCGAGGGAGGAACGGCGGTCAAACGGCTCGGAATGGGGGACGCCGCGACGACTCGGCTCATGCGATGGGCTCCGAAGGCTGCCTGAAACGGGCACCGGCGCCGCCACCGCTGCGTGGTCGCGCGAATCGACGTCGCCGGCAGAACTTCCGCAGATTATACTTTCGGGGATTTTCGTCACACGGGAGTTTTCCTGGTGCGGTCGGCCGGGCATGTGAAGCGACGATCCTCCCACGAGTCCGGTCGGCGGCGATCACATGTCCCCCACCCTCACCCGGTGATCATTGCCCCGTGGACGGAACCCCGTGGGCATTCCCCCCGTGGAACCGTATCAGGTCCGTGGTCCCCGAATCTGCATCCCAGTGAGTGAAACCATGAAGCCCAGCACGCCCTCCGTTTTGATCTCCAGCCTCCCGTCCAGCGGGGGGCGGGACCGGTTCACACGTCGCTCCATCGGCTGGGGCATGCTCGCGGTGGTGGCCGCCACCGCGTGTGCTGTTCCCGCCATCGCGCAATGGGGCGGCTGGGGAGGGTTTGGGCACGGCGGTGGCATGGCCGTCACGGCCGGCCAGGCGGCCGACTACGGATTCGCCCAGGTGGTCAGCGCCGAAGGGCAGGCCAACCTCTCCAACTCGGAGGCTGCCAAGAACTGGGAGCAGGCGAAGTCGATGGAGATCGACAACCGTGCCAAGTGGACCGACACCTACTTCGACATGCGGCGCACCAACCGCGATCGGCGGGCGGAGGAGGATGGGCCACGGATCACCCAGGAACAGGCTGTGCGGATCGCGAAGATGGCGACCCCGCCGCGGCTCGATTCAACGCAGATCGATCCGGTCACCGGGCACATCGAGTATCCGCTGGTGCTCCGCGATCCCCGGTTCGCCGCGAACCGCGCCGAACTCGATTCCCAGTTCGCCCACCGGGCCGCGACGCTCGGCAGCATCGATTTTGAGGAGCAGCGGCAGATCCGCCAGACCGTTTCAAAGTTCATCGACGCGCTGCGGGAGAACGTCAAGGAATACCCGGCCGGCGACTACGGCAAGGCCCGCACCTTCCTCAACAGTATCGCGCACGAGCTGCGGTTTCCCACCGCCGGTTGAGGCGGCGACGCTGATCGAGCGGAATCGGAACCGCCGGTGCCGGGCAGCTGGGCGCCGGGCAACTGGGCGCCGGGCAACTGGGCGCCGGGCAGTTCGGCCGGTGGTGCAGCGGCCGGTAACCCCGCATCCCCCTGACCAGCGTCTGGCACGGGAATGGAATCTCCGCCGCGAGGCGAACGCGCTGCCGGCGGTGGGCTGCGGATCCGCCACACCAGCGGAACCACCGCCAGCCGCAGGGCGGCGGAGACGAGAAACAGCGTGACGTAGGCCGAGTGGTCCTCTCCCAGCCAGCGGAGAATCGCCGCCCCGGCAGCCGCCCCCGAGACCGTCGCCACCGCATGGCCGAGGTTGTAGACGGTCACCAGGCCGGTCCGTTCGGTGGGGGGCACCGCGTCGAAGAACAGCAGCGCGACCGCGAGCTCGTAGCACGCCCAGCAGCAGCCGGCGACCACCTGCACGACCATCAGGTACGGCACCGTGTGCACCGGCAGCCAGAGGAGCGACAGCGGCGCGATGGTCAGGGCGCCCACCCAGAGCAGGCGGTGCGAGCCGATCTGCGAGCCGACGCGACCGATTCCCGGCAGCGCCAGCGCCTTGGCGAGGAAGCTCGTGGCGCCGACCGTCATGAAGGCCAGGTAGGAGAACCCGAGTTCCCGGCGCATGAACGGGGTGAAGTAGGGACCTGCACACTGGCAGGCGAAGGCGAACAGCCACAGGAACGTGACGAGCGCCGCGGATTGCGACCCGAGCCAGGCGACCAGCCGGCGCACGAGCGGGGCAGGCGACCATGCCGCGCTGGGGGTGGTAGCCGCGCCGACCGCACGCGGTGGCGTGGCGAGCGAGCCGCGCCCCGGCGGCTGCAGTTCACGGCAGGCCACGAGGCAGGCCGTCGAGACGAGCCGGAAGATCGCCGCGATCGCGAACAGCACCGCGAACGCCCCCCGGGTGTGGCCACGAGACTCGCCCCACTGGAGGACCAAGCCGCCGCAGACGAAACCGGCGAAGGCGGCGAGTTGGCCGAGACGGTTGCGCTGGGCGAAGTAGGGCGTCCGCATCTTCTCCGGCACCATCGTCCCCATCCAGGCGTTCCAGGCGGGGGCGCCGGCCATCCCCGCCGACCAGTAGAGGCTCGCGGCGACGAGCAGTTGCCACAGCGCCGCGGTCCCGGTGATCGCCCAGACGATCAGCGGCACGAAGCTGGCGGCCTGGAGGAGCGTGCACCCGATCACCCAGCCCCGGTTCGTCCCCAGCAACCGCACCCCCCACGGGGTCACCAACTGCAGACACGCACCGGCCAGCACCGGCACCGTGGCCGTCATCCCGGCCGCCACCGGACCCATGCCCAGCTCGAGGGCGAAGGCGGGAATGTAGGTCTCGCCGCAGCCGACCATCACGCTGAACGCGGCGGCATCGGCGGTCGACACCCAGAGGTCGCGCCGCAGGCCGGACCGCGGCGGGGCGATCTGGCGGATCGCGGCGGCGACCCGCTGGCGGATGGCGGGCACGGGGGGATTCTCGGGCGCGGCGGGGAGGGCGGGCGGAAGGGACTGTTTATACTTCCGCGGGCTCGTCAGCGGCGACGTGGAATCGTCGGGCGCGGTGGGCCCTTCCCTCGCCAGGAGTCGTCATGCGGGCCCTCGTCACCGGTGCCACTGGATTCATCGGTCCCCGGCTGCTGCGGCTGCTCGACAGCCCGGTCGTGCTGTCCCGGAATCCCGAGCGGGCGCGGGGGAGGCTCGGTCCCTCAGTCGGACCGATCTACCGCTGGGACCCGCATGCGGGTCCTCCGCCCGCGGAGGCCTTCGCCGGAGTCGACACCGTGTTTCACCTCGCCGGCGAGTCGGTGGCCGAGGGACGGTGGACCGCCGCGCAGAAGGCCCGGATCCGCGACAGCCGTGTGATCGGCACGCGGAACCTCGTCCTCGGCATCACGCAAACCCAGACGAAGCCCGCGACGCTCGTGTCGTCTTCGGCGGTGGGGATCTACGGCAATCGGGGTGACGAGGAGCTCGTGGAGACCAGCGCCCCCGGGACCGGGTTTCTCGCCGACGTGTGCCAGGAGTGGGAGCACGAGGCCCGCGCCGCGGCCACGGCCGGGATCCGCGTCGCCACGCTGCGCACCGGCATCGTGCTCGGCAGCGGCGGCGGGGCGCTCGGCAAAATGCTCACGCCGTTCCGCCTGGGGGCGGGAGGGCCGTTGGGCAACGGACGGCAATGGATGCCCTGGATCCACGTCGCCGATCTCGCCCGCCTCTACGTCCATGCCGCCGACCACGAGACGGTCCGTGGTGCGGTGAATGGTGTCGCCCCCGAGCCGGTCCGCAACAGCGACTTCACCCGGGCGCTGGGGAAACAGCTCCGCCGCCCCGCGTTCATGCCGGCGCCGTATCTCGGCCTCCGGTTGCTGTTCGGGGAATTCGCGCAGGTGCTGTTCGATTCGCAGCGTGTCCTGCCGCGCGTGGCCCTCGAGACGGGGTTCGTCTTCCAATATCCCGACATCGCGGCTGCGCTGCGGGAAATCCTCCCCCCGGCCGCCTGAACGGTCGGCGAACCCGCCGGCTATTCCGCGGCTTCAGCGCCCCCGCCGGCATCGTCGCCAGCGGTGTCATCTTCCCCGGCGGTGGCGCTGGCGCGTTCGAGGCGGTCGCGGATCGCGTCCCAGCCGGGCGCTTCCGGCGGGGCATCGACGACGATCACGTCGAGCGAGCGCCGATCGAGCGCGTGGAGCGTGGCGTAGAGGCGGCTGCCGTACGCGCGGGGGTCGGCCGGCATCGGCACCACCACCGCGTCGGTCGATCCGGCGATCGCCCGCGTGGCCGGAGCATCGGGATCGAGGCAGAGCCAGCCGATCCGTCTGCCGGATCGAGCCCACTGCCGGACCCGCCGGGGGGCGTCGTCGGTCACTTCCAGCGGCGTGCGCGGGGCGTAATGCCGGCGGAGTCGCCCGGGCGAGCGGGCCGGCCCGGTGCCCCCGTCGGCGGCGGACTCGACCGGGCGTCCGAGGAGTCGGCCGAGGTCGTCCACCGTGACCGGCCCCGGCCGGAGGATGACCGGGTCGGTCGCGGTGCAGTCGATGACCGTCGATTCGATCCCCGCGGCGCACGGGCCCCCGTCGAGGATCAGATCGACGCGTGCCCCGAGGCTCTCGTAGACATGGCCGGCGGTCGTCGGTGAGAGACGCAGCGAGCGGTTCGCACTCGGTGCCGCGAGCGGCGCGCCGAGCATCGCGATCAGGCGGCGGACGAGCGGATGTGCCGGGCAGCGCAGCGCGACCGTCTCCCCACCGGCGGTGACGATCTCGGGAACGCGCGGCCCCCGCGGGACCACGACGGTCACGGGGCCGGGCCAGAACCGCGCCGTGATCTGCTCCGCGACGGGGGGCCACTCAGCCGCCAGACTCTTCGCCATCGCGGTGTCGGCCACGTGCACGATCAACGGGTTGGTGGACTGCCGCCCCTTGGCGGTGAAGATCCGGCCCACCGCCAAGGGATCGACCGCGACCGCGGCCAGCCCGTAGACGGTTTCCGTGGGGATCGCCACCAGGCCGCCGGCCGCGAGGACGGCCACCGCCCGCTCCAAGGCCGCGCGGGTCGCCTCCGGTGGCTCAGCCGACGGGTCGGGCCATGGCACGGGCACCGTGTCGGGCAGGGCATGTTCCATGGAAATCCTCGGCGGACACGGCCCGACGGGCCGGGGAGGGCATGGTGGGCGCTGTTGGCCGCGGCAGTCAACGGGCTGGCGGGACCGTCGTTGCAGCAGTGGCGGTGAATCGGGAAGATGATGGCGAACGATCCGTTGTTCCCCGCTGTTCCCCGCGAGGGCCGATCATGGCGGCTGCCGCCGACCCTGCCGCTTCCCCGACGCCTCCCCTCGTCGCGGTGGTGATGGGGAGCCGGTCCGACTGGGGGACCCTCGAACGCGCGTCCACCGTGCTCACGGAATTCGGCGTCGCGCACGAGTGCGCGGTGGTGTCGGCCCACCGGACGCCGGAACGGATGGCGGCGTTCGCCCGTGAGGCGGCTGGCCGCGGATTGAAGGTGATCATCGCCGGGGCGGGCGGCGCCGCCCACCTGCCGGGGATGTTCGCGGCGCAGACCCATCTCCCGGTCTTCGGTGTGCCGGTCGAGTCGGCGGTGCTGCGCGGTGTCGATTCTCTGCTCTCGATCGTGCAGATGCCCGCGGGGGTGC
>SXWA01000055.1 GCA_005791575.1 Planctomycetaceae bacterium
CTGTGCCGCCAAGGGCTCCCCACTCACGCTGCTGATGCCGGAGGCGATGTCGATCGAGCGGCGGCAGTTGCTCAAGGGGCTGGGGGCGGAACTCGTGCTCACACCCGCGGCCGAGGGGATGCGCGGTGCGGTGGCCCGGGCGGAGGAGATGGCCAGGGACGCGCGCTTTTTCATGCCCCAGCAGTTCAAGAATCCCGCCAATCCCGAGATCCACTTCCGCACGACGGGACCCGAGATCTGGAACGACACCGAGGGGCGGGTCGACATCCTCGTGGCAGGGGTCGGCACCGGTGGGACGATCACCGGGGTGTCGCGGTTCTTCAAGCAGGCGCAGGGGCAGGCGTTGCACACCGTCGCGGTCGAACCGGCGGCCAGTCCGGTCCTCTCGGGCGGGGCACCGGGTCCGCACAAGATCCAGGGGATCGGCGCCGGCTTCGTCCCCGAGGTCCTCGACCGCAGCCTCGTCGACGAGATCCTCCAGGTGACCAACGACGAGGCCTTCGCCGTGGCGCGGCGGCTTGCGAAGGAGGAGGGGATCCTCTGCGGGATCTCCTGCGGTGCCGCGATGCATGCCGCCCTGCGGGTGGCGGCGCGGCCGGAGTCGGCCGGCAAGACGATCGTCGTCGTGCTCCCCGACTCCGGCGAACGCTACCTCTCGACCGGTATCTACGAGTCATGACGGGCGTTGCCCGCCTTCCTCATCCCCCTGGCCACTCCGGAGCCCGCCTGCCATGTCCGACAATCTGCTGCAGCGCAGCGTGACCACGGCCGTCGCCCGCAATCTGGCGACCACGGCCAAGACGCGGCCGATGATGATGTCGATCACGCCGCGCCACCTGCTCCACCTCCTTCCCTGGGTGCAGGTCGAGGGGGGTACCTACCGCGTCAACCGCACGAAGGTCGAGCTCTCCAAGGCGGAACGGATCGAGATCGTCCCGGCCGACGGCGGCCTCGCCTTCAGCGCCGGTGAACTGCGCAACGTCCCGCTCTTTTCCCGGTTTCCCGAGACGCTGCTCGACCAGATGCAGCAGCGGTTCCGCACCGAGGAGGTGCCGCTGGGGAGCGACCTGCTCATCGAGGGGCAGGATCGGAGCACGTTCTTCGTGATCGCCCAGGGGCAGGTCGAGATCCTCTCCAAGGGAGTCCACGGCCGCGATCTCCGTGCCGCCCTGCTCGCCGAGGGGGAGTTCTTCGGCGAGGTCGATCTGGTGAGCGACAAGCCGTCGGGGATCACCGTGCGCACGATCACCCCCTGCGTGCTGCTCACGCTCTCGCGTCAGGACCTCGACGCGGTGCTTGACGAGCTCCCCGCCCAACGCGACTCGTTCCGGCAGGCGGTCGACGAGCACCTCGCCCTGCGGTCGAGCGTCAACCGCTACGGCGAGCGCAACATCGACCTCGTCTCGGGCTTTGCCGAGAACGTCGAGATTCCCGAGACGTTCGTCGACTATGCCGCCAATCCGCGCGAATATGCCCTGGCCGCGATCCAGACCGTGGTCCGCGTCCACACGCGCGTCTCCGACCTGTACAACGGCCCCTACGACCAGCTCGAGGAGCAGATCCGCCTCACGATCGAGGGGATCAAGGAGCGCCAGGAGTGGGAGCTGATCAACAACCAGAAGTTCGGGCTGCTCCACTCGGTCGACCCGACGATGCGCGTCAGCACCCGCTACGGCGCCCCGACCCCCGACGACCTCGACGAGCTGTTGTCGCTGGTCTGGAAGAAGCCCACGTTCTTCCTCGCCCACCCCAAGGCGATCGCGGCCTTCGAGCGCGAGTGCACGCGCCGCGGCGTGCCGCCGGTGACGACGACGATCCACGGCTCGCCGGTGATCATGTGGCGCGGCGTGCCGCTGGTGCCCTGTGACAAGCTCGAGGTGAAGGGGCGCAACGGCTATTCGCAGGCCTCGGGCACGACCAGCATCCTCCTGCTCCGCGTCGGCGAGCCCGACCAGGGTGTCGTCGGCCTCCACCAGGCGGGGATCCCCGGCGAGATCATGCCGAGCTTGTCGGCGCGCCTGATGGGGCTCGACAGCCTCGGCGTCGCCTCCTACCTGCTCACCAACTATTTTTCGCTGGCGGTCCTCACCGACGACGCCCTCGGCGTGCTCGAGAACGTCGAGGTGGGCTACTACCACGACGACCGGGCGATCGCGCGCGGAGCGCAGGCCGAAGGATCGGGGATCTGACGGCCGAGGCGGGAACAGCGAACCGGAACCACCAGCATGAGCATGTCCGACGAGATCGGCACCGACGGGTACGGGTCCACCACGACCGGGGAGATCGGCGCGGCAGCCGCGCGGCTGGCACGCGACGCCATGGCGGCGGCCACCGGGGGGGCGCTGGCCCCGCCGACGGCCCCCCCCGCGCCGCCGGTGCCCGCCCCGACGACTGAGTCGGCCGCAGGCCTGCCGGTCGCCGCCGGCCTGCCGACCGGGATCCCCCTGCCGATCGGGCTTCCCCGGCAGATCGGTGCCGGGCCGGCCGCCGGGCCCGTGGCGCGTCAGCCTGCGGTACCGGGCGGCACCACCGACTGGACGGGCCTGCGGCGTTTCGTCAGCCAGGTCCGCGGCCTCGACCACCGTCACTCTGCTCCCCTGCCGGCGTGGCGTGGCGCGGGGCTCGAGCCGGCAGCGGGCGTGTCGGCGAGTGCCGCGCCAGTCGCGGGATTCGACGTCGTGCGCGTGCGGCACGATTTCCCCATGCTCCACCAGCAGGTGCACGGCCACCCGCTCGCCTGGTTCGACAACGCCGCCACGACGCAGAAGCCCCAGGCGGTGATCGACGCCCTCACCCGGTTCTATACGACCACCTATTCCAACATCCACCGCGGCGCCCACACGCTCGCCGCGCGGGCCACCGAGGCCTACGAGGCAGCGCGGGACACGACGGCCCGGTTCCTCGGCGCCAGTCGGGCGGAGGAGATCCTTTTCGTCCGCGGCTGCACCGAGGGGATCAACCTCGTCGCCAACATCGTCGCCCCCCGGCTGCAGGCCGGCGACGAGATCGTGCTCCTCGAACTCGAGCACCACGCCAACATCGTTCCCTGGCAGATGGTGGCCCAGCGCACGGGAGCCGTGATCCGCGTCGCCCCGATCGACGACCGCGGCGAGGTGATCGTCGACGACTACGCGCGGCTCCTCGGCCCGCGGACGCGGTTGGTGGCGATGTCGCACGCCTCCAACTCGCTGGGGACGATCGTCCCGGTGGAACTGCTCACGGCGCTGGCGAAGGCCCACGGGGCGCTGGTGCTCGTGGATGGGGCCCAGAGCGTTTCCCACTTTCCCGTCGACGTGCGCCGGCTGGGGGCCGACTTTTACGTCTTCTCCGGCCACAAGATCTTCGGGCCCACCGGCATCGGCGCCGTCTATGCCCGCGGTGATCTGCTCGCGACGCTCCCTCCCTGGCAGGGCGGCGGCAACATGATCCGCGACGTCTCGTTCGAGCGCACGACCTACGCCGATCCGCCGGCGCGGTTCGAGGCCGGCACGCCGAGCATCGCCGACGCCGTCGGCCTGGCGGCGGCGCTCGACTACGTGACGGCACTGGGGCGGGAGCGGATCGCCGTCTACGAACACGCGTTGCTGGAGCACGCCACGCGGCGTCTCGGGGGGATCGACGGGCTGCGGCTCGTGGGGACGGCGCGGGAGAAGGTCGGCGTGCTGTCGTTCGTGCTCGCCGGCCACGACCCGGTCGCGGTCGGGCAGCGGCTCGACCGAGCGGGCATCGCCGTCCGCGCCGGGCACCACTGTGCCCAGCCGTCGCTGCGGCATTTCGGGCTCGAGGCGACCGTCCGGCCGTCGCTGGCCTTCTACAACACGGCGGCCGAGATCGACCGGTTGGCCGACGTGGTCGCGGGGATCGCCGCCGGTCGATGAGCGGCGGGGGCCGGCCGGTGCACGAGTCGGGTCACCCGGGGGCGCGGGATCGCCTCGGCGACGGAGGTGTCGGAGAACGGCCAGAGCAGGGGGGCGAGCGTCACCGTCAGGGCCATCACCAGGAGGTTGAGCGGGCCGCCGAAACGGAGGTAGTCACTGAAACGGTAGCCGCCGGGGCCGTAGATCATGAGGTTGGTCTGGTAGCCCATCGGCGTGGCGAACCCGCAGCTCGCCGCCACCGTGATCGCCATCACGAAGGGCAGGGGATTGACCCCAAGGTCGGCTGCCGCCTGCCAGGCGATCGGAAAGACGAGTACCGCGGCGGCGTTGTTGCTCATCAACTCGGTGAACAGCATCGCCACCAGGTAGACCGCGGCGAGCACGGCGGTGGGGTTGGAGCCCGCGGCGGCGATCGTCGCGCCGGCGAGGCTCTCGGCGAGCCCGGTCTTCTCCATCGCCCGGGCGAGACCGAAGCTCGCCGCGATCAGGAGGAGCGACTCCCATTCGATCGACCGGCGCGCCTCGCTGGCGGAGATGCAGCGCGTCGCGATCACCGCAGCGGCCGCGACCAGGGCCGCAGCCACCATCGGCACCAGATTGGTGGAGGCCGCCACCACCATCGCCACGAGCACGCCGCCGGCGATCCACGCCCGGTCGTGGCGCGGCGGCTGGGCCCCCACCACCTCGCTGACGAGATAGAAGTGCCGGCTCGACCGCTGCCGCTCGAGGAACCCCGGGCTCGCCTCGAGGAGGAGCGTGTCGCCCGGTTCGAGGACGATGTCGCCGAGCTTCATCTGCAGCCGCTCACCGTTGCGCGCGACGGCGATCACGACGGCATCGTAGGTCGAGCGGAAGCGGCCGTCACGGATCGTGCGTCCCACCAGCGGACAGACCGGCGACACCACCGCCTCCACCAGCACGCGCTCGCTCCGCGGCCCGTCGAGCTGGAACACCTGGTCGGTGGCCGGCCGCAGGCCACGGATCTTCTGCAGCTCCACCACGCTGTCGATCACCCCGACGAACACGAGCCGGTCCCCAGGCTCCAGTCGCTCGGTCGGGGCGACCGCCGCGAGCACGTGCCCGCCGCGGTCGATCTCCATGAGGAACAGCCCGTCGAGGCCGCGAAGGCCCGCCTCCTCGATCGTCCGCCCCACCAGGGCGCTGCCCGGCTCGACCTCCATCTCGAGCGAATACTGGCGGGGATCGTCGCTTTCGCTGATCGCCGGCCGGCGATCGACCAGGAGCCGGCGGCTGGCGACCAGCAGGTAGACGAATCCCGCCACGAGCAGCGGCACCCCCAGCCAGGAAATCTCGAACATCCCCATCGGTCGGCCGATCTTCCCCTTGAGCAGACCGCTGACGACGACGTTGGTGCTCGTGCCGATGAGCGTGCAGAGGCCGCCGAGCACCACCGCGGCGTTCATCGGCATGAGGAGCTTGGAGACGCTCAACCGGTGCTTCGCCGCCCAGGTGCGGATCGCCGGCACCATGAGGGCGACCACCGGGGTGTTGTTCATGAAGGCGGAGACGATTGCCGGCCCGGCCATCGTGCGGAACTGCGCCGCGCCGAGTGACTTGGGGCGGCCGAGCACCCGGTCGACCACCAAGGCGAGGGCCCCGGTGCGCTCCACCGCCGCCGCCACGACGAACAGGCCGGCGACGGTGATCATTCCCTCGTTCGCCATCCCGCGGAGGGCCTCGTCGGGGGTGAGGATGCCGGCGGCGAGGAGCACGACCACACCGCCGATCATCGCCATGTCGGGGGCGCGCTGGGCGGAGGAAAGGAAGCCCAGCGTGACGACCACGACCGCTGCGGTGAGGAGTGTCTGCCAGTCCACGATGGTGCCCGCGAGTGCCGTGACCTGCCCGTGCCCTGCCGATTCGCTCCGCCCGCGCCGCCGTGAGGGCGTTGGCCTGCCCAAGAAGACTGGTTTTCCCGTCTCCCACCGGTCCGGTGCAAGGCCAACCGAGGACGACGCGGAGGCGGGAATTGGCGGCGGCCGACCGCTGCATGGTACCTTCCCCGCTCCGTGTCCGATGCCCCGGCGGAGACTTGCCATGGCCCGTTCGACGGTCGATGAACTCCTCTCCGGCAACGCCGGGTTCGTGAAGGAGGAATGGCGCCCCAACGCCGACTACTCCAAGTCGATCGCCGCCCGGCAGACCCCCAAGGTGCTGTGGATCGGCGTGGTCCACCTCACGATCAGGACATCATCGTCTGCGGCCACACCCGCTGCGGCGGCATCGCCGCCATCGAGGACGGTGTCCATGAGAACTACATCGCCGACTGGCTGTGCATCGCCACCGGCGCCAAGGAGGCGGCGGACCGGATCGCGAAGGAGCGCGGCCTGTCGCGCGAGGAGAAACTCGCGGTGTTGACCGAGGAGAACGTCAAACTCCAGATCAAGCACCTGCGGAACCTCGCCCTCATCAAGAACATGCACGCCAAGGGCTCGGTCCCGCGCATCCATGGCTGGCTCTACCGGGTGGAGAGCGGCTCGATCGACGTGCTCGTCGATGGTCAGGGAGGGATGAAGCCCGCCGCCATGAAGCCGGCGGCACCGGGTGTCGGCAAACGGGGTTCGAGCGCGACGAAGCGTCGCGGCTGAGGACGGGGGAGCCACCCACGATGACCAGTCACCACGAGCAGCCGTCCCGCGAGCGGTTCACGGCCTATTACGGTCTGCCCACGGCACCCTGGGACATCGGCCGGCCGCAGCGGGCGTTCGTCGAGGCGGGCGACCGGATCGGCGGCCGTGTCCTCGACTGCGGCTGTGGCACCGGCGACCTCGCCATCTGGCTGGCCGGTCGCGGGCAGGCGGTGACCGGCGTCGATTTCCTCGCCGGCCCGCTCGGCGCGGCGCGGGACAAGGCCCGCCGTGCGGGAGTGACGGTCAATTTCCTCGAGATGGACGCGGCGGCAGTCGGGGAGATCCCCGAGCGGTTCGACTCCGTCACCGACTGCGGCCTGTTCCATTCGTTCGACGACGCCGCGCGGGGGGCATACGTGGCCGCCCTGCGCCGCCTGCTCGAGCCCGGAGCCCGGGTCTTCATCCTCTGCATGTCGACCGACGAGCCGGGGGAGCAGGGGCCGCGCCGGCTGTCGGAGCCGGAACTGCGCGCCGCCTTCGCCGACGGCTTCACGGTCGAGTCGATCGAACCGGCGCGTTTCGAGGTGGTGCCGGGGATCGCCGGGGCGGAGTTCTCCCCCGGCGGAGCCCGCGCCCTGTTCGCCACGCTGCGGCGGGTGTGAGCGGCGGTGTCCGCCACCGGGGTGGCGGGGCGACTGGCCCCGCCGGGGCCTGACCGCCCACGACCGCCGGTGGCCCGATAATCACCGGTGGCCCCATAATCATCGCTGGGCAGTGGCGGTGTCGGCCCGGAGACGAGCGATGTGCGGATTGCGAGCGGCGAATCGACGCGGGACGGCCTCCGTGCTCTGGCTGCTCTGTGGGCTGGTGACGGCGCTGTGGCCGGGGGCGGCGCCGGCAGTGATCATCCAGACCACCACCGGGACCGGCAACACCACCGCCCCGTCCGATGATCCCGGCTGGGCTGCCGTCGGCTTCCGTGGCATCGGCACCGGGATCTACGTCGGGGATGGCTGGGTGCTGACCGCCGCCCACGTCGGCTCCGGGCCGATCACCCTCTCCGGCACCACCTATTTCGCCGCCGCCGGCACGGACGTCCGGCTCACCAACGCGGGGGGATCGGTCGCCGACCTGCTCATGTACCGGTTGACCACGGTTCCCGTCGGCATCGCCGGCGTGGCGATCGCCGCCACGACGCCGGCCCTGGGCACCGCTGTGACGATGATCGGCGCCGGCCGCGACCGCCAACCGAACCTGACGCAGTGGAACGTCAACCAGGCCACGTCCCCCTGGACCTGGACCGAGGTGGCTTCGGGGGGCGACGCCGAGGGCTACAAGGCCAACATGGGCAGCCGCTCGCTGCGCTGGGGTACGAATACGATCTCCGGCACGGGCGAGTGGATCGACGACGGCTTCGGCCAGATGCCGTCGATCGTCACGACGTTCGACTCCCTGCCCGGCACGGCGGAGGCCCAGGCCTCGTACGGCGATTCCGGCGGGGCCGTGTTCGCCAAGGACGGGTCGTCGTGGCAGCTCGCCGGGCTGATGGTCGTGGTCGACGGATACTCCGGCCAACCCGATCCCGGCTCGAACGCCGTCTTCGGCAACGTCACCTACTCCGTCGATCTCGCCCCGTACCGCCCGCAGATCGTCGCCCTCGTCCCCGAACCGTCGGCACTGGTGCTGGCGACGCTCGGCGGTCTTTGGATGGTCGTCCGCTGGCGGCGGCGCCCGCGCTGAGCGCGGGTGGCCACGGCGTGGTCCCGGTGCGGGCGCTCCCATGCGGCTCTATCCATGCGATCGCTACCCGCTCCCGCTCCCCGAGGGGCACCGCTTCCCGATCGACAAATACCGTCTGCTGCGCCGGCGCCTCGGGGCCCATGCGGCGGCCGGAGCGCCGCTCGAGTTCATCGAGCCGCATGCCGCCACTGCCGATGAACTGCTCCGGGTCCACGACCGCGACTATGTCGGTCGGGTGCTGGCCGGCCGATTGTCGGCGGCCGAGGTGCGGCGGATCGGGTTTCCCTGGAGCCGGGAACTGGTGGAACGCTCGCTGCGCAGCACCGGCGCCGCCGTCGATGCCGCAGCCGCCGCGCTCGACGACGGGATCGCCGCCAGCCTCGCCGGCGGCACGCACCACGCCGGCACCGATTTCGGTGAGGGCTACTGCGTGTTCAACGACACGGCGGTCGCCGCCCGCGAACTCCAGGCCCGGGGAGTGGTCGAACGGGTGCTGATCCTCGACTGCGACGTCCACCAGGGCAACGGTACCGCGGAGATCTTCGCCGCCGATCCGACCGTGTTCACGATGTCGATCCACGGCGGCCGCAACTTCCCGCTCCGCAAACATCCCGGCTCGCTCGACGTGCCGCTCGACGACGGCTGCGACGACGAGGCGTATCTCGCCGCCCTGCGCCCGGCGGTGGCGCAGTCGCTCGACCGGGCCCGGGCCGATCTGGTCCTCTACATCGCCGGGGCCGACCCCTACGCCGGCGACCGCCTCGGGCGGCTGGCGGTCTCGAAGGAGGGGCTGCTCGCCCGGGACCGGTTCGTGCTCGCCGCCGCGCGCGGCGCGGGGCTCCCGGTGGCGATCGTGTGCGGCGGTGGCTACTGTCCCGAGATCGAGTCGATCGTCGATATTCATGTGGCCACCATGCTCCTCGCCGCCGGTTGGCCCCGGAGTCCGCCGCGCTGAATCGGATGGTGCCCCGCGCCACGCCGACCGGGGCGTGGGTCGGGGGTGGCAGTTGCCCTGCCAGAACGGGTGATACACTTGTGTTGTTTTGGGGCGGGCGGTGGGGGCCGCACGCGCCTTCACCGTGCCCAAGGTGCGCCCGGGGCGCTACCGGATCGCGGTCACGCACGTCAACGGGCGGCAGCCGGGGGATCTCCTCGGCGGCAGGTTCGACGAGCGGAAGTCGCCGATCATCCGCGAGTTCACCGCGGCGACGAGCGACATGACCATCGATCTGGCGAAGCCGGAGAGCCCGTGATCGGGCGGTGACCCCACCCCACGGTCGGCGCGGGCGACGCGACGGAACGCCGACAGCCGCTTTACCGTGTCACTCACTCCCGACCGCCGTCGTCATCCCCGTCTTCGTGCTCGTCTTCGTCCTCCGCCGAGGCGAAGACGAAGGCGGCACGGCGCGGTGCCGGCATCGGCGCGTCGGCCCCGCGCACGCTCCGCCACACGATCTCGTTGAGGAGCAGGTCGTCGGCGGCGTCCTCGACCGAAAAGTCCATCGCCAGCGACGCCTCGGCCCCCCACGCGCCGGCGAGGTTGCGCTCGTCGAGCGGCACCGCCGCCGGACGGCAGACGTAGAGGTCGGCGACCGCTGTCTTGGCGAACGACCGCACCATCGGCAGGGCCGCGGCGTCGAACTGCGACATCGGTGCCAGGCCGAGGATCAGCTCCATCGTCCGCAGCATCGAGCTGGTGGAATAGAGGCTCGAGTCGATCACTCCGTGCCCTGCCCAGGGGCTGATCACGAAGGCGATCGTGCGGTGGGCATCGACATGGTCGGAGCCGTTCTGGGCGTCGTCCTCGACGACGAAGATCGCCGTCGTCGGCCAGAAGCGCGAGCGGCTCACCGCCTCGACGATCCGGCCGAAGGCGAGGTCGTTCTCGGCCATGAAGGCCGTCGGCGTGAGCTTGCCGGGGCTCGTGCCGCTGGTGTGGTCGTTGGGGAGGCGGACGATCTGCAGGCGCGGCATCGCCCCCTCCCGTTCGAACCGCGCCAGTTCGGCGATGAAGCGGTCGGCCCGCTTCAGGTCGGAGTAGTCCTGGTCGAAGCTGCGGTAGAGCGGGTCGAAGCGGCCCTCGAGGGCCGGCACCTTGGCGGTGCAGGGGGCGTCCGGGGTCGGGCCGTTGGCGACCCACTCGCCGTAGCTGCGGAAGCTCACCCCGGCGGCGATCGCCCGGTCCCAGAGGTAGCCGCCGGCAGGGCGCGCCGCCGCGTCGAAGCTGCCCTCGGCGGGGTAGGGGAACTTCCGTCGGCGGTTGTGGCCGTAGGAAAGGGGCCAGTGCCGCTCGACGAAATCGGTCGCATAGGCCCCCATGCTCCATTCGTGACCGTCGGCACTCACCTCGCTCTCGACGTAGAAGTTGTCGAGCAGGACGAACTGCCTTGCCAGGGCGTGGTGGTTGGGGGTGACGCGTTCGGGGAACAGGCAGAGCGTCGGATCGCCGTGCCCCTCCGGCATGTCGCCGAGCACCTGGTCGTAGGTCCGGTTCTCCTTGACGACGTAGATGCAGTGCGTGATCGGGCTCTTCTGCCCGGGGCGCACCGGGATCGGGTGGCCGTCGAGTTCACCGGCCGTGAACACGTCGTCGGCCGCCGGCGGCCGGCAGGCGAAGGCGCGCTGTGTCCACTCCGCCAACCGCGCGCGGCCGGCCTCGTCGTCGGCCGGCAGGTCGATGAACGACACCGTGCCCGCGAACAGCCCGCCGATGTAGTCGGGGGTGGGGGCCTCGGGATTGAATCCGGGGCGCGGTCCGTTGCGGTTGGAATCGGAGATGATTCCCTTGCCGTTGGCCACCAGCAGCCGGCCGCCATCGGCTGTGATGCGCACGCAGGTCGGATACCAGCCGACGGGGATGAAGCCGAGGCTCCGCGCCTTGCCCGGCTCGGCGATGTCCCACACCGAGAGGGCGTTGATGTTGGCGTTGGAGACGTAGAGGCGGGTGCCATCGGGTGAGACGGCGAGCGAATTGGGGGTGTTGCCCGGTGGCGAGTCGGGGGCGAGGGTGGCGACGAGCGTCTCGGTGACCGCCATGGTGTCGGTATCGATCACCGACACGCTGTTGCGGTTGGCATTGGCGACGCACAGCCGGCGGCCATCGGGGGTCAGCGCCATCTCGTTGGGATGCTCCTCGACCTCGATGCGGCCGACCACCTTCCATTCGTCGGCCGCGACGTCGATCACGGCGACGGCCGCCTGCGCCCACAGCGACACGTAGAGCCGTTTCCGCGGCGCGTCGAGGAGGCAGGTCCAGGGATGCGGGGCCTCGGCGACGACCCGTTCGAGGAGGACGTCGGCACGTTTGGTGATCGACGGGTCATCGGTCGTGGCCGGCGCGGCCGGCGGTGTGGCGGGTGCCTTGTCGGAGAGGAGCAGCTCCTGCCCGACGGTGGCGGCCCCGCCTGCCGGCCCGAGATCGACTGACGAGACCGAGTGGCCCCAGACGTTGGCCACGTAGAGCCGGTCGTCGGGGCCGAGGGCGATCCCGCAGGGGATGCCGCGGATCTTCTCGTCGCGCAGCGCCACCGTGCCGGCCGGCACGAGCACCCCCGCCTCGAAACGGAAGAGGAGGATCGTTTCGGCCGCCCCCCCCGACACCACGAGCCGCCGGCCATCGGCCGTGAAGGCCATTCCCTGGAAGGCTTCCTCGACGCGGGTCCGGGACAGCACCCTCCGCGTGTCGATATCGATGACAACCAGTTCGTGGGGTCCGTAGCCGCAGTGGAGGATCACCGCGTGGCGCCCGTCGGGGTGGAGGGCGATGTTCACCGGGAAGTCGCCCACCTCGAGTTGCCGGCCCACCGGCCGCAGCGACCACTGGTTGGGGAGGATCACCGAGCCATCGGCCTGGGGGCCGGGGATCCGCGGCGCGGCGGGTTCCTGCGACCGGCCGGCAATCCCGGCCAGGGTGCCGATGCCGATCACCATTGCCGCCACGATCGAGCGCTGCCAGCGGTCCATGCGAGGTCTCCCGGGGAGCGTCGTTGTACCCGCCCGGCGGCACGGCTTCAGCCAAAGCGGGAAAAACCACACGGGAAGCTCACCCTCGCGGGGTGCGCAGGCCGGCGGGCACGAGCCAGCGCTCGAGGAGATCGAACGCCCCCTGCAGGCCGAGGGCGAGCAGCGCCGCTGGGACCGCACCCTCCATCAACCGGGTCGGGTCGGCGAGACGGATGCCGGAGAGGATCGCCTCGCCGTAGCCACCGGCACCGATCAGGCCGCCGATCGTGGCGGTGCCGACGTTGATCACGGCGGCGGTCTTGATGCCGGCGAGGATCGATCGCGAAGCCATCGGCAGTTCCACCAGACGGAGTCGCTCCCACGGGGTCAGGCCGAGGGCGAGCGCGGCCTCGCGGAGGTGCGCCGGGATCGAGTCCAGGCCGCTCGCCGTCCCGCGGACGATCGGGAGGAGGCTGTAGAGGAACAGCGCCAGCGCCGCCGGCCGCCAACCGAGGCCGAGCAGCGGCACCATGAAGACCAGCACCGCCATCGAGGGGATCGTCTGGATGATCCCCGCCAGGCCGAGGATCCAGCGTCCGAGCGCCGGCATGCGTTCTGCCACGATCCCCGCCGGCACGCCGACGACGATCGCCGCGAGCAGCGACACGAAGACGAGGAGCAGGTGCTGCCCCGTGGCGCGGACCAGATCGGCGGCCAGACGCGGCAGACCGTCGGCCGGGGCCACGGCGACGTCCCAGCCGCGGGCATCGCGGAGGAAGTCGACCGCGACGGCCGCCTCGGAACGCCCCTCGAGCCGGACGGCCGCGTTCATCGCCGCCATCCGCGAGCCGTCGATCGTGCCGGCGAGACTCGTCAAGGCCGTCACGAATCCGGGTGCCCGTTCTGCGAGGTCGGCCCGGTGGAGGATCATCGCGCGGTATTCGCGGAAGGCGCGGCGGTCGTCGGCGAGGAGCACCAAGTCGTGGAGCTGCGGCTCGGGGTCGGTGGCGTAGAGATCGGTGACGTGGAGCGATCCGGAGTCGATGCCGCGGTAGGCGAGGGCATGGTCGAGGACGCGTGGCACCTGGCGCAGGCCGTATGCGGCCTTGACCGCCGGCCAACCGTCGGTGCGCTGCACGAACTCGTCGCTGAACCCGAAGACCAGGTCGGCCACCTCGGGATCGGCGGAGCGGGCGGCGAGGTCGCCGATCGTGCGGATCCCGAGCCGTTCCGCCATGTCGCGACGCATCGCCAGGCCGTAGGTGTTGTCGAACCCCAGTTCGGCCCCGACCGCGATGCCGCGGGCCGCCAACGCCTGCGCGAGCAGCTCAGCCGACGCCACCGGCTCGTCGCGGAGGATCTCCGCGGTGAGGGTGCCGGAGTACTCGACATAGCAGTCGATCTCGCCGCGCTCGAGCGCCTTGAAGACGATCTGCGTGCCCCCCAGCGCCTGGCGGTGGACCGCTTCGAGGCCGGCATGGCGGGCCGTCGCGGCGAGGATCTCGCCAAGGACGATCCCCTCCGTGAACCCCTTCGAGCCGACCACGACCCGCTCCGCTCGCCGCTCCGCCGCGGCGCACGGGATGCATCCGATCGCCGTCACGACGGCCGCCAGCACGGACAGCCCGGTGCGCTTCATGCCCCACCTCCCTCTGTCGCCACGCCTGGCAGCCGGTGGGCCATGATGAACCGGCGCACCGATTCGTCGGCCGGGGCCGTGATCAGGTCGTCGAGTGTGCCCCGCTGCACGACCGCGCCGCCGCCGAGGAGCACGACGTCGTCGCCGAAGAATCCCGCCTCCCCCATGTCGTGGGTGACGAGCACGACGGTCTTGCCGAGGTCGCGGAAGATGCGGCGCAGATCCTCCTGGAGGTCGTAGCGGACCAACGGATCGAGGGCCCCGAGCGGTTCGTCGAGGAGGACGACGGCCGGGTCGAGCATCAGTGCCCGCATGATGCCCAGCCGCTGCCGCTGGCCGCCGGAGATGGCCCCGGGGGGGCGATCGAGTGCCGCCGTGGGAAGCCGGACCAGGTCGGCCAGTTCAGCGACCCGGCTGCGGATCCACCCGGCGTCGCGGCCGAGTTGACGGGCGAGGAGGGCGACGTTGTCACGGCCGCTGAGATGGGGAAAGAGGCCGCCGTCCTGGATCACGTAGCCGAGCCGCCGGCGGAGCGCCAGCGCCGTCGCGGGGGTGAGCGTCTCCCCGTCGATCGTCACGCTGCCAGAGTCGGGAGAGACGAGACCGACGATGATCCGCAGGAGCGTACTCTTGCCACAGCCGCTCGGCCCGATGAGCACCGTCGTCCGCCCGCGGGGAAACTCCAGGGTCGTCGGGCGGAGCACGAGGTGCCCGCCGAACGATTTCGACACGTCGCGGACCACGATCATCGCTTGGCCTCCCGGCGGCCGTTCGTGGTCGCCTGCTGGGGTGGGCGTTGCCGCCGCGGGAATGTCACGCCGTTTTTCCGTTCGTCCGCTGACACCTCCCGTTCAGCGGGAATCAGCCCGCTGCGGGCCCACCTCGCCGAGCGGTTCGATCGTCGCCCGGTGGAACCGCCACCGGCAGTCGTAGGCCCCGAGAAACAGCCGCTCGGCATGCGGCGTGGTCCAGTAATCGGAGAGCGACAGGCTCCCGGCATCGCCGCGCCAGTCGATCCTCGTGCGCCCATCGACATCGACACGGACGCCGCCGGACCGCACGACCACCTCGATCGTCGCCGGTCTGCCGCGGGCGAAGAGCTCGGCGACGAACCGCGTCGGGTTGGCCGGGGCAGCGACGTTGCCGCCGTCGACGTTCTCGAGCGCCCCGATCTGCTCCTCCTGTGGAGTGAATCCGAGGAGGACGACGAAGCGGCTGTCGCCGGCGCGCTGGCCGAGGATCAGGCCGTCCGGTTCGTCGAGCGGCTCGGCGATCACCGTCAGCCGATACTCCTCCGGCGGGATCGTGGGGAGTTCCAACCGCGCCCCGAACGCCTTCGGCGCGGTGAGCCGGACCCCTCCCTCGGCGCCCGCGGGCATGAGAGTCCATTCACCGGCCACCGCATCGCGGGTCGGATCGACCGCCGCGAGCAGGTCGGTAGCCGGCCGATCCCCGGCGGCGACGGCGGGAAACTCGGCGCTGTCCAGCGGATCGATGTCGACCGCCGGTGGCGGCATGCCGGGATCGGTGCGCACCTGGAAATAGCCCCACAGTTCGGCTGCGTCGTCGGCCGTGCCGATCGGTGTTGCCCGCCGCAGCCGGGCCCGCCAGGTGACGGGGCAGGGGCGGTCGAAGCCGCCGAGGGGGATCGCGCCGTCGCGCACGGCCGTCGCCGGCACCGGGATCGACAGCCAAGGGCCGCGGAGCGCGGTCTGGATCTCCACACGCACGTCGGTGACCGGAAGGTGGGCGGGCAGGCCGAGGCGGAGGGTGACCGGCTGGCCGGGACGGGGCGTGGCCGGCTCGACGGCGCCGGTCAAGCCGGAGAACAGCGCGTGCCGCGCGGCATCGAAGCCTGCTACCGGCTCCCAGCCGAGCGTCTTCTTCTGGTCGGGATCGACCCACGACTGGCCGAGGGTCGCCCGGTACTGGCCGAAGCTCATCACGTTGGCGTCGTCGGCCGGCGGATGGGGCAGGCCGATCGCGTGGCCGACCCCTTCGTGGTAGACGACACAATCACTGCCGCGGTAGGGCACGCGCCAGCCGTCGCCACTCACCAGCCCCCAGCCCTTGCCGGCGTCGGCGAGGTATGTCGCCCGCGCACCCCCCGCCGCCGCACCCGGCACGTGGACTGCGCCCGCAGACGGATCCTCGGGCGCGAGCGAGCCCTCGAAACGGAAGCCGGTCGGCGTCGGGGCGAGGCGCTGGAAATCGTCGAGTGGTCGCCAGTTGATGTCGCTGAGAACGACGAGCACGGGAAACGCATCCCCCCGCCGCTCGCGCGCGAACGAGAGCCGCTCGTCGGCCTCGCCGAGGGTGCGGAAGAAGATCGCATTGGCATCCCCGGCGCGGAGGGCGGCGGTCGGCAGGCGCGACACGAGCGGTTCGGCCACCACGGTGGCGGTGAGGACCGACCGCCCCTCGAACTCGCGCGTGTGGAACGCCTCGATGCGCCGTGCATACCACTCGGCCCGCGATCGCCAATCGGGGAGTGGCACACGGTCGGCAGGAACGAAATAAACGATCGTCGCCGCGATCCGCCCGATCGGATGACGCCCGTCCCAGGTGGTCGGCTCGGCCGGTGGCTGGGCGGCGGCCGACACCGCGAGGAGTGCTGCGGCGACCGCGACGGCTGCCGAGCACCGCATCATGCCCCGGCCCCCGCCGGCGCCGGCGGACGGCGGCGGCCCGGTTGTTGTCGGCCCGCGGGCCGGCCGCCCTGCCGGCCCCAGCGTGGTTCGACGAGCGTGGCGTTCCACTCCTTCCAGGCCTGCTCCAGCCGCGCGCGGGTCGCCGGCTCGGCACTGCTCCGGTCGGTCTGTTCGCCGAGGTCGGCTGCCAGGTCGATGAGGATCGGCCCGTTTCCCCCCGTCGCCTCGACGAGCTTCCAGTCGCCCATCCGGATTGCCCGCTGCTGCCCGAAGCGCCAGTAGAGCGCCTCGTGCGGCGCGCCCGCCCGATCTCGCGCGAGGAACGGGCGGAGATCGACTCCGTCGAGGCCGTCGGGGCGGGCGATGCCCGCCGCCGCGAGCGCCGTGGGGAGGATGTCGAGTTGGATCACCGGCTCGCCGTAGGTGGTGCCGGCAGGCAGGGTACCCGGCCACGAGACCACGAACGGGACGCGCACCCCCCCCTCCCAGGTCGTCGCCTTCTGGCCGCGGAGCGCGCCGTTGCTCGACGCGTTCACCGCTGGCCCGCCGTTGTCGCTGATGAAGAAGACCAGCGTGTCCTCGACGAGTTTCCGGTCCGCCAGCGCCGCCGTCACCTGTCCCACTGCGTCGTCCATCGCGGCGAGCATCCCCGCGTAGGTGCGGCGCCGCGGCGCCGTGATCGCAGCGAACCGGTCGGCGTCGCGCGCCGGGGCTTCCATCGGCGTGTGGACGGCGTTGAAGGTGAGCATGAGGAAGAACGGCGCGGCAGCGTGGCGGTCGATGAACGACACCGCCTCACGGGCGAAGGCGTCGGTGAGATACTCCCTCTCCGCCACCGGGTCGCGGCCGCGGCGGATGGCGTTGGGACCGGCATCCCCTTCCGGGAACGGTCCATACCCATGTGCCCCGCCGAGGAATCCGAAGAACTCGTCGAACCCGCGCGACTGCGGCTGGAACTGTGCGCCGTTGCCGAGGTGCCATTTGCCCACCAGGCCGGTGGCGTAGCCCGCCTCCTTGAGCCGCTGGGGGAGCGTCGTCTCGGAAAGGGGCAGGCCGATCGCCTGGTTGTCGGGACCGGGCGGGCCGGGGTTGAACTCGTGGCCGAACCGCTGCTGGTAGCGGCCGGTGAGGAGGCCGGCCCGGGTCGGGCTGCAGTAGGGCCCGGAGACATAGCCCGACGTGCAGCGGACCCCGCCCGCCGCCAGGGCATCGAGGTGGGGAGTGGGGATGTCGCGCCCTCCCTGGAACCCGAGGTCGGCATATCCCAGGTCGTCGGCGACGATGACGAGGATGTTGGGACGGCGCCCGGGTGCGGCCGCGGCGGCGGAGCCCGCGATTCCGTGGGCAGCCAGCGCCAGCACGAACGCCAGCCGGTGGAGGTGCAGGCGAGGCATGGGGTGTTCCGTGTACAAAGGAGCGACGAGGTGTGAACCCGACGCGGCGATTGTCGGTCGCATCCGTCGGGGTGGTCAATCGAGCGGTCTGGCGGCAGTCTGGCGCCCGTGGCGATCCATCCGTGCAGCTGACCCGTATACTCGGCCAGGTCAGGGCCCGTCACCGGAGACCGTCATCGATGAGGTCGCGCTCGCACGCCCGCCGCC
>SXWA01000056.1 GCA_005791575.1 Planctomycetaceae bacterium
ACCTCAGGGATGAGGTGCCGGGAGCGCAGCTCCCGTGAAAAGCGCAGCTTTTCGAGTGGCCAAAGGCCAGGGATGGACTTTGGCCACGGGCTGCTAACAGGCTGTAGCCAAACAGCCTGCCGCACCTCAGGGATGAGGTGCCGGGAGCGCAGCTCCCGTGAAAAGCGCAGCTTTTCGAGTGGCCAAAGGCCAGGGATGGACTTTGGCCACGGGCTGCTAACGTTTTGATGCCTCCGGCGGCATACGACCGACGGGATTGGTCGGGCAGCCGTCGGGCAGGCCCTGCGAAACCATCCCGACAGACGGCCGTTACAAGTCGGGGACGGTTCGTTCCAGGAATCATCCGATGGTGCACCCCATGAGCCGTTCGTTCGCTGGCGGGCTGTTGGCCGCGGTCGCGGTGTGGCTCGCGGCCGGTGCGATCGAGGCCGCCGAATCGGCGACCGATTCCTGGCAGGAAGAAGTCGCCGTCGGGCGGCGCCACTGGGCGTTTCAGAAGCCTGTCGCCCCGGCGCTGCCGGACGTGCGGAATGCCGATTGGCCCCGGTCCGACATCGATCGGTTCCTGCTCGCCGCCATGGAGGAGGCCGGCGTCGGTCCGGTGGCCGATGCCGACCGCACGGCGCTGCTCCGCCGGCTGTCGTTCGACCTGATCGGGCTGCCCCCGACACCGGCCGAGATCGACGATTTCCTCGCCGACACGTCGGCGACCGCGGTCGAGCGGGTGGTCGACCGCCTCCTCGCGTCGCCACGGTTCGGCGAGCGCTGGGCGCGGCACTGGCTCGACGTCGCCCGGTATGCGGATTCCAGCGGCAAGGAAACGAACCTTCCCTATCCCCATGCGTGGCGCTACCGCGACTGGGTGATCGCGGCGTTCAACGACGACAAGCCCTACGACCGGTTTCTCCGCGAGCAGCTCGCCGGCGACCTGCTGCGGCACTCGGGGCCGGCCGACCAGGCGCGGAAGATCATCGCCACCGGCTTTCTCGCCCTCGGGCCGAAGGCGCTCAACGAGCGCGACCGGCGGCAATTCCAGATGGACATGGTCGACGAGCAGATCGATGTGGTGTCGCAGTCGATGCTCGGCCTGACGCTGGCCTGCGCGCGCTGCCACGACCACAAGACCGACCCCGTCTCGCAGCGCGACTACTACGGCCTGGCCGGCATCTTCCTCAGCAGCGAGACGCTGTTCGGCACCGGAGCGCAACTGCAAAACGCCCATCCGTCGTCGCTCGTCGAGCTGCCGCCGGAGGCCGGCCTGCCGGCCGCGGTAGCGCCCCTCCCTGCCGGCGACCTGGAGCGGCTCGAGCGCGAGGTGGGCGAATTGACCGCCAGCGCCGACGCCCTCGCCCGCGAGGCAGCCGAGGCGCGTCGCGCGGGCCGTGACCGCGACGGGGCCGCGGCGTTCCTCCGGGTGCGCGTGGCGCGCGACCGCGCCGCGGGGGCCCGGTCGGATCTCGATCAATTCCGTGCCGACGGCAGCCCGCGGTCGCTGGCGATGGGGGTCCTCGACCGTCCCGACGCCGTCGACAGCCCGCTCTTGGCCCGCGGCGACGTCGATCAGCCGGGGGAGACGGTGCCGCGCGGGCTCGTGGAGGTGCTGTGCGCCGAGGACGAGCCCCGGAAGATCGCCGCAGGAAGCGGCCGGCTCGACCTCGCGTTTTGGATCGCGTCGCGCGACAACCCGCTCGCGGCCCGGGTGATGGCCAACCGGGTGTGGCTCAAGCTCATGGGGCAGGGCATCGTCGCCACCCCCGACAATTTCGGGATCATGGGGATGGAGCCGAGCCACCCCGAGCTCCTCGACCACCTCGCCGTCGCCTTCATGGAGGACGGCTGGTCGGTGAAGAAGCTGATCCGGCGGATCGTGCTGTCCCGCGGCTACGGGCTCGCCGCCGTGCACGACGCCGCGAATCATGCCGTCGATCCCGACAATCGACTCCGCTGGCGCATGGATCAACGGCGGCTCGACGCCGAGGTGATCCGCGACGCGATGCGCGCCGTCGCGGGCCGGCTCGACCTCGAGCCCACGGCCGGCTCTCCGATCGCCCGGATTCGGGAAGACCGACGGGGAATGATCGAGATGCTGACCCGGTCGCGGACGCGGTCCGACGATTGCCGCTCGATCTTCCTGCCGATCGTCCGCGACCAGGTGCCCGAGGCGCTCGCCGTCTTCGACTTCCCCGACGCATCGCTCGTCAGCGGCCAGCGCGAGGAGTCGAACGTGCCCTCGCAGGCGCTGTTCCTCCTCAACAACGAGGAGGTGGTGTCGCTGGCGCGGTCGTTCGCCGCACGCGTCGCCGGCCTGCCGGGCCCGCTGCCCGAGCGCCTCGCGGCGGCGTTCGGGATGGCGCTCGGGCGCCGTCCGACTCCTGCCGAGACGCGGGCGATCGCCGACTTCTGGACCGATTTCTCCGTCCGCCACGCCCGGCGCGCGACCGGGGCGGGGCCGCGGGGCGGCGCGGCGGAGGCCGAGTCGCTCGCGCTGGTGGCCTACTGCCAGGCCCTGTTTGCCACGGCGGAATTCCGCCACGTGAATTGACGACGCCGATCCCCCCGGGATGCACCGATCATGCCGCGCCCGTCTTCGACCGTCTGCCGCTCCAGCGCGAGCCAGGGATCGCGGCGCCAGTGGCTGCGCCACTCCGCCAACGGCTTCGGCCTCCTCGCCTTCTCGGCGCTGGCCGCCGAGGCGGACGAGCAGGCGGTCGTCGCCGGCCCGCTGGCTCCGAAGGCCCCGCACTTCCCACCCCGCGCCAAGCGGGTGATCTTCCTCTGCATGCAGGGCGGGCCGTCGCACGTGGACACGTTCGACCACAAGCCGAAGCTCGTCGCCGACGCCGGCAATGCCGCGCCGGCGGCCGCCGGCCGCGGCGGGCGCGCGACGCTGATGGCGCCGCGCTGGGACTTCAGCCGGCGCGGCGCGAGCGGCCTCTGGGTGTCGAGCCTGTTCGACGAAGTCGCGCGGCACGCCGACTCGCTGTGCGTGATCAACTCGATGGCCACCGATCTGCCGGCCCATCCGCAGGCCTTCGCGCAGCTCCACACCGGCACGGCACAGTTCGTGCGGCCGTCGCTGGGCGCCTGGACGCTGTACGGCCTCGGCACCGAAAACCGGAACCTGCCGGGATTCATCGTCATCAATCCGCCCGTGGCCGCCGCGCGGGCGTTCGGCAGTGCCTTCCTCCCGGCCGTCTACCAGGCGACGCGGGTCGGCGGCGGGCGTGGGCCCGGCTTCGCCGGCCCCCGCGGCGGTGGCGCGCCGACGTCGGTCCCGAACATCGAGAGCCCGCTCCTCGACCGCGCGGCGCAGCGCGACCAGGTGGACTTCATCCAGCGGCTCAATGCTTCGCGGCTCGCGCTCGACGGCGGCGCGAGCCCCGACACCGAGGGGGTGATCGAGTCGTACGAGCTCGCCTTCCGGATGCAGGACGAGGTCCCGAAGGTGATGGATATCGCCGGCGAGACCCAGGCCACGCTCGATCGCTACGGGGTGGGCGCCGACGACACCGACACCTTCGGCCGGCAGTGCCTCATGGCGCGGCGGCTGGCGGAGGCCGGCGTGCGGTTCGTGCAGGTGACGCACGGCAATTGGGACCACCATTTCAACCTCGGCACGGCGCTGGCGAACACCGCCCGGCAAGTGGACCGCCCGATCGCGGGGTTGCTCGGCGACCTTGCCGACCGCGGCCTGCTCGACGACACGCTCGTGATCTGGGGGGGCGAGTTCGGCCGCACGCCGCACAGCCAGGGAGCCGACGGCCGTGATCACAACAACAAGGGGTTCACGCTGTGGATGGCCGGCGGCGGCGTGAAGGGGGGCATGGTCCACGGCGCCACCGACGACCATGGCTACGAGGCCGTCGACAAGCGGATGCACATCCACGACTGGCACGCGACGCTGCTCCACCTCCTCGGCCTCGACCACGAGCGGCTCACCTATCCCTACGCGGGCCGCGACTTCCGGCTCACCGACGTGCACGGCACCGTCCATCGGGAGATCCTCGCCTGACCGGGGCGGAGCGCTCCCCGCCTCGCCCGTTCGTTTGTGTGCGCCTTCCACCCCGACCGTTTCCCGGAGTCCCGCCATGAATCCCGTCGTTCGCCTGTCTTCGTTCCTCCTCGTCGTCGGCCTGCTCGCGCCGGAAGCGACTGCCCAACCCGCCGGGGAGCCGTCGCCTGCCGAGATGGTGAAGCGGGCCGACACAGACGGCAACGGCCGCTTGAGCCTCGCGGAGTTCGTCAAGGCGCGCACGGCGATGATCGAGCAGTATTTCGCCCGGATGGACACCGACGGCGACGGCATGCTCGACGAAAAGGAGGTCGCGGCCGCCGCGGAGCAGATGCGTTCGATGGCCGGTGCCGGTCGCGGGGGATTCCGCCGCCCGGAGGGGCAGCGGCCGCAGCGCCCCGGCGCCGAGCAAGCGCAGCGCCCCGAGGGCCAGCGGCCGGGCGCGGCCGGTCTTGGCGACGCGGCCTTCGGTCGGCTCGACCGCGACGGCAACGGGTCGCTGTCGCGCGAGGAGTTCGAGGAGGGAATGGCGCGCATGCGTCAATACATGCAGCAGGGGGGCGGTCGGCCGGGCTTTCCCGACCGTGGCGAACGCGGCCCCGACCAGGGCTTCCGCCGTCCGCCCGAGGACAAGTGATACCGTCGGTCGGCAACGGTGCGGCATGAGTTCCCCCCACGAGATCGAGATCCGCGAGAAGCTGACCCGCTCGTGGTTGGCCGCCGAACCGGCCGTGCGCGCCTACGTGGCCGCCGCGATCAAGTCGACGGCCGACCGTGAGGACGTGCTCCAGCAGGTGGCGTTGACCGTGGCGCGGCGTTTCGAGGAATACGACGGCCAGCGCCCGTTCGTGGGCTGGGTGCTGTGGCTCGCCAAATCGCGGATCATCGATCACTACCGCAGCAGCCAGCGGCAACGGCTCGTCCTCGCCGACGACGTGCTCGAGCGGCTCGCCGAGTCGCTCACGGAGACCCACGACGACCTGTCGCCGCGCCGCGAAGCGCTCGACGAGTGCCTGGCGACGCTCACCGAACGCTCCCGGGCGCTGGTGCGGATGCGGTACCACGACGGCCTGGCGATCACCTCGATCGCCACAGCCGTCCGGTCGACACCCGGATCGGTCCGTGTGGCCCTGTTTCGGATCCGGGAAGCCCTCGCCGACTGCATCGGTCGGCGGCTCGCTGCGGGAGCGGGAGAATGATCGACGACGACGTGAGGCGCGCAATCGATGCCTGGGTCGACGGCGCCCCGTCGGCCGACGACGAGCAGACGCTCTCTCGGGCCCTCGGCGCCGATCCCGCCGCCATCGCGCTCCTCGCCGACCGCGCGCGACTCCATGCCCTCCTCCGCGACACCGGCGGCTGGGGCGAACCGCCGCCGGCCCCCGTCGGGTCGCGGCGCGTGTTCGGCCGGAAGCTCGCGTGGGGCGGTGCGGCACTGGTGGCCGGCGGAGCGGGGCTGTGGCTGACGCTGCCGCCGACGGCCGACGCCGGCGCCATCGATGCGGTGCAGCGTGCCCTGGTGGCCAGCCGCCCCGCGGGGGATCGCCGGTATTCTGTCTCCGTCGGCGCGGCGCGGCAGTGGCGGTTTTCCGCCGCGCGCCGCAGCGCCGTGCCGGCGTCGACGTTGTGGGTCCGCGGCTCCCGGTTCGTCCAGATCGCCGACGTCTCGGGGCGGCCGGTGGCGTGGGGGCGCGACGGCACGGGAGCGGTGTGGTTCGCGCCGTCGCGGGACACCGCGGCGCTGTTCGACGCCGCGGAATTGCCGGAGGCGCTGGCGGAGGTCTGCGACCTGCGCTCGCTCGACCTGCCGACGCTCCTCGAAAAGCTGCTGGCCGACTTCGACCTGCAGCGGCTCGACCGCGGCGACGGCCACGACCTCGTGCGGGCGACTCCACGGGCCGGTGCCGTGACGGCATATGGCCGCGTCGACATCGAGATCGAGCGGGAGTCGCTCGTCGTGCGCCGCGCCGTCGTCGAGCGCTCGGCGGGCCGGTGGCACGGGATCGTCGTGGCGTTCACCCTGGAGGAGATCGGCGTGCAGGACGACGGCGTGTACGAGATGGCGGCGCACGTCGCCGCCGGGGCCACGGTCCTCGGCCGCGACTCGCCCCGTGGCGCGCGGGGTGAATTGCTCCGCGAGTATCTCCAGGCCGTCCGGCACCCGGAAGGGAGCAGATGATGCATCGACACGGTCTGGCATCATGCCGGCGGCGACGGCGGGCAGACGCCGACGTGACCGGCAGCGGGCTTTGCCCCCGCCGGTGGCCCGGGGCGCGGTGGGCAGGGTGGGGAATGGTCGCCTTGGCCATCGCCATCGGGGCTCCCGGGATCGGCAGCGCCGACGCCCAGCCACCGCGGTCCATCGATGTCGTCGTCGACGTGGAGGGGAGTGACCGGCACGCCATCGTGGTCAACGCGGTCGCCGACGGGCCACGGCGTCCGGTGGTGATCGTGCTCCACGGCGGCATGGGTAGCGCCGCGCGGATGCGCGCGAGCTCGGGGTTCGACATCCTCGCCGCCCGCGAGGGATTCATCGCCGTGTATCCCGACGGCACCGAGTTCGGCGCCGGCCGCCGTGCCTGGAACACCGGGTATCTTCTCCGCCGGCAGGTCCGCGATGCCGACGACATCGCATTTTTCGACGCGCTCATCGCGGTGCTGGTGCGCGACCACGGGGCCGACCCCGAGCGGATCTTCATGACCGGCGGTTCCAACGGCGGGATGATGACGTTTGTCTATGGCGTCCACCGCCCGGAAAAGCTCGCCGCCATCGCACCGGTCGTGGCGACGATGTTCGCCTTCGACCCGGTCCCCGCGGTGCCGCTGCCGATCCTCGTCATCAACGGCGCCCGCGACGACGAGGTGCCGCTCGAGGGAGGGATGAGCCGCAATCCGCTCGTGCGCGGTGCCCAGGCGGTGCCGTTCAAGCCGGTGGACGAGGTGGTCGCGTTCTGGGTCCGGGCGAACAAATCGCTCCCCGACGGCGCGACGGTCGTCGACGGCACGGTGACGACGACGACCCACCCCGCCGGACCCGGTGGCGCGGTCACCGAGTCGGTCGTGGACAGCGCTGGCGGCCATGGCTGGCCGGGCACGGCGGCGCGACGCGACGGGAACGAGCCGATCGGCAGCTTCCGCGGCGCCGAGCGTGTGTGGCGGTTTTTCAAGGACCACGGCCGGCCGGCGGGGCCGGCACCCGGCGGGAAAAGCGGGGCAGGGGATACACTCGGGGTCACGGGACCGAGCCCCGATGCTCCGTGAAACCGAGGTGTGGGATGCGAACCATTGGCCCGGCAGTCGTAACGCCCTTCGCACTCGTGGCAGTCGCCCTGTGGGGCGGTGCGGCGAGTGCCGCGGAGAAGCCCTATCCGAAGGCGAAGGTCAGCTTCGACGACTACAAGACCCTCGTCGCCGAGGTCGAGAGCCACCGGGCCGGCCGCCTCGTCGATCTCGACACGTTCCTCGCCATGAGCCGCGAGGCGGGGGTCGTGATCCTCGACTGCCGGTCCGACTTCCGCTTCGAGCGGATCCATCTCAAAGGGGCGCGGCACCTGGCGTTCACCGAGTTCACGGAGAAGAACCTGGCCCAGGTGATCCCCAGCTTCGAGACGAAGATCCTCATCTATTGCAACAACAACTTCGCCGGCAACGAACGCGACTTCGCCTCGAAGGTCGCCCCGGCACGGCCGCGACCGGGCAGGAAGGCGGCCAGCCAGTTCGCCGCCGAGGCCAGGCCGCTGATGATGGCGCTCAACATCCCCACGTTCATCGCCCTCCACGGCTACGGCTACCACGATGTCTACGAGCTCGACGAGCTCGTGGACGTCAACGACCCGCGGATCACGTTCGAGGGCACGGCGATCGACGCGCAGGCCGCCGGGGTGTTTCCGCCCCCCGCGCAGACGGCGCTGCCTTGACCCGTTGGGGAAAACCGGCCTGCCGATGGGAAGAAGCGTCGTCCGCGCCGGTGCCGCCCGCTGCCCAGGGTGCAGCCAGCCGCCGCGCCTGTGCGTGTGCGACCTGCTGCCGCCGGTCGAGACCGCGATCGCGGTCCACCTCCTCATCCATCGCCACGAACGCAACAAGCCTTCGAGCACCGGTGCCCTCGTCGCCCGCACCGTCAACGGCTGCACGAGCCATCTCTTCCAGCGTGCCACGCGCCACCATCCGGCGCTGGGACTCGCGCGGGAGGCGGTGAACGCGGGGGGTGAACCCTGGATCCTCGATCCCGCCGGCGAGCCGTTGCCTGCGGGAGCGGCGGCGACCGGCTCGGCCCACCGGCCGGCCGTGGTGATCGTCGACGGCACCTGGCGCGAGGCGGGGGAGATGACCCGGTCGCTCGACGGGCTCGGCCGCCGGGTGTGCCTCGCCGATCCGGGGGGCCGGCCGGGGCGGTATTGGCTGCGCGACCAGCCGGGGCCGACGCACCTCTCGAGCGCCGAGGCGCTGATGGGGGTGCTCGGGGCGGTGGGGGAGACGGCGGCGGAAGAGCGCCTCCGGCTGCACTTCGAGCTCCATGTCTACGCCACGCTCCTCGCCCGCGGCCGCCGCGAGATGGCGGAACGCTACCTCGGCGATTCGCCGCTCCTCGGCGCGGGGCGCGACGCCCTCGACCGGTTCCACGCGCGCAGCGGCGGCGCGGCGTGAGCCGGCAGGTGCCGAGCCGCGCGCCACGCGCCGGCGGCTTGTTACACTCGCGCGGCGGGGAATCGGGGCGATTCCCCGACCCCAAGGGCGACCGCGATGTGGATCTGCCGGAAGTGCCTGTCGCAGGTCGACGACATCCTCTCCATCTGCTGGCAGTGCGGCGCCGGTAAGGACGGGAAGATCGATCCGATCTTCGCGGAGGAGAGTCCGAAGAACGGGGCCACCCTCACGCCACGGCAGGTGGCGGAGCACCAGTGCCCGCACTGCGGCGGCGCGGCGGAACTGGGCACGATCTACGCCAGGGACGGCTCGTCGCTGCTCTACCGCCCCGGGCCCGCCACCTGGTGGGACAACTTCCTCACCGGCTGGTTCGGCGCCGGCGAACAGGTGGCGCAGCGCTTCGATTCCGCGGGCACGCACATCCCCTGCCTGCGCTGCCCCGCCTGCCGGACGATCTTCTTCCGGTATTGAATCGAGGGGGTGAGCGCCCGCTCAGTCCAGCCCCGCGCAGCCACCCATGCCGCACTGCGGGCGGCCACAGCCACCGTCGGGCGGGGCGGACGATGCGGCACCGCCCCCCTTCACCACCGGGCCGGCGACCACGCTCAACAGCTTCGCCAGCCGCGGGCTGTCGCAGTGGGGGCAGACCGGCTTCTCGCTGCCGCGGATGAGGAGTTCGCAGGTCCGGCCACAGGCGTCGCAGCGGTATTCATAGAGCGGCATCGCAGGTCTCCATCGGTGTCGCCGTGAGTGTTTCCAGAGAAGGGCGGTGGAGCAAGGGCCGGCGGTTCGGCCGCCCACGCCCGGCTGCCCCGGGCGGGCCGCGCCGTGCCTGCAGTGCCGGCGCACCGACTGTCGCCCTGCTGTGCCAGCATGCTTGCAGGCGGGAAACGGCTTGCCTGTCTTGCCCCGCCGACGCACCGTGACAGGTTTTTCGCCGCGGCGCGGAGGCTCGGAAAAAAAAGAAAACGAATTGCTTGACCGCCCGTGAACAATGGTCGCGGTGGTTACGTTCCAGGGGCTGGTTCGGTTGACCACGCAAGGAGGCTGGAGTCATGGACGCACATTTCCACGAGTACATGGGTGCAGTGGCCGGGATGCAGGATCTGTACGGTGAGCCGGCCCTCGAGCACACCGACTTCCATGCCGAGACCGGCTGCGAGTGCCCGCTGACCGCCGCCACGCCGGCCGGTGAGCAGACAGTCGAACCGGCCGGCGTCGCCGAGGTCCGCGAGACGGTCGCCACCGTCGATGCTGCCGTGTTCGCCAAGGCGGTCTGACCGGTTCGCGACGTCGGTCCGATCGGGTCCGGGAGCGCCGGCCGCACGCCGGCGCGATCCCCGGGACGTCACTCCACCTTCATCCAGAAGGGGGCGGCGGCGAACCAGGCGATCGCCGACCCGAGCATCACCGTCTTCACCACGGTGAGCGACACCGTCGGCGCGGTGCCGGCCGCACCGAACAGCGGCCCCCAGAGCGACTCGAAGAAAAACAGAGCCGCCGGCACGATCGTGCCCGCGAGGGCGAGGATGCCGACGACCATGGCGATGGTCTTCATGCCGGGTCTCCGGTCAGGTTTCGGCCGGCTGGGTTTCGAACCGCGCCCGCGATCGTCGCCGGGCCGGTGAATCGCGACAGGACGATGTAGAGCAGCCCGCAGGCGATGGCGCTCGGCAGTGGCAGGTAGGAGGCAAACACCCCCTGCGCCTGGTAGAGCCACATCGCCACGGCCACCGGCACCAGCCACGAGACGAACACCACCATGTTGAATGCCGACCCGCTCCGCGCGGCGGGATCGCGGGGGATTCCCACCGCGTCGGCGAGGAAGTGGTCGACCACGATGATGCCGCCGATCGGGGCGAGAATCGTGCCGTAGATGCCGACGAAGTCGAGCAGGTTCATCGCGAAGGCGGGGAAGATGCCGGCCGCGATGCAGACCGCGCCGGCGAGCAGCGTGGCGGCCGTGCGGCTCATCCCCGGGAGCATCCCCTGGAAGGCGAGCCCCGCCCGGTAGATCGTCGGGTTGGCGGTGGTCCAGCCGGCGATGATCACGCACAGCAGCCCGGCCCAGCCGACGGCGTCGTTGACCATCGTGCCCGGATCCATGCCGACCTGCGGGTCGACGCCGTGCCGGCGGACCCAGTAGATGAGCAGCAACGCCGCGCAGATCCAGGCGACGTAGTGGCCAAGGAACATCCCCGCGGCGCTCGCCCAGCCGGCGCTCGGCCGCTTCGCGAACCGGAGCACGGAGAGATCGGCCATGCCGAGGTGCATGGCGGCGTTGCAGAACCAGGAGAAGCAGACGATCCCGAGGAACGAGATCGTCCGCGGCGTGCCCGGGGCGGGGGTGAGCAGGCTCCAGAGGTCGGCGGTGCCGAGCCGGCCGAGCGTCACCAGCGCGCAGGCCACGAACACGAGCATCATCCACGGCGCCGCATAGTGCCCCACCTGGGCGACCACGCCGTAGCCGCGGAGGGCGACGAGCGTCATCGCCGCGCCGATCGCGATGCACGACACGATCCACGCCGGCCCCGTCGGCAGCGTCGATCGGAACGTCGGCATCTCGATCGTGCCCGGCGGGAAGAACGGGCCGACGGCGGTCGCCGACACGGTGATCATCGAGCCGGCGAGGAAGCAGAACAGCAGGCCGTTGGCGAGGTTGTAGAGGACGACGAGGCCGCGGCCGGCGATCTTCTCCATCTTGTAGTAGAGGGTGAGCCGCTCCTCGCAGGCGATCGTCGCGGTGAGAAACCGCCAGGTGAGCACCGCCAGCAGGTTGCCGACGAGGAGGCCGACGATCAGGCCGAAGGCGTCGGCGCCCCACTTGACGAACAGCGGCCCGATCATGAACTCGGTGCCGGCGGTGTGCTCGCCGGCGTACATGCCCCAGAAGGCGCTCGGTCCCTTGAGGGCGTGGTCCGGCACACGCTGACGCTCGTATTCCCCCGTGCCGCTCTCGAAGCTGCTGTCGACGTCGCCCGCCACGGCCTCGGCGCCGTCGTGTGTCTCGTGGCTCATGCCCGTTTCCCCGTGACGGCGCGTTCGTGGGCGCGGACGGCGTCGAGCCAGGCCGGACCGACCGGCACGCCGCTGGCGAGGCAATGGTGGTCCCAGACCGCCCCGCACGGCAGCCCCTTCGCCTCCTCCTGCAGCGCCAGCCGCGCCGTCCGATCCCCCGCGCGCTCTGCCGCGCGGATCGCCGGCGGCTCGAGCAGCGCCACGAGCAGGGCGCGGAGCATGGCGCGCGTGCCGATCACCCAGGCGGCGACCCGGTTGATGCTGGCGTCGAAATAGTCGAGCCCGACGTGGACCCGGGCCGGGTCGCCGCACGCGACCACCTCCCGCGCGATCGCCAGCAGGTCGTCGGTGAGCGTGACGACGTGGTCGGAGTCCCAGCGGACGCCGCGGCTCACGTGGAGGAGGATCTCCGGCAGGTAGAGCAGCACGCTCGAGATCTTGTCGCTGATCGTCTCGGTGGGGTGGTAGTGGCCGGCGTCGAGGCAGAGCAGCTTCCGCCGGGTGATGCAGTAGCCGAGATAAAACTCGCTCGAACCGACGGTGCAGCTCTCGCTGCCGATGCCGAACAGCTTCGGCTCGACGGCGTCGCGGAGGTGCTCCGCGGGGAACGGTGTCTCGAAGACGGCGTCGAGCGATTCGGCCAGCCGGGCGCGCGGGGAGAACCGGTCGGCCGGGGTGTCTTTGAAGCCGTCGGGCACCCAGATGTTGGTCACGCAGGGGGTGCCGAGGGCCGCCCCGAGCGCCGCCCCGATCTCCCGCGACCGGCGGCAGTGCTCGATCCAGAACCGGCGGATCCCCGCTTCGGGGTGCGCGAGCGTGAAGCCGTCGGCGGCCTTCGGGTGCGAGAAGCAGGTCGGATTGAAGTCGAGCCCGACGCCGCGGCTCTTCGCCCAGGCGACCCAGTCGGCGAAGTGGGTGGCGTCGATCTCGTCGCGATCGACCTGCTTCCCGCCGAACTCGCCGTAGATCGCGTGGAGGTTGAGCCGGTGCCGGCCGGGGATCAGGGCGAGGGCCATGTCGAGGTCGTCGCGCAGCTCCGCCGGGGTGCGCGCCCGGCCGGGATGGTCGCCCGTCACGGCGAGGCCGCCGCCGAGCGCCCCAGTGACCCCCTCGAAGCCGCGCACGTCGTCCCCCTGCCAGCAGTGGAGCGAGACGGGGATCGTCGTCAGCGCCGCACAGGCCGCGGGGGCGTCGACCCCGAGCGCCGCGTAGCGCTCGCAGGCGGCCGAGTAGGCGGCCTTCAGGGCGGCTTCGGTCGGTGCGCTCGCGGGCATGTGGTGCGACTCGGGATGGCTGCGGAGCAAGCGATGCTCTTCGGGCGCGATTCTGCTCCCGATCGCGGAAAAAACCAACCGCCTTACGGGGCGGCCGCGTTGATCGCGCCTGCGCGACGGAACGGGGCTTGACGCCGCTGGAAATGGCTGTACTATCACACTAGTACACGCCTGTGGGCGTGTCGGGGGTGGGCCATGATCTTCCGCATCGACGCCGACGACGGCCTGGCGATCTACGACCAGATCGTGCGCCAGGTCAAATACGCCGTCGCCTCCGGCACACTCGCCCCCGGCGAGTGGATCCCGAGCGTGCGCGAGCTGGCCCGGCAGCTCACGGTGAACCCCAACACGATCCAGCGCGCCTACCAGCAGCTCCAGGCCGACGGGGTGCTCGAGCCGGTGCGTGGCCGTGGGCTGGCGGTCTGCCGCACGGCGGTGCGCGCCTGCGTGGCGGAGCGGCAGGCACTCGTCCTCGAACGGCTCGAGCAGGTGGTCGCCGAGGCGGTGCAGGGGGGGGTGGCCCCCGACGACCTGCGCACGCTCTTCGAGCGGTCGGTGCGCAAAGTGATGCGCGGCGGCACGGCGGAAGCGGGGTAAGGGGAACGTCGGCAACCAGCCCGGTGGAGGTCTCGCCATGGCAACGGATCCCGGCAACCCGGTCGAGGTGCGCGGCGTGACCAAGCGGTTCGGCCGCAAGGAAGTGCTCTGCGGTGTCGATCTCACGGTGCGGCCGGGCAGCGTGCACGCACTGCTCGGCGAGACCGGCGCCGGCAAGACCACGCTGATGCGCCTGCTCGTGGGCTTCCTCCACCCCGACGGCGGCGCGATCCGTGTGCTCGGGATCGAGCCGGCACGCGAGCCGTTCGCCCTGCGCCGCCGTGTCGGCTACCTCGCCGACGCGCCTGCGCTCTACGACTGGATGACGGTGCAGCAGGTGGGGTGGTTCTGCTCGGCGTTCCACGGCCCGGGATACCCGCAGGCGTTCGTCCGGTGGGCCGAGGATTTCCATCTCCCCCCTGCGACACGCGTCCGTGCCCTCTCCAAGGGGATGCGCGCCAAGACGGCGCTGGCCAGCGTGCTCGCCGCCGAGCCCCGCCTGCTCCTCCTCGACGAGCCGACGTCGGGTCTCGACCCGGTGGTCCGCCGCGAGTTTCTCCAGAGCATGGTCGACATCGCCGCCGCGGGGCGGAGCGTGCTGATCAGTTCGCACCAGGTCGCGGAGGTGGAACGCGTCGCCGACCACGTGACGATCATCCACGACGGGAGGATCGTGCTCGACGGCCCGCTCGACGACCTCAAGGCGGCCCACACCCTCCTTTCGTTCACGCTCCACGACCCCTTCGCCGCGCCGCCGCCGGCGGTGCTCGACCTCGCCGTGCGCTGGGGGGAGTGCCAGGCTCGCTCGGTGCGTCTGCTCGTGCCCGCCCTCAGCGCGGGCGTCGTCGACGGCCTCGCCGCCGATCCCGCCGTCGGTGACGTGCGCGCCGTGCGCCCCACTCTTGAAGACCTGTACGTCGCCTTCACGCAGTCGTGGGGGGGGTTGCCCTGGGACCGCACGCCGCGCCGGGCCGGTGCCGTGACCGGCGCCGGCCGCTGACCAGCGCCGATCACACCCCACGAGGAGTCGCCCATGCCATCCCCCTCGCTCGCGCTTGCCTGGAAGGAATCGCGCCTCGCCCGCGACGTCGTGTTCCTCGTCGTCGCCGGCCATGCGGCTCTGGTGATCGCGCGGAGGTTGTCGATCGCCGTCGGCATGACCACGGTCCAGGACTTCGCCTGGGTCGCTGACCCGGCGACCGCCTGCCCCCTGGTCGCATTCTGGGTCGCGATGTTCGCCGCGGCGATGCTGTTTGCCGGCGAGCGGCGGCGGGGCACGTGGGGTTGGCACGCGCTGCTGCCGGTCGCGTGGTGGAACGTGCTGGCTGTGAAACTCGCGGTGATCGTCGCCGCCGGGCTCGGGGCTGCGGCCTGTGGGTGGCTCGTGTGCCTGGTGGCCGGTGGGCTGCCGGACGGCGCCGGTGTTGCGGACTGGCTGCCGTTTCCGGCGGCGGAGCAGGCGGTGATCGCGAGCATCGTGGCGATGTCGCTCGTGTGCTTGACCTGTCTGACGGGGCTGTTCGTGGCCGAGCCGTTCCTCGCGGTGGTGTCGTCCGTCGGATGGCATCTCATGTGGTTCGCGCTGTGCGGCACGGTGGTCAGTTGGCTCGAACGTTCGCTGCCTGGGTGGCAGTCTCCGTTGGCCGGCGGGGCACCCGCCGGCCATGCCCGCGTGCTCGTCATGCTGGTCGCGGGTTGCCCACTCGTGATCGGCATCGCGGCCTTGCCGAGTGTGTTCCGCCGGGCGTGGTGTCGGGCCGACGAGCGTGACGGGGTTGCCGACAGCGCCGTCGCGATCGGGGCGATCGGCGACGCTGTCCCGTTCATCGCCGCCATGCAGGACAGGACCGAGGGCTGGCGATCCTGGCGCTCACCCGCCGGATGGTGGGCCCTCGCCTGGAACTCTCTGGAGCTGACGTGGACGGCGCCGGTGTTCGGCGTGGCGGCCGGCGTGAGCACGGCGGCGACGGCCGCGGCGCTCGCTCGGCTCGGCCCGCGGTCGGACGGTTCGGATGCGTGGGACACCACCCTCACGGTCGTCGGGTTCATCACCCCGGTGGTGACGATCGTGCTCGCCGCCCTCCAGGCGATCGGCGGCGATCAGGCGTCGGGCCGCGTGCCCTGGCCTGCCGAGCGCGGAGTTTCCCCATGGAAGGTTCTCGCGGCCCGGGCGCTGCCGATGCTCGCGGTGGTCGTCGGCCTCGGCGCGATCGCCCTCCTCGGCCTGTTGCCCAACGAACGGTTCGGCTCGCTGGCGGCGTTGCCGATCGGCTGGGTTTTGTTCGCGGCGGTGACCGGCTTTCTCGGCGGGATCCACTGCCTTGCCACGGCGATGGTCTGGCGGTCGAGCCTGCTGGCATTTGCCGCCGGCCTGGTGGCGGCGCTTTGTTCCGGGGCCGTGTTGGTCGTCGGTTGGCGCCCGATCGTCGAATCTTCGCCCTTCGTTCCGGCCCTCGGAGAAGCTCAGGTCGTGTTGAGGGTGGTCTGGCAGTATGTCTTTCCGATCCTCCTGGCGGTCATCCCGCTGGTGCTGGTCCGCCCCTGGCTGCGCGACGACCGGGCGCTGTTGAAACTCCGGTGGGGGGCGGCGTTCGTGGTCCTGCATGCCGTGTGGCTGGCGGGCTGTTACGCCCTGGCGTAGGACTGCTCGCCGGGGTGCGGATGACTGCGTCCCGCCGACGGCCGGGATGGGAACGTCACCCGGCCGGCCGCTATACTCCGCCCGGTCGCGGACGGGGGGTCCGCGAGCCGTTTTCCCGGAGGCAACCGCCATGGTCCGCCGCTCCATCGCCGCGCTGCTCGTCGCCGTCCCGACGCTGTCGGGTGTCGTCGCCTCCGCCCAGGCCCCGGCCGAGAGGGCCCGGGTTGCCGAGAAGGCCGGGGCGATCGCCGGCGGGGCGCTCGCCGGCGGCGTGCAGATCGTGGCCCATTCCGACCTGCAGGCCGCCGACAACCCCGGGGGTGGTGGCTACCGCGCGAGCGTGTCGAGCGGCGGCGCGACGATCCCGGTGGTGGTGGTCGGCGGCACGCCACGGCAGATGGGCTGGCACCTCGGCCGGCTCATGGCCAAGGAGATCCAGGCCTTCGTGCCGCAATTGCTTGCCAAGGTGAAGGGGGCGATGGGGGCCGACGACGCCCAGCTCGCCGCCGCGTGGGGCACCCAGGCGGCGTGGATCGACGACCGCGTCGAACAGGAACTGGTCGGCATGGCGGAGGGGGCCGGAGTGCCGCTGGCGATGCTCCAGGCGGCGCATGGCGTGCCGCTGCTGATGCCATACTCCTGCTCCGCGATCGCCGCCTGGGGCAGCGCCACCGCCGACGGCCACCTCTACCAGACGCGCAATCTCGACTGGGAACTGGAACTGGGTGCCCACGATCACCCGGTACTCGTCGTCTACCTGCCGAAGCAGGGCACCCCGCATCTCCTCCCGACGTTCGCCGGTTTCATCGGCGCCAACTGCGGCTTGAGCGCCGCCGGGATCGCGCTGTCGGAGATGGGGGACTCACCCGCCAAGGAGATGCCCTACGAGCTCCACGCCCCGCACTTCACCACCTGGTTCCGCACGCTGCTCTACGACGCCGACTCGCTCACCGAGGCCCTCGACACCTTCCAGTCGCTGCCGCGGACGAAGAAATACCACTTCGTCTTCGGCGACGGCCGGGCCGACCGGCGCGGCGTGAAGATCCGCGCCCACACCGGGCCGGGGGTCGACGACGTGACGATCTGGAACGCCAATGATTCCACCGACGAACTCGCCCCGGCCGTGCTCCCCGACCTCGTCTACCAAGACGAGGGTCGCGGGGCGTTTCCCTTCCTCAAGGCACACCACGGCCGCCTCGATGCGGCGAAGCTCACCGAGGTCGCCTGTGCGATCCCGATCAAGGGTGGCAACGTGCTCGATGCGGTCTTCGACGCCACCGATCTCGTCGCCTGGGTGAGCTACGCCGGGGCCGACGGCGAGGCCTACCAGCGCCCCTTCGTGCGCCTGGCGCTGGCCGCGCTCGACGGCGACGGCGACGGCGCCGGCGACCTCGCCGAGGGGAGTGCCGACACCAACGGCAACGGCCGGCCCGACTTCCTCGAGCCATCCGCCCCGGCTGCGGACCGCTGAGGGGCACGACGGTGCCCGGTGCGGATCACCGCCCCGTATCCGCCGGGTTTGCCACGAGGTCAGCGCGGGGATCGTGACGCCGATCACCGCACGCTTTCCGCCCCCAGCAACCGGGAGATGAAGGGGAGGAGCTGCTTCTTGCGGCTGACGACGTTTTTCAGCTCGTAGAGGCCGCGGTCGAGGCGCGGGTAATTGACCTCCTCCCAGGCCTCGTCCTCGCGCGAGAGGAGCAACAGCGACCCGTTGCTCACCACGTCGGTGACCAGCAGGGCGGAGAACGCCAGCCCCTGCCGGGCGGCGTGGGCCTCGAGCGCCGCGCGGAGGTCCTCCTTGCGGTCCCAGAAGAGATCGAAGCCGGTCTCCTCGATCTGCGAGATCGAGAACCGTACCCCGTGCTCGGTGAACTCCTTGCAGTCCTCACGGATCACGTCGGCGGGGCTGCTCGAGCGGAGCGCCGAGCCGATCGCGAAGAACCCGCGCGTGTAGCGGTCGATGTCGACCGTCACCTTGCCGGCCAGCCAGGCGAGGATTTCGCGGTCGACGTCGGTCGTGGTCGGGCTGCGGAGCGAGAGGGTGTCGGAGATGATCCCGCTGGCCATGCACAGCGCGATCCCCGGTTCGGGATCGAGGCCGGCGGCACGGAACTGCCGGGCGACGAGCGTGCAGGTGGAGCCGACCGGTTCGTTGATGAAGCGGATCGGCTGGCTGCTCTTCAGGCCGCCGCCGAGGCGGTGGTGGTCGAGCACCTCGATGATCTCCGCGTCCTCCGCCCCCGCGACCGCCTGGGCGAATTCGTTGTGGTCGACGAGCACGAGCTGCTGCCTGGGGGGATTGATGACGTCGCTCTTGAAGGCGAGGCCGATCAGGCGACCGTCGTCCTCGACCACGGGAAACACCGGCTGCTGCGAGCGCTCGACGATCGGCCGCGCGTCGGCCACCCCCATCCGCGCCGGCAGGGTGACGACGTCGGCGTCGACGACGGGATCGATGAATTGCGAGGAGCGGATCCGCATCGTGGTGTTGACGGTGTCGAACGGGCTGCGCACCACCGCCACGCCGTTGGCGCGGGCGAGCTGCTCGAGGCCCGGTGAAAGGGCGAAGCCGCCCGTGATCACCAGCGCCCGCACCCCGTGCTCGATCGCCGGGAGCTGGATCGACGGCCGGTCGCCGCAGACCACGATCACGCGCTGCGGCGGGAAGCGGTGCATCCGCTCGGTGAACCCCTCGGCGCTCATCGCCCCCACCATCACGAGCAGTTCGGTGCGCTCGTCGGTGCGCAGGGGAATCTGGAAATCCCCCCCGAGCACGTCGCGGATCTTGTCGAGGCTCGTGGCCACGGTGCGCGAGAGGACCGGGTCCCCCTCGTCGTGGAAGAACAGGTCCATCAGCTGCAGCACCGACACCAGCCCCACCACCCGGTCGTGGCTGTCGACCACCGGGATCGCGCGCAGGTCGTGGGCCTTCATCCGCAGGTAGGCCTCGTGGAAGACGTCGCCGTGGCGCACGGTGGGCACGCCGCGCCGGCAGACGTTTTCCACCGCGGGGCGGACGTCCATCACCATCCGCGGCGGCGGCAGGCCCGCCTCGGCGAGGACATATTCGGTGCGCGTGTTGGGGGGGCCGCAGCAGGCGGCGACGGCATCGGGCCGGCCAGTGCGGCGCAGCAGGTCGGCATAGGCGATCGCCGAGCAGATGGCGTCGGTGTCGGGATTGCGGTGACCGAAGACGAGCAGGCTCATGGTGTGGGGCAGGGGGAGGGGGAGGGACCGGGGGAGGGGGAGGGACCGGGGGAGGGGAGCGGCCCGGCGGACGGCGCGGAGAGCGGTAACCGGTCGGCACCGGACGGGCGGGACGTGCGCGTGAGGTCGGTCGATTGCGGGGGGCCGAAGGCCCGGAAGCAGAGGCCGAGGAGGAGGGGCACCAGGACGAGCGTCACCAGCGTCGCCACCAGCAGGCCGCCGAGGAGCACCGCGCCGAGGCCACGGTACAGCTCGCTGCCGGCCCCGGGGAAGAGCACCAGCGGCAGCAGCCCGAGGACGGTGGTGAGGGTGGTCATGAAGATCGGGCGGATGCGGCTGCGGACCGCCTCGAGGATCGCCTCGGTGCCGTCCATCCCCTCGGTGCGGACGAGGAACAGCGCCTGCTCGACGATCAGGATCGGGTTGTTGACCACGGTGCCGATGAGGATCACGAAGCCGAGCATCGTCAACACGTCGAGCGGCTGGATGATGCCGAAGCTGCGGCCGAAGCCGTTCAGCGCCGCCAGCCCGACCAGCCCCCCGACCCCGCCGAGCGGCACCGCGGCGATGATCACCGCGGGGTAGAACCAGCTCTCGAACAACGCCGCCATCAGCAGGTAGGTGATGATCCCGGCGAGGGCGAGGTTGAACCACAGCGCCTGCCAGGTGGCGCGGAGCTTGTCGGCGGTGCCGCCGAGATTGATGGCGTAGCCGCCGGCGAGCTCGCCCGAGGCTGTAAGCGGCTTCACGATCTGTTCGACGATCCGGTCCTGCGCCTCCTCGAGCGGCATCGTCGCCGCCGGCGAGACCTGGATCGTGATCGCCCGCTGCCGCTCGCGGTGGAGGATCTGCTCGGGACCGCTGGAATACTCCTCCACCTCCGCCACGCTCTCCAGCGGCACGAGCTGGCCCCCCGGGGTGACCACGGGCAGGCTGCGGAGATCCTGCGTCCGCTGCACGAAGCGGTCGTCCCCCTTGATGACGAGGTCGATCCGGTCGGCGTCGAGGTAGTAGTCGGTGGCATAGCCGCCGTCGACGAGGCAATCGACCATGTAGCCGAGCTGGCGGGCGTCGAGCCGCATGTCGGCCGACTGCTCGAGGCGGGGGAGGAGCTGCACCTCGGGGCTGGAGAGGTCGAGCGACGGGCGCGGGAGGTTCTGGCTGCCGGGAGTCACCTCGGGGAGCTGGCCCATGATCCGGCCGCCGAGCTGCACGAGCCGCTCGAGGTCGGGACCGGTGATCTCGATGTCGATCGTGCGCCCGGCCGACAGCCCCTGCTCGAAGAGGCTCGATTGCTTCGCCACCCCCACCGTGCCCGGCATGCCGGCGGTCATCTGCCGCACCAGCGGCACGAGCTTGCCCGCCTCGAGCGGATCGAGGGCGCGCATCCCGAGAAACACGCTCCGGCCGCGGGCCACGAAGAACATGTCGGCGAGGATCGGGAAGTCGAGCGCCGCCGCCTCCGGCGTGCCCGGATCGACGTCCCAGTAACGGAGCATCCGCTGTTCGACCGTCGCCCCCATGCGGATCAGCTCGTCGAGGTTGTAGCCGGGCGGCGGGAGGAGGATTCCGAAGACGAGGTTACGGTTGCCCTGGGGCAGGTATTCCACCTTCGGCACCAGCCACCACGTCGCCAGCGCGGAGGCGGCGACGATTGCCGCCGACACGGCTGCCGACCGCCCGGCCCCCGCCAGCAGCCAGCGGTCGATGGCGACGATTCCGCTGCTGAAGGCGCGGCCGAAGCGTGTGAAGATGTCGGCCCGTCCGCCGGACGGCGGCTTCGGGCGGCGCCCGCGGAGGAGCCAGGCGGCCGCGACCGGCACCACGAGCACCGACACCACCAGCGACAGGCCGATCGACACGCTGATCGCCAGGGCGATGTCGCCAAACAGCTGGCCCGCCTCCTCGCGCACGAAGAGCACCGGGAGGAACACCGCCACGGTCGTCAGGGTGCTGGCGAGGACCGCCCCCCAGACTTCGTCCGCCCCGCGCACGGCGGCCGTGGCCCCGTCGTCGCCCCCGGTCCAGCGCGTGTAGATGTTTTCCAGCACCACCACCGCGTTGTCGACGAGCATCCCCACGGCGAAGGCCATCCCCGCCAGGCTGACCACGTTGATCGACCGGTCGAAGAGCGCCAGCGCCAGGAAGGTGCCGATCACGCTCACCGGGATCGCCACGGCGACCACGAGGGTGAGCCGCAGGTTGCGCAGGAAGAGCAGCAGCGTGCCCACCGTGAGCAGCCCGCCGACGACGATGTTGTCCTTGACCAGGCCGACGGCCGAGTCGATGTAGGTGGTCTCGTCGTAGACCATCGCCAGGCCGAGGCCGCGGGGGCGGAGCACGGTGCGGTCGACGTCGGCGGCGATCTCGCGGAGCCGGCGGACCGTCTCGAGGACGTTGGCCCCCTGCTCGCGGGTGACGCGGATCGCGAGGTTGCTGGCGCCGAAACGGCGCACGATGCCGTCGGCCTTCTTCTTGCCGAGCTGCACCCGGGCGACGTCGCGCACATACACCGGCTTGCCGTCGCGCCGGGTGATGATCACCCCCTCGACCTGTTCCAGGGAGTGGAACTGGCCGATCGTGCGGACGACGTAGCGCCGCTTCCCCTCCCAGAAGTCCCCCCCGGAGGTGTCTTGGTTCTGGTTGGCGAGGGCCGCCCGCAGGTCGTCGATGGAGAGGCCGCGGGCGGCGAGCAGCTGCGGATCGACGATCACCTGGAGCTCGTCGGCGCGGCCACCGACGACGTCGGCGCTCGACACCCCGTCGACACGCTCCAGCCGGCTCTCGACCTCGTCCTCCGCCATCCGCCGCAGGCTCTCGACGTCGATGGTGGGAGGCATGAGGTGGGCCAGTGCCGGCTCGGCCGCCGCCAGGGTGCGGAGGCGGTAGAGCGCCAGGTCGGGGGAGCGGGCGTTGATCACCCGTTCGATGGCGGCGGCATGGGTGGGGTGTTCGCCGCGCGCCTGCTCGAGCAGTGCACGATCAGGGGCCGCCTGGCTGAGGATGAACCAGGCGATCGGATTGTCGGTGCCGCTGGCGGTGCGGATCACCGGCCGGTCGGCGTTGATCGGCCAGTCGCGGACCTGCTGGACCCGGGTGTTGACCTTCACCAGCGCCTGGCTCATGTCGGTGCCGATGGGAAACTCGAGTGTGATCGATCCGGAGGAGTCGCTGCTCTCCGAGGAGAGTTTCACCAGCCCCTCGACGCTGCGGAGCTGCTCCTCGAGCGGCTGGACGATCTCGCGCTCGATCTCCATCGGGCTGGCGCCGCGCCACCGGGTGTCGACCGTGATCGTCGGGATCTGCACCTCGGGGGTGAGCTGCGTCGGCATGGCCAGCAGCGCGAGCAGACCGAAGAGGGTGACGAGGAGCACCCCGACGGCGACCTTCACCGGGTTGGCGACGGAGGCCTGGATGAGATTCATGGCCCGACCCTGTCGTCGCGATGGTCAGGGCTGGAGGGGCGGAAACGAGACCGCCGCCCCCGGCCGCAGCCGTTCGTTGCCCCGGACCACCACCAGGTCACCGGCCGCGAGGCCCCCACGCACCTCGACGCTGCCCTCGACGGTGACACCAAGGGTGACCTCCACCGGCCGCACGCTGCCCGCGGCCATGCTGCCCGTGCCAGAACTCCCGGCGGGGGTGACGACGTAGACCAGCGGCACCGCGCCGCCGAGCACGAGGGCATCCTTGGGAACCACCGTGGCCCGACCGGCCTTGCCGACCGGGAGCCACGCCCGGGCGATCATCCCGCCGCGGAGCACCGGCTCACCGTCGACGATCTGATTGGCCAAGCGCACGCGGACCGGGAAACTCCGGGCGAGCAGATCGGCCTGGGGCACGACCCGCGCCACCCGCCCGATCCAGGTCCGGTCGGCGGCGGCATCGAACTCGAGCCGCACCGAGTCGGCAGTGCGCAGCCGGCCGATCGACAGTTCCGGCACCTGGACCACCACCTCCACCTCGTCGAGCTCGGCAATCCGGGCGACCAGGCCGCCGCGTGCCAGCCACTGCCCCTCCTCCGTGAAGCGTTGCACGACCCAGCCGGCGAACGGAGCGCGGATCGTGTGCTTGCCGAGTTGGTCGTCGATCCGTTCGACGACCGCCTCCTGCGATGCGGCCGCCGCCGCCGCCTGGGCGATCTGCTCTTTCCGCGGGCCGGCCTCCGTCAGGGCCAGCGCGGCGCGGGTGGCGGCGAGTTGGGCGGCGGCCTGGCGCTGGTCGGTCTCGGCGTCGTGGAGTTCCTCGACGGTGCTCGTGCCCCGTTCCGCGAGGCGGCGCAACCGGTCGAAGCGGCTGCGGGCAAATTCGAGCCGCGCTGCCGCACCCTCGACCTGCGCCCGTGCCTGGTCGAGTTCCTCGGGGCGCGACCCCGCCTCCAGCTCGGCGAGCGCCTGCCGGAGCCGCTCCAGCTCGGCACTCGCCCCCTCGCGCTCGATCTCGAGCAGGCCGCGGAGCAGTTCGGCGATCGGATCCCCCTTCTCGACCCGCTGGCCATCGACGATCGGCAGCCGCACCAGCCGGCCATCGACCGCGCTGCCCACGTCGCTGACACGGGCCGGATAGACCGTGCCGACGAACGACTGCCCCGCCGCCAATTGCCGCTCCTCGACCGCGGCCACCACCACCGGCACGGCCGGTGCCGCGGGTGCCTGCGCGTGCACGACGGCCGGCACAACGACCAGCAGGGCGGCGAACACGGCGGGCACGGCCCTCGTCATCGGCCGGCGCGCGGCGGTCGCGAGGGCCGTCCAGCGCGGGGAGGGAAGCGGAGCCGTCATGACCCGGTTATACCCCCGGGACCGCGCCGTGCCGCCCGGACGCGGCGGATGAGGGCGTTGGTCGAGGCATCGTGGGCGAGGTTCGGCTCGGTCGCGCTCTCCAATTCGGGCACGATCCGTTGGGCGAGCACCTTGCCCAGTTCCACCCCCCACGGGTCGAACGAGTTGATGCCCCACACCACTCCCTGGGTGAACACGCTGTGTTCGTAGAGGGCGATGAGGCTCCCCAGTGCCCGCGGCGTGAGCTGGTCGACGAGGATCGTGTTCGAGGGTCGGTTGCCGGGGAACGTCCGGTGCGGCACGAGATCGGCCGTCACCCCTTCCGCCGCCACCGCCTCGGCCGGTTTGCCGAAGGCGAGCGCCTCCGCCTGGGCGATCATGTTGGCCATGAGGATCGCGTGGTGGTTGCCGAGGGCGTTGAGCGGCCGGAGGCAGCCGATGAAATCGCAGGGCACCACGACCGTTCCCTGATGGAGGAGTTGATAGAAAGAATGCTGGCCGTTGGTTCCGGGCTCTCCCCAGACCACGGGGCCCGTCGGGCAGTCGACCGGCGTGCCGTCGAGGCGCACTCGCTTACCGTTGCTCTCCATCGTCAGTTGCTGGAGATAGGCGGGAAAACGCTTCAGGTACTGGTCGTAGGGGAGGACCGCCGTCGTCGAGTGGCCGAGCAGGCTGGTGTTGAACACCGTCAGCAGGCCGTGGAGGGCGGGGATGTTCTCGAGCAGGGGCGCGGTGCGGAAGTGCTCGTCGATGGCGCGGAATCCGCCGAGCAGCTCCTGGAACGCGTCCGGGCCGAGGGCGATCATCGTCGACAGCCCGATCGCCGACCCGAGCGAATAACGCCCGCCGACCCAGTCCCAGAACCCGAACATCGCCGCGGTGTCGATCCCGAAGCGGGCGACTTCGGCCGCGTTCGTCGAGACGGCGACGAAATGCCGGGCGACGGCCGCGGTATCGCCATCCATGGCCGCGAGGATCCAGTCGCGCGCCGTGCGGGCGTTGGTCATGGTCTCGACGGTCGTGAACGTCTTCGACGAGACGATGAACAGCGTCTCGCGTGGATCGAGGTCGAGGACCGCTTCGGCGAAATCGGTGCCGTCGACGTTCGACACGAAGCGGAACTCGATCCCCCGGTCGGCGTGGAAACGCAGCGCCTCGAAGGCCATCGCAGGCCCCAGGTCCGATCCGCCGATGCCGATGTTGACCACCGCCCGGATCGGCTTCCCGGTTGCCCCCCGCCATGTCCCGGAGCGGATATCCCGGGCAAACGCGGCCATTCTGCCGAGGACGGCATGCACCTCGGGCACCACATTCCGGCCGTCGACCTCGATCACCTCGCCTGCGGGAGCGCGGAGCGCGACATGGAGGACAGGGCGGTTTTCGGTGGAATTGATCCGCTCCCCGTGGAACATGGCCTCGATCCGCCCGCGGAGGCCGGCCGCCTCCGCAAGGGCGGCCAACCGGTCGAGGGCGGCGGTGGTGACAAGCTGCTTCGAGTAATCGAAAACCAGCCCGGCCGCGCTGACACTCAGGCGCTCTGCGCGGCTGGAATCAGCGGCAAACAGGGCCGCGATCGTCGTCGCTCGCAGGGCCGCTGCCTGCTCGGCGGTTGCCCGCCAAGCCGGGTGACGGGCGTTCACCATCGCCATCGTGTGTGCCTCAGGGGGGGTTGGGGAAATGGGCACTCTACCAGCCCGCGACACGCAGCCCCCGGGCATGGCCGCGGGGCCGCGTCAAATCTCCTGAGGGGGGCCAAAGCAGTGTTTTCCGGCAGAAAACCGCCGCTCTTGGGAGGAGCAGCGGCCCATCTTGCAGGCAGCCACTTGACCCCTGCGGAGAGCCCGGCTAAGTTTTCTCTGCTGTGCGGCCGATCCTCGTTAACCGGGATCGGTTCCCGCTTGTTCGCTCGTGCTACCGGGCGGATGTGCGTCGGATGGTGCTTCCCAGGGGCGTTCCTCGGGGAAGAGTCTCCATTCGCCGCGGATCCGTCACTGCCGGCGTGGGTTGAGGCCCGTTTCGGATCGTTCCGGCTCTGCCGCGAGCGTTTCCGGGGCGAACCTCTGTCCACGGTTTGGCCGTGGTCGGGAGCACGAGCCGATGCTGCTGCCAGCCGGGGATTCCCGCTGGTAGTGTCGTCGGCTCGCTTTGTTCATTGACAATCCGGTTGTGGTAGTTGGCATCTTGATTGAATGTCGACGGCGACTGTTCGCAAGAGCGGTAGCCGGCGACGTTCTCCCAAGGCTCAAAAAAATGTCGTGGGGGTCGTGTGGTGGCTGGTTTTCCAGCTGCTCGCGACAGCCCATGGCGAGCGAGTAAACGTTACTTTCCCGGGTGGGGTCGGCGCGCTTGCCGACGATGACCCGGGATGGGGTGACACAACTCGGAACGATCCAGCTCCTCCCGGGGGCGGCCAGGCAACTGGTTGTCCCGCTGGGGCGAGCACTCGATTCGGGTGGTCAAGCTCCAAAGGGCGCATGGGGGATGTCTAGGCGTCAGGAGGCTTCGAAGGGCGCGGAAGACTGCGATAAGCCCGGGGAAACCGTCAAACAGGTGATGATCCCGGGATACCCGAACTGGCCGTGTCTGAATCCATAGGACACGTGCAGCGAACGCGGAGAACTGAAACATCTCAGTATCCGCAGGAATAGAAAGAAAAATCGATTTCCTCAGTAGTGGCGAGCGAAAGGGAAATAGCCCAAACCGCAGTGGTTTCCACCGCGGGGTTGTAGGGCCCTCCAAGGAGTTACAAAACAGCCAGTTAGCGGAACGATCTGGAAAGGTCGTCCACAGAGGGTGACAGGCCCGTACGCGAAAACTGAGCTGTCTCCGTTGCGGAGGGTACCCTGAGTAGGTCGAGTCACGTGGAACCTCGACTGAATCCACGGGGACCATCCCGTAAGGCTAAATACTCCCTGACGACCGATAGTGAACTAGTAGAGCGATCGAAAGATGAGAAGAACCCCTGTTAGGGGAGGAATGTGAACCTGAAACCATGTGCCTACAAGCGGTCGGAGCGCTATGGCGGGTAACCGCAATGCGTGACGGCGTGCCTTTTGCA
>SXWA01000057.1 GCA_005791575.1 Planctomycetaceae bacterium
ATGCGCGGGCAAAGGCCAGATCGCCCCGGGCACCCCGCCAACTTCACCCTCATCCAACAGCCAGTATGCCGAACCGAACAACTCCTGGTCAAAGGTCGTAAGCTCCCTCTTCTGCACCCCCGACCAGGTCGAGGGGGAGATCGAGGGCTGCATCGACTTCACCCTCAAGGTGCTCGGCAGCCTCGCCTTCGAGAATTTCTCGGTGCGCCTCGGGTTCCGTGATCCGAAGAGCGACAAATACGTCGGCCCCCCGGAGCGCTGGGCGGAGGCGGAGGGGGCGATCGAGCGCGTCGCGCGGCGGATGAACCTCCCCGGCTGCGAGCCGGAGCCGGGCGAGGCGGCGTTCTACGGTCCGAAGATCGACTTCGTCGTCCACGACTCGCTCGGCCGCAAGTGGCAGCTCGGCACGGTGCAGCTCGACTACAACCTGCCGAGTGCCGAGCGCTTCGACTGCGAATACATCGGCGCCGACAACGGCCGCCACCGCCCGGTGATGATCCACCGGGCGCCGCTGGGGAGCATGGAACGTTTCGTGGGGGTGCTCATCGAGCACTTCGCCGGCGCCTTCCCGCTGTGGCTGGCGCCCGAGCAGGTGCGCGTGATCCCGGTGAGCGAGAAGAGCGAAGCCTACGCGCAGACGGTCCGGGCGCGCCTCGAGGCGGCGGGGCTGCGCACCGGGATCGACCTCGCCGCCGAGAAGCTCGGGGCCAAGATCCGCACGGCGCAGCTCGAGCTGATCCCGGTGATGGTCGTCTGCGGACCGCGCGACGAGGCGGCCGGCACGGTCAGCCTCCGCGACCGGCTCGACGGCGACCTGGGGGCGATGAGCCTCGAAGCGGCGGTCGAGCGGCTCCGCGAGGAGAATCTCTCGCGCCTGGTGCGCCACAAGCCGAAGCCGCTCGCCCCCGTGCCTTCCGCCGGCGACGAGAGCGGTGCCGACTACTGATCACGTGCCGACCGCCCCCGGGGCCGCAGCCCGCCAATCGACCGGACCACAGTCAGGCTGTGGGCCCACAGGCGCCACGGGCCGTTCACCCACACCGCACCCGCCCCCCGCCATGCCGCGCTGGATCCTCCTCGAGCACGTGAATGCGCCGGACGACCCGGCCGGGCGGCACTACGACCTGCTCGTCGAGGAGGGGGAAGCCTGCCGCACCTGGCGGCTCGCCGCGATCCCGCGCGTGGGCGGGCCGGCCGTGCCGGCGGAAGCGATCGCGCCGCACCGCCTCGCCTGGCTCGACCACGAGGCGGGGGAGGTCTCCGGCGGCCGCGGCTTCGCCCGGCGCGTCGATGGCGGTAACGCTGCCGAGTGCCCGGCGGACCCTGTCGGCACCGTGCCGCCGGAGGCGGCCCCCGACCTCCGGCCACGGCACCTCGATCTGCACGGTGCGTTGCTCGACGGCACGCTCGTCATCGCGCCGGACAGCGGCGCCGGGGAAGCGGTCCATTCCGTGCGGCTCGTGGGCCGGTCCTGAGTCGGCCCGCCCCGCGGCACCGCTCGCCTGCGGTCAGAGCGACGCACTTCGGCGCGGGTATCATGGTGCCCCGCCCCCGCGCCCCTCCCGGGCCCGGGCCGGCCACCCCCGGAATCCGCGCGATGAAGCCCCGCGAAGTCCTCGCCCTGTGCCGTGAGAAGGAGGTCAAGGCGGTCGACCTGCGGTTCGCCGACTTCCTCGGCCTCTGGCAGCACCTCACGATCCCGGTGGGGAAGCTCGAGGAGGACGTCTTCGAGGATGGCCTCGGCTTCGACGGCTCGAGCATCCGCGGCTGGCAGGCGATCAACGAGAGCGACATGCTCCTGGTGCCGGTGCCGGAGTCGGCGGTCCTCGATCCCTTCACGGCGCTGCCGACCCTCGCCCTGATCTGCTCGGTCCAGGATCCGATCACGCGCGAGGACTACTCGCGCGACCCGCGGCACGTGGCCCGCAAGGCGGCCAACTACCTGCGCGGCACCGGTATCGCCGACACCTGCTTCATCGGCCCCGAGGCGGAGTTCTTCGTCTTCGACGACGTGCGCTTCGACCAGAACGCGCACGAGGGCTACTACCACGTCGACTCGGCGGAGGGGGAGTGGACGCGGGGCCGGGCCGAGGGGCCGAACCTCGGCGGCAAGCTCCGCCACAAGCAGGGCCACTTCCCCTGCCCGCCGGCCGACCGGCTCATGGACCTGCGCAACGAGATGATGCAGGCGATGATCCAGTGCGGCATCGACGTCGAGGCCCAGCACCACGAGGTGGCCAGCGGCGGCCAGTGCGAGATCGACATGCGCTACCAGGAACTGGTGCGCATGGCCGACCAGGTGTGCCACTACAAGTACGTCGTCCGCAACGTCGCCCGCCGCAACGGCAAGACGGTGACGTTCATGCCCAAGCCGCTCCACGGCGACAACGGCTCGGGGATGCACACCCATCTCTCGCTGTGGCGCGACGGGCAGCCGCTGTTCGCCGGTACGGGCTATGCGGGGCTGTCGGACATCGGGCTCTACGCCATCGGCGGCATCCTCCGCCACGCCCCGGCGCTCTTGGCCCTCACCAACCCGACCACCAACAGCTACAAGCGGCTCGTGCCCGGCTACGAGGCCCCGGTCAACCTCGCCTACTCGCAGCGCAACCGGTCGGCCGCCTGCCGGATCCCGATGGTGTCGTCGAACCCGCGCACGAAGCGGATCGAGTTCCGCTGCCCCGATCCGATGGCCAACCCCTACCTCGCCTTCGCCGCTACCCTCCTGGCGGCGATCGACGGCATCCAGAACAAGCTCCACCCCGGTGATCCGTTCGACCGCGATCTCTACGACCTCGAGCCGGAGCAGCGCGCCCGCGTGGCGCAGGCGCCACGGTCGCTCGACGAGGCCCTCGAGGCCCTCGAGCACGACCACGATTTCCTCCTCCGCGGCGACGTCTTCACCGACGACGTGATCGCCACCTGGCTGGCCTACAAGCGCGCGCAGGAGATCGCGCCGCTGCGGCTCCGGCCGCATCCCTACGAGTTCTGCATGTACTACGACGCGTGATGCCCGACCGGGCGGCGGCCGCCGCGACACGCGACCGGGCGGTCACCAGCAGGTCTTGCCGCCGTTGACCCCGATCGTCTGGCCGGTCACGAACGCCGCCTCGTCGCTGGCCAGATACGCCGCCGCCCAGCCGACGTCGGCCGGCGTCCCCCAGCGGCCCATCGGCACCGTGGCGAGGGAGGCGTCCTTCTCCGCCTGCGGGTCCTTGGCATGCCGCTCCACCGGGATCCAGCCGGAGGTCTTCGGGGCCGTCAGCCGATCTATGGTACGCCCTCCGGTCGGGGTATGATTCAGCGTATGAAGACGCGGATCCGGTGTCGGGCAGCGGTGATGATCGGTGCGGCCCTGCTGGGTGCGGCCACACCCGCTCGAGGGGCGGCCCCCGAGGCGGCGCCCCCGGCGGTCGATTTCTCGCGCGATGTCCAGCCGCTCCTCGCGCGGCGCTGCTTCTCCTGCCACGGGCCCGACACGCAGGAGGGGGGGCTGCGGCTCGACTCTGCCGACGCGGTGATGGCGGAGCTGCCCTCCGGGAGCCGGGCGATCGTCCCCGGCGACGGCGCGGCCAGCGCGATCTTCGCGCGGATCACGTCGTCCGACCCCGACCTGCGGATGCCCCCCGAGGGGGCCCGGCTCACGCCGGCACAGGTGGCCGCCCTCCGCGCCTGGGTCGGAGCCGGAGCGGAATGGAAGGAGCACTGGGCCTTCCGCACGCCGAGCCGGCCCGCCGTTCCGGCGGAGTCACTGGCGGCCGTTCCGGCGGAGTCACTGGCGGCCGTTCCGGCCGGTGACCCCGCCGCGACGCCGATCGATGCGTTCATCCTCGACGGGCTCGCGCGCCGCGGCCTGCCCGCCCCGCCGCTGGCCGACAAGCGCACCCTCCTCCGCCGCGCCACCTACGACCTCACCGGTCTGCCGCCGACCACGGCCGAGATGGACGACTTCCTCGCCGACGGGTCGCCGCAGGCATGGGAACGGGTCATCGACCGGCTCCTCGCCTCCCCCCACTACGGCGAGAAGTGGGGGCGGCACTGGCTCGACCTCGTGCGCTACGCCGAGACCAACAGCTTCGAACGCGACGGCGACAAGCCCCACGCCTGGCGCTACCGCGACTACGTGATCCGCTCGTTCAATCTCGACAAGCCGTTCGACCGGTTCACGATCGAGCAGCTCGCCGGCGACGAACTCCCCGCCCCCGATGCCGACGCCCTGATCGCCACCGGCTACCACCGCCTCGGGCTCTGGGACGACGAGCCGGCCGACCGGCTCCAGGCACGCTACGACTGGCTCGACGACCTCGTCGCCACCACCGGGCAGACGTTCCTCGGCCTGACGGTCAACTGCGCGCGCTGCCACGACCACAAGATCGACCCGCTCCCGCAGCGCGACTACTACGGCCTCCTGTCGTTCTTCATCAACGTCACGCCGATGGGCAACGGCGGCGACCAGATCGAACGGCCACTGTTCGCCGACGCGGCGGCCAAGGCGGCCTACGACGCGGCCGTGGCCGATCTCGCCCGGCGCCGCGACGCCGCGCAGCAGGAGGTGACGGCGATCGAGACCCGGTTCCGCGCCGAATACGAGAAGCTCACCGCGCTGCGCACCGAGGGGAGCGATCTCGACGACCTCCAGTTCCGCTTCTACCGCGACAGCTGGCAGGCACTCCCCGACTTCGACCGCCTCAAGGCCGAGGACACCGGCCCGGTGCCGGGCAACCTCCTCGACATCGGCGTCGCCCCGTCGATCCGCCCCGACTCCTTCGGCTACGTGTTCACAGGCGTGCTCAAGGTGCCCGCCGACGGCGACTACACCTTCACCCTCGACTCCGACGACGGCTCGCGGCTCACGCTCGGCGACAGGCTGGTGATCGACCACGACGGGATCCACGGCGAGGGGGCGCCGAAGTCGGCGACGGTGCCGCTGCGGGCGGGTCGGATCCCGTTCCGGCTCGACTACTTCCAGGGGGGCCAGGGGAAGGGGTTGTCGCTCGCCTGGTCGGCCCCCGGCACCACGTCGCGCCCCCTCTCGGTGCCGTCGAAGCGGCGTTCCCGCAAGGGCAGCGACCTCGCCGCGGCGCTCGCCGCCGATGGGGAGCGGATCCTCGGGAGCGCCGGGAAGAAGGACTACGACGCCAAGCTCGCCGCGCTCGAGGTCCTGAAGCGCGAGCAGGTGCCGGTGGAGCGGGCGCTGGTCGTCACCGAGCAGGGGCCCACGGCGCCGGAGACGTTCGTCCTCTACCGCGGCAATCCCCACGCGGAGACGAAGCCGGAGAACCGGGTCGAGCCGTCGTTCCCGGGGATCCTCCGCGCCGCGGCCCCCGCGATCGTCCCCCCGGCGCCCGATGCGAAGTCGAGCGGCCGGCGGATGGCGCTCGCGCAGTGGATCGTCTCCCCCGGCAATCCGCTCACGGCGCGCGTGCTGGCCAACCGTGTCTGGCAGTACCACTTCGGCCGGGGGATCGTCCGTTCGTCGAGCAACTTCGGCCTGATGGGGGATCCCCCCACGCATCCCGAGCTGCTCGACTGGCTCGCCGCCGAGCTCGTCGACGGCGGCTGGCGATTGAAGAGCCTTCACAAGACGATCATGCTCTCGCGCGCCTACCGCGCCAGTTCCGCCGCCAACCCCGCAGCGCTGGCGGCCGATCCGCTCAACGATTCCTTCTGGCGCTTCGACATGCGGCGGCTGACCGCCGAGGAGATCCGCGACTCGATCCATGTCGCCAGCGGGGCCTTCAATCCGCGGATGGGCGGCCCGGGGGTGACGGTCGACATCCCGGCCGAGGTGCTCGCCACGCAATCGCAGCCGGGCAAGGGCTGGGGGAAGGTGGCGGAGGAGGAGCAGGCCCGCCGCGCGGTTTACATCAAGGTGAAGCGCTCGCTGCTCACGCCGATCCTCGCCGACTTCGATCTCGCCGACACCGACGCCGCCTGCCCGGTGCGCTTCGTGACCACGCAGCCGACGCAGGCGCTGGGGATGATGAACGGCGAGTTTCTCCAGAAGCAGGCGAAGGTCTTCGCTGCCCGCGTCCGCCGCGAGGCGGGGGGGCCCGATGCCGCCGACGTGGCCGCCGAGATCCGCCGCGCCTACCGGGTGGCGCTCGTCCGCGACCCGTCCGCCGACGAGGTGGCCCGCGGCGTGGCCCTCGTCGACCGGCTCGAGGATGCCGACGGGGTCGGCCCCGGGCGGGCCCTCGAGCTGTTCTGCCTCATGCTCCTCAACACCAACGAATTCGCCTACCTCGACTGACGCGGGACGACACCATGACCGATCGCCACGACCGGGCCGGCTTCTGCGGCCGTACGCGCCGCGAATTCTTCTGGGAGGCGGGTGCCTCGTTCACCGGCCTGGCCCTTTCCGGGCTCCTCGACGGCGGGTTCTTCGCGCGCCAGTCGCGCGCTGCCGACGGCGTGACGCCGTTCGCCAATCCGCTCGCGGCGAAGCCGCCGCACTTCGCCCCGAAGGCGAAGAGCGTGATCTTCCTCTTCATGTACGGCGGTCCGAGCCACGTCGACACCTTCGATTACAAGCCGAAGCTCTACGGGCTCGACGGGCAGACGATCGAGGTGAAGACGAAGGGGCGCGGCGGGGAGAAGAGCCAGGGGCGCGTCGTCGGCCCGAAGTGGGATTTCCATCCCCACGGCGAGTGCGGCAAGATGGTCTCCACCCTCTTTCCCCACGTCGCCAAGCACGTCGACAGGATCGCCTTCCTCCATTCGATGACGGCCGATTCGCCGATCCACGGCTCGGCGATGCTGCAGATGAACTCCGGCAAGATCCAGTCAGGGGCCCCCTGCCTCGGTTCGTGGGTCAACTACGGGCTCGGGAGCGTGAACGAGAATCTCCCCGGCTTCGTCGTCATGCTCGATCCCACCGGCGGGCCGATCTCGGGGGCGAAGAACTGGTCGAGCGGCTACATGCCGGCCACCTACCAGGGCACGCTCCTCCGCTCCAAGGGGGCGCCGATCCTCGACCTCGCCCCGCCGGCCGACATGTCGCTCGAGAGCCAGCGCGCCCTCCTCGACGCCCTCCGCGCGGAGAACACGGCGCACCTCCTCCCGCGCGGCGACAAGTCCGAGCTCGCCGCCCGGATCGCCTCCTACGAGCTGGCCTGGAAGATGCAGGAGCATGCCCCCGAGGCGGTGGACCTGTCGCGCGAGACGGCCGAGACGCAGGCCCTCTACGGCCTCGACAACCCGCGCACCGCCGACTTCGGCCGGCGCTGCCTCCTCGCCCGGCGGCTCGTCGAGCGCGGCGTGCGCTTCATCCAGCTCTACTCCGGCGGCGCCCACAACGACGACAACTGGGACGCCCACGGCGACCTGAAGAAGAACCACGACTTCCACGCCGGCAACACCGACCGGCCGATCGCGGCCCTGCTCGAGGATCTCGCCCGCAGCGGTCTGCTCGACGAGACGCTCGTCGTCTGGGGTGGGGAGTTCGGCCGCCAGCCGACGGCGGAGTATGCCGAGGGCACCGGCCGCGACCATAACGCCTTCGGGTTCACGATGTGGATGGCCGGCGGCGGTATCAAGGGGGGGGTGAGCGTGGGGGAGACCGACGAGCTCGGTTCGGCGGCGATCGCGCCGATCGAGGGGGAGAAGCCCGGCTTCCACGTCAAGCGGCTCCACGCCACGGTGCTCCATTGCCTCGGGATCGACCCCAACCGGTTGAGCTATTTCTTCGGCGGCCTCGACCAGAAGCTCGTCGGCGTCGAGCACGTGGCGCCGATCCGCGAGGTCCTCGCCTGACACGCCCGGGGGATGCGATGGGGCTTCTGCGCGACCTGATCCTCGCAATCGTGCCGGCCGGCGTGAAGGCATCGATGGAGCGTGACTCGCGCGCCTGGAAGCTCACCTGCCCCTGCGGCCACACGCGCAGCATCTGGGATCTCGGTGGGATCCGCTGGAAGGCGGCGGGCGAACCACGGAAGCTGCTCCGCTGCCCGGCCTGCGGGAAACTCCGCTGGCACCGCACCCACTGGCAGCCTGACGGGTGAGTGGGAGCAGGCTGTGGACAGACAGCCCGCCGGCACCGGAGGGATCCGGTGCCGGGAGCACAGCTCCCGTGAAAAGCGCGCGGATTCGAGTGGCCACAGGCCATGGATGGACGTGGGCCACAGCCTGCTAGCGGCGCTGCGCCGCCAGGTGGCGGAACTCCTCTTCGGCGGCGGGGAAGTCGGCGAGGATCCGCCCGTAGTCGGGACCGTCGAGCACGAGCAGGTCGCACGGCGTGACGGCGCGCACGGTCGCACTCCGCGGCTGGTCGAGCAGTAGCGCCATCTCGCCGAAGCAGTCGCCGTCGGTGAGCGCGCCGAGCACCGCGCCGTCGGGAGCCAGCGCCTCGAGCCGGCCGTGGCACACGACGAACAGCCGGTGGTCGTGGTCGCCGGCGTGGACCACCGCGGTGCCGGCGGGCACCGCCAGCGGGCGCAGCGCCAGCACGAGCGTGTTGAGGAGCACCGGCGGGGCGGCGGCGAACAGCGGGTTCCGCGCCAGCACCTCACGGGGGAGGAACTCGTGCCAGCGGCGGCCCGACCGGGCGAGCAGGGCGCTGGCTACCTGCGGGCCCCAGCTTCCGGCCGGGTAGTTGGGGAATCCGTCCGGTGGCGCCTTCTTCCAGGCGTCGAGCACCGGCTGCATGATCCGCCACCCCGCCTCGACGAAGTCGGTCCGCGAGAAGAGGGTCGGATCGCCGTTGAGCGCCGCGTAGAGCAGCACTTCGTAGCCGGTGCCGCGCGAGGCCTCGAAGGTGTCGGCGTAGTCGAAGCGCATCCCCGCGCGCTGGAGCTCGAAGGCGGGGCCGGGCCGCTTGGCGAGCACGCGGATCTCGACCCCCTGGTGGGGCTGGATGTGGAACACGAGCAGATTGCCCTCGCCGGCCAGTGTGCCGCTGCCCGCCTTGAACTGGACGACGATCTCCGTGCCGCGCTTCCAGAGATTCTTGCCGCTGCGGAGGTAGACCGGCATCCCGCGCCAGCGGTCGTTGTCGATGTGGAGGGTGAGCGCGGCATAGGTCTCGGTGGCGCTCGCCGGGGCGACGTTCGGCTCCTCGCGGTAGCCCACGGCCGGGCTGCCGTCGGCCTTCCGCCCCGGTCCATACTGCCCGCGCACGCACTCCGCCTGCACCGCTTCCGCCGTCGGGATCCGCACGCTTTCCAGAAGCCGCGCCTTGGCGTCGCGGACGGCGTCGGGATCGAGGGAGGCGGGGGGCTCCATGCAGACGTAGGCGAGCATCTGGAGGAGGTGGTTCTGGAGCATGTCGCGGACGACGCCCGTCTTGTCGTAGTATTCGCCGCGCGTCTCCACGCCGACCGTCTCGGTGGCGGAGATCTGCACGTGGTCGACATGGTCGGCGTTCCACAGCGGCGCGAAGAGCGGGTTGGCGAGCCGGAAGGCGAACAGGTTCTGCACCGTCTCCTTCCCGAGGTAGTGGTCGATGCGGTAGATCTCCTCCTCCTGCCAGTGCGCGAGCAGCGCGCGGTTGAGCGCGGTGGCGCTGGCGAGGTCCTTGCCGAACGGCTTCTCGACGATGATCCGCCGCCGCCCCGGCAGCCGGGTGAACCCCGCCGCGTCGAGATGCTCGTTGACGGTGGCGAAGAACTCCGGCGCGATCGCCAGGTAGAGCAGCGTGTTGCCGGCCGCGGCACCGCCCTGGGCGACCTCTGCGATCGAGTCGCGGAGTCGCGCGTAGGCCGCGGGGTCGGAGAACTCGCCGGCGCTGTAGTGGAGCCGGCTCTCGAGCCAGTCCCAGGCGTCGCCGTCGAACGAGCGGCGCGTGTGGAAGCGTTTGATCTCCTCACGCTGGGCGGCGCGGAAGTCGGCGCTCGTCATCTCCTTCCGCGCCATGCCGACGACGGCGAAGTCGTCGGGGAGGAGGCCGTCGCAGGCGAGGTTGTAGAGCGCCGGCAGGAGGAGCCGTTTGGTGAGGTCGCCGGAGGCGCCGAGGATCGCGAGGACCCCCGGCGCCGCAACCGCACCGGCGGCCACGGCCGGCAGGCCTTCGAAGCCATTGTCCATGATGGACCCCCCGAGAGTGATGGTGTGCTCGGCGACCCAATGTCGGTGACCGTCGTGCGGGCCGCAATCACCACGTTCAACGCCGGCCGTGCACGGTGGTTTTGTTGCCGGCCGTCGTGGATAGACTGGTGACGCTCGTTCCGCAGGGGGGCCGCGGTCGCGGTCACCACCGCGGCGGAGCGGTGCACGGGACAAGTGCACGGGACAACGGCATGAACGGCCCCTCGACCACGTCTCCGAGCCTCCTGGAGAGCCTCGTCGAGGGGGGCGCCGACGGGGAGGCGTGGGAGCGCTTCGTGCGCGTCTACTCGCCGCACGTGTTCCGTTGGTGCCGCAGCCACGGTCTGCAGGAGTCGGACGCGACCGACGTCGCCCAGGACGTGCTCCTCTGGTTCTGGCGGAAGGCCGCCGGCTTCCG
>SXWA01000058.1 GCA_005791575.1 Planctomycetaceae bacterium
ACCGGGCCAATGGGCAGCACAGGACTCGAACCTGTGACCTCCACGGTGTGAACGTGGCGCTCTAACCAACTGAGCTAGCTGCCCGATTTCTGCCGGCAGGATCCTACCACCCCGGCCCGCCGCCGTCACGGCCCCGCCAGAGGTGCATCGGCCGACGCGGGCGCCCGGCTTCACCCCTCCGCCGGCGGCGGGTCAAAACGCGGCGCGGTGCGGTCATCCCCCGCCGCCCAGGTGTCGTCGCTCCGCCTGCCCACCGACCGCCGCGGCGGCGTGCGCGGATCGAGATGGGACGAGATGTCCATGTCGCGCTGCAGGGTCGTGAACTGCTTCCGCAGCTCGCCGATACTCTGCCCCACCGACTTGCCCACCTCGGGCAAGCGCTTGCCGTAGAGCATCACCGCGACGGCACCGATCACCACGATCTCGACCGGCCCCAATCCGAACATGGCCTGCTCCCCACCTTCCGCGAACGTGCCCCGGCATCCAGTGAACGACCACGCCACGACCTGCAGCACACGGCCCCTGCGCCACTCGTGATCAGCCCAGACTCACCCGCCCGGGCTCGCTGGCCGGGCCCGTGCTCCACGGGTGGGCACCAGCGGGGGATGGGCGGCGACACCCGGTGCCGCGGCGGCGTGTCGCTCACAGGCGGCGGAGAACCGACGATCGTGTTGCCGTCAGTCGATTCGACCGCTGGCCGACGTGTCGTCCTCGATGCCCTGAACGCCGCGCTTGAACTCGACGATTCCCTGGCCGAGGGACCGCATCACCTTCGGCAGCCGGGAGCCGAACAGCACGAGGATCACCAATCCCACGACGACCAATTCGACCGGGCCTAGACCGAACATCGTGCCACCGCTCCTTTCACTGCCACCCGCGCGCCATCCCGCGCGGGGCGGAACTGACGGGCCGGGGCGACTTCTCGACCTGTGTGAAGTCTACCCAGGCCCGGGAGGAGGGGAAAGCGATCGGAGCCTGCCCATGCCCGGGAGACGGGAATCGGACCCAGATCAAACGCCGGGGGGACGGTCGGCGGGCATCCCACCGACCGCCCCCGCAGGTGCGGCAGGACCATGCGGCATGAATCGTGCGGCACGATCAGAAGTTGGCGTCGCAGCCGGTGTCGACGTCGCCCACCATGTGCATGTGGTCGTGGTCGATGTAGAGCACTTCCTGGCAGTCCTCGTCGACGAGGGTGTGGGGCACCGGCCAGCCGATCCGGCGGACCTCCTGGAAGTAGACCGTGCACTTGTAGTGGGCATGGTGGAGCTGCGTCGGACCGACCAACGGCAGGTGGCGCGGCGGATCGACGTAGTCGGAGATCTTGCACTTCGAGATCCGGACGTGATTCCGCTGGATCTCGTAGAGGAAGGGCCAGTTGCCCTGGACCGGACGGGCCTTCTCCAGGGCCCGCATCACCTCGTCGTCGCTCGGCTCGTCGAGGGCCTCGCAGGGGCCGCCGGCGACCAGCGGGCCGAGCACCGGCACCCGTTCATAGCGCTCGTAGTTCCAGAACTGGTCTTCCTTCTGCTTCTGCAGGTAGACCGGCACCGGGATCGGGAAGGCGAGCGGCCCGATGTTCGGCCCCTGGGCGGTGAGCCAGAAACACCCGCTCTGCGTGAGCGTGGTCAGCGACACCAGGGCCACCAGCAGGGCGAGACGGGGACGGGCCATCGTGGAGACTCCTCGGGGCGGATAGACCGCGTGCAGAAGATGTATCGGCCCCGATGACTCCGGACTTGCGGATTTTTCCGTCCGGGCAACCGGCAGCGGTTCCGATGACGGTGCCGGTGGCGCCGTTCAGGCGGGACCCGGGGGCGCGGTCAGCAGGCTGTGGACAAACAGCCTGCTGCACCTCATGGATGAGGTGCCGGGAGCGCAACTCCCGTGAAAACCGTAGGTTTTCGAGTGGCCAAAGGCCCAGGATGGACTTTGGCCACGGGCTGTCAGGGGGGCCCGCGACGCCTGTAGAGGGAAAAAACGCGAGCGGCCCACCTCCCCGCGGGAGCGGAGAGGCGGGCCTTCGCATGATGGCTGCGGCTGTCGGCAGCGTGTGTCAGGAGACCGGTTCAGCGGTGGTGGCTGTGGATGTGCCGGTCGTCGAAGTCGAGGAACCACCAGCCGTCATCCCATTCCAGCGACACCCGCCGCCAGCCGAGCGGCACCTGCGGGTAGGGATAGAAGGGGCCGATGTACGGCCAGGCGGTCGGCGAATACTGGGTCGGATACTGCAGGCCCGCGTAGTTGGGGTAGGAGGCGTAGCTCGGCCAGGCGTAGTTGGGCATGTTCGGACCGTTGCCCCGCATCGGCACCGGCGGCATACCCACACCGGCCCCGCCCATCGGCATCGGGGCACCGAGGCCACCGCCCGGGCCACCCGCCATCGGACCGTAGCTTCCCGGGCCGACGCCCGGAGGAACGCCCTGACCACCCTCCGAATACCGGATCGAGCCGGGCACCACCTGGCCGTCGGCCACGCCGGGAATCATCCCGGGGCCGCCCTGCGCCATCCCCTCGCCGACCATCCCGCCGTCGAACGGCGCGTCGTAGCCACCGATGCCCTGACGGCGGACCATCGAGCCCCGCATGGCGACATCCTGTCGGCCGCGGGTCGCGGTTGCCTGCGGGGCCCCGGTCCGCACCTGTCCCTGACGGGGCGGAGCAGGGGACTGGATCGTGATCGTTGGCAGGCCGATCGCTTGGGCGAGCTGCACCATTCGCGAGGGCCGCGTGGCCGGCTCGGCGGTCTGGGGTGCAGCCGTCTCGACGCTGGCGGTGGCCGCGGGGTTCGAGGGGGTCACCTTCTCGGTCTCGGCGGACTCCAGCCGGGCCGGCTCCTTGGCCTTCGTCTCGGCCGCCTTGGGGCTGCCCATCATCGCCCGGACCGAGCCCGGCACGGTGAGGCCATTGATGATCCCCCGCGAGGATCCCTCGGCGAGAGACAGCCGGTTCACCACCCGCTCGACACCCTCCACCGATTCCGCGGTGGCGATTGCGGCGTCAATCTGGCTCCGGTCGCCGACCTGACCCTCGAGCCAGACCGTGCCCGACTTGGCGCGGACCGTGACCCGATTGCCTTCGATCGCCGCGGAATCGCGGAGCCGACTGGCGACGCTGGTCGCCAGGTCGTCCGCTCCACGGGCGGCTGACAGCGTGCCGGCCGCCAGGACCGCGAGTAGGAACGTGAACCGCGAAATGGACATGGATGACTCCTTGGATCGGCGGCGATCGGCGGCTCCGGGGGTGCCACGGAGCCACCCCGCCGGAACGGCAAGCGCCCTACGCCGGGGAAGTCATCGGCAGCCGTTCATGCCGAAGGCGAGGATTTTTCCGATCCTCCCGAAGGCACCGGGCCGTCACGCAGCCAGCCGGACGGCAACCGGGGCGAGCCAGATGGCAACCTGGGCAAGGTGAGCGGCCTTCGCCCCCGGGATCAGCGCTCCGGGCGCGGCACGTCGATGATCGCGATCATCGTCATCACCATCAGCGTCACGGCACTCGCCGCCGCCACGCCGGGGCCGACCTCGAGCGTCAGGCCGCACACCGCCCCCACCGCCCCGAGCGCCACCAGGCAGGCGGCCTGGCACCAGCGCTCGTACCGGGTGCCCTCTGCCAACCGCGCCATGGCCGCCGCCACCAACCCGACGACATGCACCGTCGTGAGGCCGCAGACGAACGAGCCGCCGACGAAGGCGATGAGCGCGACAGTCGGCAGGGTGGGGGTCATCACTTGCCCCCCATCATCTCGTCGAGCTTCTTCTCCAGGTCGGTGATCACGAGGTTGCGATCCACCACCTTCCCGTCGGCATCGAGAAGGAGCATCGTCGGCAAGGTGAGCACGCCGAGCTCCTGGGCGAGGGGCCCATCGAGCCCGCCGGCCTCGTGGAGCTGGGGCCAGGGAATCGGCTTGGCGGCGAGATAGCGGGCGAGCTGCTGCTTGTCGGTGTCGAGGCAGATCCCCACCACGCCGAACCGCTTCGGGCCGTACTTGGCGTACAACTCCCGGATCTGGGCGATGTCAACCTTGCAGGGCTCGCACCACGTGGCCCAGTAGTGGACGAGCACGGGTGCACCGCGCATCTCCTTGAGCGAGACGGCACGGCCATCGATCGCCGTCCCCGACAGCGACAATGCCTTCCCCACGCTCTCGAGGCGCCGGGCGGCCCCGCGGGCCTTGCGGGCGGCGGGGGCATCTGGAAAGCGATCGACGATGGCGGCGTAGCGCCCGAGCGCCTCCTTCTCACGCCCCTCGAACTCGTCGGCAATCCCGAGTTGGAGGAGCGCCTCGGCGGCGTCGGGGGCATCGGGGTGCTGCTCGACGAACGCGGCCAACTCCTCGAGCCACGCCGCCTGGATCTTGGTGACGTCGGCCCCGGGCTGCTGCACGGCCGCGGCATAGCGGGAGGAGGCGAGGCGGAAAGCGAGAAACGCCGACAGCGCGGGATCGTCACGGAGCCGCCCCTGGATCTGCTCGAGCAGCGCGATGCCGTCGGGAAGGCTGCCGTCCTGGACGGAGGCGGCGACCGTCTCAACCATCTGCCGTGTCCAGAACCCGCGCTGCGCCGGATCGGCCTCGGCGACGATCGTCTCGAGCAGCTTGACCTGCTCGGCGGCGAGTGCAGAACGATCGGCCGGGGACGCCGCCGCGAGGCGCCCCTCGACGTCGCGGAGTTTCGTCAGCAGCGGCTTGATCCGCTCGTCCTCCGGGGGCATGCCACCATCGGCCACGTCAGCACCGACACGCGGCGTGAAGAAGCCCGACGGCTCGGCGATCTCCCCGTCGGCACCGGGGAGCTGGGGAGCATCGATCGGCCGCCAGACATTGCCAAAGCGGACGAGCGAGCCGACGTACACCTGCCCGCCACGCCCCTCGCCGGCGGCTTCCACCAGGGCGACGACGTTGTCGTAGGCCTGCACGTCTTTCGTCACACCATCGGCCCCGGCCGGCAGGACCCCCGGCTGCGCGGCGAGCATGTTGTTCCACCGGGCCTCGGGGGCGAGCGCCGGCTTGCCGGCCACCAGGCTGCGAAACGCCTTGTCGGCCGCAGCCGCGCGCCCGGAGAGGCCGGAGAGGAGCGGCTCGGCGAATCCGGCAGCCTCGAGGTCGGCCTTCGAGGGGAGCAGCCGGGCGAAGGCGGCGGCGTCGCGATCGCGGATCGCGGCGACGATCTCCGCAGTGGCCTCCTCGGCCGAGAGGATCTTCCAGGAGTCGAGCCGGCCGTTGCCGTCGGCATCGACCCCCCAACGGCTGCCGCCGCCATTCAGCCACCGGCACTGGTCGGGCTTGCTGTCGAAGTCGGTGTCGATGTCGCGGTAGACCTCGACACCGTCCTTGAAATAACTCCAGCGGTCGACGACGCGGTCGCTGTTGGTGTCGGCGAAGGCGCGCAGCACCTCGCCGCCGGGCCCCCGAACCACCCAGGCGTTGAGCCCCCCCTGAACCTCCATCTTGATGGTGGCGTTGGCCGCGGCATCGGCAGCCGGCCGGTCGTAGTCGATCCCGGACTGAACCGGCGCCAGCCCGAGGGCGTACTCGACAGTCGGTCCCGCAGCGACGGCAAATCCGCCGCCGCCGGACAACAGCAGGGCCACAGTCAGCGCCGCCACCATCTCACCGGGGCAGGCGAGTCCCGTCCGGCACGACCGCGGCCGGATCACGGCAGACCGAACCGCCGTGCCGCCCGGCAGGGGGCCGGTCGGAGTGTGGGTGGTCAAGGCCGAATGATGCGGCCGGGTGAGGGCAGGGGGGGTGCGGTCAGGCATGGTTGGCTCCGCTGCGGTCAGGGTCTCGCGAAGGGGGAAACCTAGCGGGAACAGCCGGCTGCGCCACCCCCATTTTCAGCCGCGGAAGAGGCTGGGCGCCCCTGCCGGGCCCTTTGAAATCATCGCCGGGCACCCTACACTTCCGGTTCCGCGCGATTGGGCCCAGGCCTCGTCGCGGGTGCTGCGCGCGTAGCTCAGTTGGTTAGAGCGCCACCCTGATAAGGTGGAGGTCCCAAGTTCGAATCTTGGCGCGCGCATTCCGGCCGGCCGCCGCCTCTCACCCGTTTTGTCGTCGCTGAGGCCGCCCGGAGGCTGGTGGCCGATCGGTCCGGGATCCACGCTCTCGGGGACGTAGCTCAATTGGGAGAGCACCGCCTTTGCAAGGCGGGGGTTGAGGGTTCGATCCCCTTCGTCTCCATTTCCCTCTCCTTCCGGATTCAGCCTCATTTCCCGCGCCCGCCCGGGCCCGGCTGCCGATGGCCGTCGACCCCTCCCCGGCGCCGGTCATGGATCATGTGACCGGCCTGGCCCCTCGGGGCCGACTCGAAGCACTGCTGGCGACCGCCCTTCCGGCGGGCACCGCCGTGGGGATCTGCGACGTGCTCGGGCTCAAGCAGGTCAACGCGTGCGCCGGCTTCCGCGCCGGTGACGAGGTTCTCCGCCGGGCGGCCGACCGGGTGCGCGTGGCGGCGCCGTCGGCCCTGCTGACGGCCCGCCTGGGGGGCGACGAGCTGCTGGCGGTGTTCGGCGGGCCAGACGCGTTGCCGCGGGCCGAGGAGGCCGCCGCGCGGCTGCGCGAGCAGGGCCAGCCCCCGCTC
>SXWA01000059.1 GCA_005791575.1 Planctomycetaceae bacterium
ACCCCGCTCAACAGCATCATCGGCTTCTCCGACGTGCTCGGGTCGATCCAGTCGCTCGACGACAAGCAGCAGCGCTACGTACAGAACATCCGCAGCTCCGGGCGCATGCTCCTCGAAATGATCAACGACATCCTCGACCTGGCAAAGATCGAGGCGGGGAAGATGGAGGTCCGGGCGGTGCCCTTCGACGTCGAGGCGGTGGTGTCGGCGCAGTGCGACATGGCCCGGCCGCTCGCCGAGAAGAAGGACATCGACCTCGCCCATGACGTGGGCCCCGGCCTCGAGGCGGTCGTGCAGGACCAGGCGAAGGTGCAGCAGATCCTCGCCAACCTCCTCTGCAACGCCGTCAAGTTCACCCCCGGGGGGGGCCGGGTGGATGTCCGTGCCCGGCTCCTCCCCACCGCCACCGCCGGCAGCGGTGAACTGGTGCTCGATGTCATCGATACCGGCGTCGGGATCGCGGCGGAGGAGCAGCAGACGATCTTCGAGAAGTTCCGCCAGGGGGGGCTGCCGCGCCGGGGCGACGACGCGATGACGCGCGAGTACTCTGGCACCGGGCTCGGCCTGTCGATCGTGCGCGAACTGTGCCGGCTGCTCGGCGGCGACGTGGCGGTGGAGAGCCAACTGGGCCGCGGCAGCCGGTTCACCGTCCGCCTGCCGGTCGGCATCCCCGACGATCGGGCGCCGGCCACGCTCGCGGAGCAGGTGGTGGCCTGACCGCCGCAACGACACGGACGCACATCCAGGGAGGTGGCATGGCGAAGGATCGGGGCACGAACGACGGCCCCCCACACGGCGAGGCCGCCGAGGTGGTGCTGTTCACCGACGGCGCCTGCAGCGGCAACCCGGGCCCGGGGGGCTGGGCCTACATCCTCCGCCACCCCGCCAGCGGCCGGGAGTCGTCGGCCTCCGGGAGTGAGCCGCTGACCACCAACAACCGCATGGAGCTGACGGCCGCCGTGCAGGGGCTCGCGCAGCTCAAGCGGCCGACACGCGTGGAGCTGGTCACCGACAGCGTGTATGTCGGCACGGGACTGTCGGAATGGCTGCCGCGCTGGAAGGGCCAGGGCTGGCAGCGGCGCGAGAAGGGGAAGCTCGTGCCGATCAAGAACGAGGACCTGTGGCGCGATCTCGACAGGCTCGCCAGCCTCCACGAGGTGGTCTTCACCCACGTGGCCGGGCACGCGGGGCACCCCGAGAACGAGCGCTGCGACGCGATGGCGGTGGCCGCCTACCAACCGCTGCTGCCCCGGCGCCGCTGAGCCGGCGGGCTACAATGCCCCGATGGCACCGACCAGTGAGGGGTCGCCCGCGGGCACGGGCGAGCAGTCCGGTTCAACCGCGGGGAGCGTTGCCGACCGCGGCCTGGGCACCCCCCTGGAACGGCTGCCCGGCGTGGGCACGGCACGGGCCCGCCGCCTCGAGCGGCTCGGGCTGGTGACGATCGCCGATGCCCTGATGCATTTCCCCCGCGACTACCGCGACTTCTCCGGGGCCCACGCGGTGGCCGACCTCGTCGAAGGGGAGCATGCGTCGGTGGCCGGTGACGTCGCCGACGTGCGCACCCGGACGACGGCCGCGGGCCGCCCGCTGCTCACGATCCGGCTCGCCTGCCGCGACGGGAGCGTGCGCGCCGCCTGGTTCAACATGCCGTTCCTCGCCAAGCGGTTCGCCGTCGGCATGCGTGTCGTGATCGCGGGCCCGCCGCGGCGCAGCGCCGGCGGCTGGGAGTTCGCCCACCCCGAGGTCCGCTGGCTGGCGACGGGCGAGGCCGACCACGCCTCCGACTGGCTGCCGATCTACCCGTTGACCGAAGGGGTGCAGCAGCCCCACGTGCGTGCGGCGGTGCAGGCGGCGGTCGAGCACGGCGCCGTCGCCGCGATCGAGGCCTTTCCGCCGGAGATGCTCGCCGCCAAGGGGCTCCTGCCGATCGCGGCGGCCCTGCGCGAGATCCATCTCCCCGGTGACCGTGCCCGGCTCGATGCCGCGCGGCGCCGGTTCGTCTACCAGGAATTGTTCATGCTCCAGCTCGCGCTGCGGATCCACCGCGGGAGGCAGCAGGCGCGGCGGTCGGCCCCGGTGATCACGGTCGATGCCCGGCTCGACCACCGCATCCGGGGGCGCTTTCCCTTCGAGTTGACCGCAGGTCAGCGGCGTGTGGCGGCGGAGATCGTCGCCGACATGGGGCGCGGTGAGCCGATGAACCGGCTCCTCCAGGGGGACGTGGGGAGCGGCAAGACCGCCTTGGCGGTCTACGCGATGCTCGCCACCGTGGCCACGCGCGTGCCGGGCGCGGAGCCCGCGCAGCGCTACCAGGCGGTGCTCATGGCCCCCACCGAGCTGCTGGCTCGTCAACACGCCGCCACGCTGGGAAGGCTACTGGCCGGGAGCGGTGTCGACGTCTGCCTGCTCGTCGGGGGGCAGCCGGCCCGCGAGCGGAAGGCCGCAGCGGCGCGGATCGCCGCCGGCACCGCGCCTCTGGTCGTCGGCACGCAGGCGCTCCTCGCCACGGGTGTCCGGTTCGCGCGGCCGGGCCTCGTGGTCATCGACGAGCAGCACCGCTTCGGCGTGCTCCAACGCGCAGTCCTCCAGCAGGGGGACGGCGATCCCCACACGCTCGTCATGACCGCCACGCCGATCCCGCGGACGATCGCCCACGCGGTCTACGGCGACCTCGACGTGTCGGTGCTCGACGAGACCCCGCCCGGCCGGCAGCCGGTGGCCACCTACCGGGTGGAACCGGGCCAGACCGACGACTGGTGGGAGTTCTTCGCGCGCAAGCTCCGCGACGGGCGCCAGGGCTACGTGGTGGTCCCGGCGGTGGACGAATCGGCGCGCGGACTGGCGAGCGTCGCGGGGGCGTTCGAGCAGCTGGCCAACGGTCCGCTCGAGGCCTTCCGGCTCGGCCTCGTGCACGGCCGCCTCAAGACGGCCGAACGCGAGGAGGTGATGGAGCGGTTCCGGGCCGGCGACATCGACGTGCTCGTGGCGACGAGCCTCATCGAAGTGGGGATCGACGTGCCCCGGGCGACCCTGATGACGATCCTCGACGCCGAGAGCTTCGGCCTCGCCCAGCTCCATCAACTCCGCGGCCGTGTCGCCCGTGGCGCGGTGCAGGGGATCTGCGGGGCACTGGTGGCCGACGCCGCCACGCCGCATCCACGGATCGCGGCCTTCGTCGCCAGCACCGACGGCTTCCAGCTCGCCGAGCAGGATCTGCTTCTCCGCGGCACCGGCGACCTCGTCGGCACGCGGCAGAGCGGGGCTCCGCCGCTGTTTCTCGCCGACCTGCTCCGCGACACCGCCCTGGTGGCGGAGGCACGGGGCGACGCCCGCGAACTCTTCGAGCGTGATCCGCTCCTCGCCGATCCGTCGCTGGCACGGATCCGGGAACTGATCGAAGCGCGGTGGGGGGCGACCCTCGGGCTCGGACGGGTCGGCTGAATCCCGCACGGGGGCCGGAACTCACCCGGCGGGTGCCGGCACCGCCCGCCATCGCACGCCGTCGCGTTCGACACGGTGGTAGAGCGTGTCGCGCTCCACCGGCTCGCGGCCGGCCTCACGGATGAGCCGCTGGATCTCCTCCACCGAGAGGATCTCCGGTGTCGTCGCGCCGGCGTCGTGGTAGATCAACTCGTGCCGCACCGTGCCGTCAAGATCGTCAGCGCCATACGCCAGCGCCGCCTGGGCCGTGCCGATCCCGAGCATGATCCAATAGGCTTTGATGTGATCGAAGTTGTCGAGCACCAACCGCGCCACCGCCATCGTCCGCAGGCTGAAGGCGGCGGTCGGCTTGGGAAGGTGCGAAAGCCGGGTGTTGGCCGGATGGAAGGCGAGGGGAATGAAAGTCTGGAAGCCGCCGGTCTCGTCCTGGAGTTGCCGGAGCCGCAGCAGATGATCGGTGCGGTGGAAGGCATTCTCGATGTGACCGTAGAGCATCGTGGCGTTGCTGCGCAGCCCAAGTTCGTGGGCCGTGCGGTGGATCGTGAACCACTCCTGGGTGTCGGCCTTGTGTTCGCAGATCTTGTCACGCACCTCGGGATGGAAGATTTCGGCACCACCGCCGGGGAGGCTGCCGAGGCCCGCGTCCTTCAACTCGCAGAGGATGTCGCGCACCGACCGCTTGGTGAGGTGGCAGAACCAGTTGATCTCGACCGGCGTCCAGGCCTTGAGGTGGAGAGTGGGGTAGTGGTCGTGGAGGAGGCGGATGATGCCCAGATACCAGTCGTAATCCTTCTGGTGGTGCAGCCCGCCGACGATGTGCATCTCGGTGCTGCCGGAGTCGACCGCCTCGCGGCCCCGCGCGAGGATCTGGTCGTCGCCCATCGCGTAGCCGCGCGACTCACGGAGGTCGGCCCGGAAGGCGCAGAAGATGCAGCGGTAGACGCAGACGTTGGTCGGGTTGAGATGGGTGTTGATGTTGTAGAAGCCGAGATTGCCGTTCTTGCGCTCACGCACGATGTTGGCCAGTTCCCCCAGTTCGTGGAGGTCGACCGAGTCGTGCCAGAGGAACTCGCTCTCGGCGGCATCGAGCCGCTCCCCGGCCTCGACCTTTTCACGGATCCGATCGAGCGACGGGAGGGCGGCACGGATCATCGGTGAGCTCTCAGGCGGTGGCCGGGTGGATGCGACGACTGCTCCAGACAAACCGCAGCCATCGGTTTTCCGCAACAGCGATCGCGGAGCCGCGGGGTTTTCCCGGGGTTTTGCCGGCGTTCCAAGGCCGTCATCCCCCCCTGCGGAATTGTCGGCTACCAGGCCAGGTCGGCGGCGATCGCCACCAGCAGCACCACGCCAATCACGGCGTTGGCGGTGAAAAACGCCTGGTTGACCCGGGAAAGATCGTCGGGGCGGACGAGCGCGTGCTCCCACACCAGGAGCCCTCCGATCGCCAGCAGCGCGATCCAGTAGAGCGCCCCGAGTTCGGGCACGAAGCGGGGTAGGAGCGCCAGCAAAACGAGCGCGAGCGCATGGAGCCCCTTCGACACCGCCAGTGCCCGGGGCACACCCATCCGGGCGGGAATGCTCTGCAGACCATGGGTCGCATCGAAACCGGCATCCTGGCAGGCGTAGATGATGTCGAATCCCGCCACCCAGACGGTCACGGCGAGGCCCAGAATGGCGGCCGGGAGGATGTCGGACGGCGTGTCGAGCAGAATCTGCCCACGGAGGGCGATCCACGCGGCGACCGGTGCGAGGCCGAGGGCGGCCCCGAGCCACACATGGGCGAGCATCGTGAACCGTTTGGCGTAGCTGTAGCCGAGGAGCCAGGCGAGCACCGGAGCCGAGAGCACCAGCGGCAGCCAATTGGGGAGAAAGAAAAGGGTGGAGGCGATGAACGCCGCGGCACTGACCGCCACGAGACCGAGCACCTCGCCGACCCCCACGTCGCCCCGCGGCAGGTGGCGGGAGGCGGTCCGGGGGTTGGCCGCGTCGATCGTGCGATCGACGAGCCGGTTGAAGGCCATCGCCGCCGTCCGCGCCGTGACCATGCAAAGGAGGATGCCGAGGGCGGGCAGGATCCAGCCCCCTGCCGCGCCACCCGGATCGCTCCCGATGCCGCGGCGGGCGGCGACGAGGGCGGCCATCACGGCGAACGGCAGGGCGAAGATCGTGTGGCTGAACCGGACGAGCTCCAAATAGGTGCGCAGTTTCGTCGGGCGATGTCCCTCGGCGATCGTCGCGGGCCCGGTGCCACTGGCCATCACGTCGTCTCCCCCCAGCGGCGCATGAGTGCGTGACGGACGCCGAGTTGGTCGCAGATCCGCGCCACCACGAAATCGACCAGGTCGGCGACCGTCGTCGCGCCGTGGTAGAAGCCGGGAGCCGCGGGCAGCACGACCGCCCCGGCCTCGTGGATCGCCTGCATGTTCTTCAGTTGCGGCAGCGACAGCGGCGTCTCCCGCGGCACGACGACCAGCCGGCGCCGCTCCTTGAGGTGCACCTCGGCGGCGCGGTGGATGAGGTTCTCCCCCATCGAGTGGGCGATGGCGGCCAGCGTGCTGCCGCTGCACGGGCAGATGACCATCGACCGGGTGAGGAAGCTGCCGCTGGCGATCGGCGCCATCAAGTCCTTGTAGTGGTGGTAGGTCCAGGTCCCGTCGGTCGGTGGCATCCGGCCGAGCAGCACGGCGGGGTCGAAGCGGTCGAGGTCGAGCCGGCGGCCGATCTCCTCCGCGAACACCGCCTGCCCGGAGGGGCTGACCGTGAGATGGATGTCGCACCCGGCGGCGAGGAGCACCTCGACGAGACGCACGCCGTACGGCGCACCCGATGCCCCGGTGATCGCCACGACGATCGGCAGGTCGGCTGGGCCCACGATCAGGCCACCTTTCCACCGGCCCGCGTCGCAACCGTGAGCGTCGCGATTCCGAACGTGAGCGGCACCTGCTCGACCCGGTCGAATCCCGCGGCACGGACGATGGCGGCGAGGTTCTCCCCCGAGGGGAACTCCTCGACGCTGCGATTGAGATAGGTGTAGGCACCGGAGCGGTTGCGCGCCACGGCGTTGCCGATCGCCGGCAGGAGATGACGGAAGTACCAGAGATACCCGTGGCGGATGACGGGATTGCGGGGCAGGGAGAACTCGAGGATCGCGAGCGTGCCGCCCGGTTTGCAGACGCGGGCCATCTCCGCGAGCCCGACGGAGGTGTCGGCGATGTTCCGCAACCCGAAGGCGACAGTCACCAGCTCGAAGGCAGCGGTCGGGAAGGGGAGCGCCATCGCGTCGGCCTCGACCCATTCGATCGACCGGCCCACCCGCTCGGCCTTCTCCTCACCACGGTCGAGCATCGGCCTGCAGAAGTCGCTGGCCACGACCCGCACTCCCGGCCCGGCCGCCGCGGAGTAGGCGAGGGCCAGATCACCGGTCCCGGTGCAGACGTCGAGGATCGCCCCACCCGGGGGTGGCGGCGGAGCCCGCCGCACGGTCACGTTCCGCCAGCGGACGTCGATGCCGCCGGAGAGGATCCGGTTCACCAGGTCGTACCGGGGCGCGATCTCGGCGAACATGCCGCGCACGCGACCGCCGCTCTTGTCGACCGTGGTGCGGCCCTCAGGGTGGCCCGACGGTTCGGGCGGGCGTATCGTGGCGGTCTTCACGTCCAACCCCCGGGGGCCGTTTGGCATGTCGATGATTTCATGGCACTGCCATGCTCTCGTGCATGGTATGCCGCAGGGGTCGGTCGCGGGAGGGATCGCCGTCGTGATCGACGTCCTCCGGGCGAGCACGACGATCGCCACCGCCCTGGCTGCAGGGGCGGTGGCGGTGATTCCCACCCCCACCACCGACGGAGCCCGAGCGGCACGTGATCGCTCGCCACCGGGCACGCTCCTCGGCGGCGAGCGCGGTGGTTTGCCGCCGGCGGGGTTCGACCTGGGCAATTCGCCGCTCGACTACACCGCCGCCCGTGTCGCCGGGCGCGCGATCGTCGTCACCACCACCAACGGCACGGCCGCGCTGGCGGCGTGCGCGGCCGCCGCCGGCGTGGTCGTCGGGGCGCTGGTCAACCGCACGGCGGTGGCGCGGTTCGTGCGACGGCAGGCGATCGAACGGGGCATCCACGCCGTGCACCTGGTCTGCGCCGGCACCGATGGCGCCGTCAGCGAGGAGGACCTGCTCGGCGCCGGTGCGATCCTCGACGCCGCGGCGCCGGACGGTCCCGATGACCGGCTCGATCCGCCGGCGGTCGCCGCCCGGGATGCGTTTCGGCGGGTGGTGTCGGCCGGGGGGGCAGAGGACCGCCTTGTCGCCGCCTTCCGCCAAGCGGCCGGTGGCCGCAACCTGCTCGCCCTCGGTATGGACCGCGACCTCTCCATTGCCGCGCGGATCGACACCCTGGCAGTCGTGCCGGTGCTCGAGTCGGGTCGGCTGGTCGCCGCCCCGCCATGACCACCGCCGTGGCGGCTGCCAGAGCCTGCGGGAGCGCCGATCCCGCGTGCAACCGCGGTGGACCGTCGGCGCCGGGGACCACTACACTCGGCCCTTCTGGCGGCCTGCCGCCTCTGCCCCCTTTCCCAGGACACCCGGTCCACCATGCCTGAGCAGACCAAGCCGAGCGGTCCGAACGACCAGTCGCGGATGGACAGGATCGTGTCGCTGGCGAAACGCCGCGGCTTCATCTTCCAGTCGAGCGAAATCTACGGCGGCCTCAACGGCTTCTGGGACTACGGCCCGCTGGGGGTGGCACTGAAGCGGAATCTCAAGGAGGCCTGGTGGCACGACATGGTCGCGGGCCACGACGAACTGGCCACCCTGGCCGGTGCCCCTTCCGAATACGAGATGGCGGGCCTCGACTGCACGATCATCATGCACCCGCAGGTCTGGAAGTGCTCCGGCCACTTCGACCTGTTCCACGACTGGATGATCGACTGCCGGGAATCGAAACGCCGCTACCGCTTCGACCACCTCCACGGCCGTTGGGCCGGGCACCGGGGCAAGAAGGTGTTCGTCGTCACCGACCAATCGGGCGACGAGGCGCTGCCCCACACCGTGACGCGGGCACAGAAGTTCTTCGGTGTCCGGGCCAACAAGATCGCCGAGATCGAGTGGTCCGGCGGGCTCGAGCCGCTCGCCGAGGCGGTGAAGGCCGGAACGGCGGCGCTCGCGGAGGCCCTCGGCCCCGATGCCGGCGCGCCGGGCACGCTCACGGCGCCGCGCGAGTTCAATCTCATGTTCGAGACCCGGATCGGCGCGCTGGCCGGCGACGACGACGACCGCGCCTTCCTCCGCCCGGAGACGGCCCAGGGGATCTTCGTCAACTTCAAGAACGTCGTCGACACGTCGCGGGTGCGCGTGCCGTTCGGCATCGCCCAGATCGGCAAG
>SXWA01000060.1 GCA_005791575.1 Planctomycetaceae bacterium
CACGATCCGCATCCCGGTGCACATGATCGACGTGCTCTCCAAGCTCCGCACGGCCGGCAAGAAACTGCTCCACGAGTTGGGCCGCGAGCCGACGGCGGAGGAGATGGCCATGGCGACGGGTATCCCGCTCGACGAGGCCCGTCGGGTTCTCGACATGGGCCGGCAGCCGATGAGCCTCGATCGGCCGGTGGGCGAGAGCGAAGACGCGAGCTTCAGCGAATTCGTCGAGGATGCCGGGGTCCAGAGCCCGTCCCAGGCGGCCACGTGCGGACTGCTCAAGGATCGCATCGAGTCGCTGCTCAAGACCCTCACCTACCGGGAGCGGGAGATCATCCGCCTCCGCTACGGCCTGACGGACGGCTACACCTACACCCTCGAGGAGGTCGGGCGGATCTTCCGCGTCACCCGTGAGCGGGTCCGGCAGATCGAAGCCAAGGCGGTGAAGAAGCTGCAGCACCCGGTGCGGTCGCGTCAGCTCGAGAGCTTCCTCACCGGTCCGAGCCACTGACGCCGCTCCGGGCGTCCGCTCGGCGCGGCCGGACCCACCCGCCGCGGCCGCTGCGTGGCAGGCGATCATCCACCGGCTGCCGGTCGCGGGATGCCCCGCGGCCGGCGGCCGGTGCGTGTGCGTGGCAGCCGCCGGTCTGGTAGGATCGATGGCGTGTCTCACGCCCCTGTCACGACATTCCACCCATGGCACTGGCAGTCACCGCCGACGCGATCCGCACGTTGCACCGCATGCAACGGCAGTTGACCGATCTCCGTGACCAGCTCGAGGCCGGACCGAGGCGGGTGGCGGCGCGCACCAAGCTCGTGGAGGCGGCCGAGGCCCGGCTCGCGGCCGTCAACGACGAGGTCCGCCGGGCGAAGATCGCCGCCGACCAGAAGCAACTCCAGCTCAAGTCGGCCGAGGCGAAGATCATCGATCTCGAGGCCAAGCTCAACGCCTGCAAGACGAATCGCGAATACCAAACCCTGCGCGACCAGATCGCCGCCGACCGGATGGCGACCAAGGTCCTCGAGGACGAAATCCTCGAGGCCCTCGAAAGGGTCGATGCGACACGTGGCCAGGTGCCGGCCGCCGATGCCGAATTGACCACGGCCAGGCGGGGCCTCGCCGACGCGAAGGCGGATGTCGATGCAAAAACGGCCGCCCTCACAAGCGAAGTGGAGCGGGTCAACCGCGATCTCGAGGCGGCCGAACACGAGCTTCCCGAGGATTCCCGCGACGTCTACCGCCGTGTGGTCAAGAGCAAGGGGGCCGACGGGATGGCAGTCGTCGACGGCCAGAGCTGCGGTGGCTGTTCCCAGCAGATCACCGGCAACATGGTCGCGGAACTGTCGATGGGACGTGTGGTTGCCTGCCGCAGTTGCGGACGCCTGCTCTATCTGGCGAAATAGGGGCGTTGGCCCCCTCTCCGTCCTCACGCGGAAATCCCGCGGAGCGTTTTCTTCCCGTTTCACCGGAATGCCGCCGATGTCTGACCTCATCCCCATGACCCGCACCGGCTACGAGAAACTGAAGGCCGAAGTCGATCACCTCGACACGGTGGAGATGCCCAAGCTCACCGCCCGCGTGGCTGCCGCCCGGAGCGAGGGGGATCTGAGCGAAAACGCCGAGTACCACGGGGCGCGCGAAAGCCAGGGGATGCTCCAGGCGAAGATCAATCTCCTCCGCGACAAACTCGCCCGTGCCGTGATCGTGGAGCGGCCCAAGGAGGCCACGAACGAGGTGGTGTTCGGCGCCACCGTCACGGTCAAGGACCTGAAGTTCGGCGACGAGGAGGAGTTCGTCCTCGTCGGTGCGGGCGAGGAGGATTACGACGCCGGCAAGATCAACGTCGCCAGTCCGCTCGCCCAGGGGCTCCTCGGCCGCAAGGTCGGGGAGAAGGTCGATATCCAGGTGCCGGCGGGCATGATGCGGTTCGAGATCCTCGGCGTCCGCTTCGCCGACGAGTAGTCGCCACCACCGAGGTCCGCCCTGTCAGGGAGGGGCCGCCCCGTCATGATCGAACCCGGGGGGCCCAGGCTCGTCCGCCGCCGTCACCCCTTCCCAAAGCGCCGACCCGATCCGCACGAGCGTCGCCCCCTCGAGGATCGCGTCCTCGAAATCGTCGCTCATCCCCATCGACAGTTCGTCGAGCCCGAGATCGGGCCGCTCCTCTCGGAGTCGGTCGCGGAGCGCGCGGAGGGCCGCGAATTGGCGCCGTGCCGCATCGGCCGTCGCCCCAGCTTCCGGGGCCGCTGCCATCCCCATCAGCCCGCGGAGCCGCACCCCGGCGTCGGGCCAGGCATCGAGGAGGGGCCGCACCGCCCCGGGGGCGATGCCGGTCCGGGCCGCCGCGCCGGTGAGGTTGACCTCAATGAGCACGTCGGTGGTGAGCCCGAGGCCGTGCGCCTCCGCGGCGAGCGCGGCGAGGAGCCGCTGGCTGTCGAGCGAGTGGACCAGATGGCACAGTGGCAGCGTGCGCCGCACCTTGTTGCGCTGCAGGTGGCCGATGAGATGCCAACGAACATCACCGCGGTCGGCGAGTGCTTCCTGCTTGGACCACAGGGCCTGCGGTCGGCTCTCCGCCAGATCGCCGCACCCGGCATCCAGGAGCGCCCGGGCCAATGCGGGAGAGACCGATTTGGTGACACCCACCAGACCCACGGAGGCGACCGTTCTCCCCGCGGCGCGGCACGCGGCCTCGATCCGCTCGCGCACCCGGGCAAGGTTGTCGCAGACCCGTTTCATCGGCTCACCCGTCACCGCGGCGGCGGTCACTCGATCTCGATCGATCGGCCCACCCGGCCGCGCGGCTTGATCCGTCCGAGGACGAACTCGCACGCCACATTGCACCCGAGCAACGTCCGGTTCCGCGGCTCGTCGAGGGCCCGGTAGACGAGCCACTGGTCGAGCCCCGCCTGCACGCGGAATCCGGCCGCCTCATGGCGGTCGAGGATGCGCCGGGTGTCGGCGACCGTGAGTTGCCGCCAGGTGAGCGGCCCGCGGCTCCGCCGTGGATCGCAGTCGATCCACAGCGGCGCGTAGATCCGCTGTCCGGCCCCCACCTGCCGCAAGTGCAGTCCGCCACCCGTGGCGCCTGCCGCAGCGGTGAAGCTCCCCGGCCCCCCCGCCGCGGTCCATTCGCCGAGCGCCAGCGGCAGGACGGCACAGCGCGGCCGCCCGTCGCCGAGAAGGCGCTCCCTGGTCTCCGCGGGGGCGGTGACCGTCACCCCGTCGGGTAGCGACAGATGCCCCTCGTACGCCAGAACGCCCGCAGCCGCCGGCAGGATCAAGGCATCGGCCAGGAGCACCACCCGGTCGGCCGCCATGACCACGATCTGCCGTTGGATCTCGCCGCCACCGACCAGTGGCTGCACCACCTCGAGAAACGTGCCGTGCCGACATGGCTCGCAGCTCGACATCCGCCACGGGCCGTCGGTGGCGAGGGGCACACCGCCGACCGTCGCCTGAACCGACCAGGGACCGCCCACCAGGCAGCGCCGCCCGACCGCGACCTCCAACCAGGGGGACGCCGCGCGCCAATCGATGAACACGCGCACGTCGGCGGCGTCCCATCCGGAGCGGATCACCGCCTGGCAGCCCTCCGCAAGGCCCCGCTCCCGGCGCAGCAGCCGCGCGTCGTCGCCCGGTCCCCGCCGCATCTGCCGGGCGGTGTCGCGCGCCCTGCGGCCTCCATCCCGTTCGATCGCCGCGAGCAGGGCCCCGATCGCCCGCCTGTCGGCGCCGGGCCACTCCCCTCCGGGCCCGAGCAGCATGAGCGCGGTCTCGCCGGCCGCCCGGAAGCGCGCCCGGCTTCGCCCGCTCCACGGCGGATCCCCCCCTGCAGCGACGACGGCGTCGAGCACAGCCGCCCACCGGGCAACCCCTGCCACGCGCGCCGCGGAGTCGGCGCCCACGGGACCAATCGCGCCGTCGGCGGTCGCGAGCCGATCGATGTCGGCCTCGAGGGCCTCCCGGGCCTGCGCCTCGAAACGCCGGCAGCGGTCGTTGCCCGGGAGCAACGCGGCGGCGACGAGCAGACAGGAGATCGCGGAGGCGTCCCCACTGGCAGCCGCCTCCGCTGCGGGGGTGATGACGCCGATCAGGCGCTCGACCAGGGGCGTGGCGCCGGCGCTGCGATCCCCACCTGGCGGGCGCGACCCCGCCCCCACGGTCACGACCCGGGCCACGGCCCAGGCGAGGGCCTCGCTGGTGATCCACCGCGGGCTACCCGGCGGCATGGCGCCGGCCACGTCGAGGCCATCCCCGACGACGGTCGTGAGCCAGGCCAGATCGCGGCCGCGCCGCCCGCCCCCATCGACACCCACGGCCAGGCGCCGCAGTCGCCGGCGGTCGTCGCCGGCGGGCAGCCGCTCCGCGAGCATCGCGATGCTCCGTGCAGCAACCGCGCCGGACACGCGACGGCCCCCGCCCCGCGGACCGTCACCGGCAGACGGCGTGATGCCATCCGCGGGAGGGGCACCGACGGCCGGCGGGCGGTCAGGCGCCGCGTCAGCGTGCCTGCCGTTGCGGGCCGGGGGGGAGAGTCTGCCGGAACTGCCGTTGCGACTGGCCATGGCCTGGTGCCCGTGCCTCGAGGTGTACCCGTGCTCTGATACGTGCTTGGGACGGCACTCGTCGCCCCGGGCAGCCGATTGCCCGTGGGTTCCCTGTGGGGCGGTCGCCCCGGCGAACGGAGGGCCGATCCCGGCGCGGCTGCCGCGTGGTGCGGTATCGTATCGCGGTCGCCGGCCATCAGCCACGGGGGAACACCACAGCCATGAACAATCCTTCCTCATCGATGGCGCCCGAATCCGCCGGTCAGCCCCGGCGGGCGGCTGCCGAGCGCGGCTCCCGGTCGCGCTGGCCCCGGGCGACCGCCCCACATCACCCTGGTCGATCGCGCGTCGGTGGCGGGGCCGCGCTGCTCGCCGGCCTGGTCCTGGCGACGTCGATCCTCCCCATTCCTGAAGGCGGTCGGTCACGCGCCGCCGATCCTCCCGCAGCAACCGTCACCCCGCCGGCCGACCGCCATCCGGAGCTGCGCCGGCTCGCGCCAGCCGAAGAGGTATGGGTCGATTTGGGGCGTAAGAAAGTCGTCGTCGGTGGGGCGGTGGCACTCGACCGGGGCCCGATCGAGTTTTTCGCCTGCCCGCAGCTCACCAAGGAGCACGAATCGGTGATCGCCGTGAAAGCGTCGGCCCGGTTGGTGCACGCCGCGCTGCTCGCGATCGGACTCGAGCCGGGCAAGCCGGTGTCATTCGACCCGGTCTATGCCGCCGCGAGCGGCCCGGCGGTCCGTCTCACGCTGCGGTGGAAGGACGACGCCGGCACCGTGCACGAGGCCGACGCCCGCACCTGGGTGCGCAATGCCCGCACCGGCAGGGAACTCGACACCGAGTGGGTGTTCGCCGGGAGCAGCCTGTGGAAAGACCCCGACGGCGTCGAGCACTACCAGGCCGACGCCGGCGACTTCATCTGCGTCTCGAATTTCCCCACCGCCACCCTCGATCTCCCGATCGAGAGTTCGCAATCCAACGAGGCGCTCCTGTTCGAGGCGTTTCCCGGCAGGGTGCCGCCGGTGGGCACCCCCGTCGACATCGTCCTCACGGCGGCCCGCCCCGCGGCCCAGCGCTGACGACTGATCAGCAAACGGCGCTGCCCTACTCACCCCCGCTGTTTGTGGCCAAAGTCGCCGGCCGGATTGAACAGTGGGCGAGGATCGCGGCCGGAGTGGCGACATACCCGGTGTAAAACGGGCCGAACTCGGCGTAGCGGGCGCTCGCCTCGTCGAACCGCATCGTGTAGACGATCTCCTTGAGGAAGTCAGGGCGCCGCGCCCAGAGCGTGACCCCCCACTCCCAGTCGTCGAGACCGACGCTCACGGTGATCAACTGCGTCACCCGGCCACCGAAGGTCATCCCGGTGCGTCCGTGCTCGGCCATCAGGCGGCTCCGCTCGGGGAACGGCAGCAGGAACCAGTTCTCCGCCACCTCGCGCTTCTTGTTCATCGGGTAGAAGCAGGCGTTGGGCCAGGGAGGGAAGTCGGGCTCGATCCGTGCCCGCCGCATCGCGTCTTCACGGGCGGCGTAACCCGCCACCTTCGCCTTGTAGCTCGGGCTGTCGGCCACCTCCCCCTCATCGATCAGCCGCTGCCCGTACTGGGCCACCGTGGGCACATACTCGCTCACCTCCGTGAGCCCGATGAACGACCAGGTCGGGACGAGCGCCGCTCCCAGTGGTCCCGCGAGCAGCCGCTGGTGCACCGCTTCGACCACCAGGGGGGAGGGGTCCATCGCCATGACGCCGAAGTCCGCCTTGTGCCCCGGCACGATCCAGGTCTGCAGACGCCGCGGTCCGCCGACGGCGGCCGGATCGAGTGCGGCTTCGAAGGCGGCCATTCCCTCGGCGAGTTGCCGCGGCGACAGCGCGGCAAGCCGGCTGCGGTCGAAGGCGTAGAACAAATGGCTGACGTGCCACCCGGTCGATGGTTCCATCGACACGGTGTCGTCGCCCGGCTGACGGTGCGGGGGATGGGACACGGCAGGCGGTCTCCTCGGGGCGGGATTCCGGGAGCGGGGTGCGTCCGGCCCCGGAGTGTAGGCGTGGCGGCGCGGACTTCCCATCCCCTGCCGCCGCACCGCCGCTCCGCCGCCTGCCCTTCCGGGGCCCGACCCGGTAAGCTACGGATGGGGACCCGTCACGCCGCGCACTGCGGGAGGACACGACCATGGGACAGGCAATCGTCGATCCACAGGAACTGCGGCGGTTCGCCGCCCGCCTGCGGCACTTCAGCGGCGAGGTGATGACGCAGATGCAGGCGGTGCAGCGACAGCTTTCGGCACTTGGCGCCACCTGGCGCGATCAGGAGCACCAGAAGTTCGCCGAGGAGTTCGAGCAGCAACTCGCCACCTTCGGCCGGTTCGTGGAGAGCACCGGGGAATACGTGCCCTACCTGATCCGCAAGGCGGAACGGGTGGAGGAATACCAGCAGCAGCGCTGAGGCCCAGCCCATGTCCGGACAGGCCGACGTCAAATCGATCGACACCCTCGCCTTCGTGAAGTCGGCGGTGGCCTCGTTCGCGCACGAGACCGGGCAGGCGATCGCGGAGGTCGAGCTCGAGGGACGGCGCGCGGTCGACTACATCACCATGGACCGCGCCGCCCACTGGAAGGCGGAGGTCCGCCGCGCGGGCGACATGGTCAACCAGGCGATCAAGGACCTGGAGCATTGCCGGACCTTCAAGAAGGTGGGCGATGGTCAACCCTCGTGCGTGGAGGAGAAGAAAAAGCTGGAAAAGGCCCGAGCGCGGCTCGCCCTCGCGGAGCAGAAGGCGGAGGCGGTCCGGCGCTGGACGCCGATGGTGCAGCAGCAGTTCCGCGAGACGTGCGTGAAGCTGGTGCACTTCCGCGAGGTGGTCGATGTCAAGTGCCCGCGGGCGCTGGCCGCGCTCGAGCGGATGCTCAAGGCGCTCGACGCCTACCGCGACGTCTCCGGCCCGCGGACCGGGGCGGCTGCCGGCGGAAGCGGTGGCGCCGGCCCGGTCACCCGCCAGGTCGACGATCCGGCAGCGGCCCCGGCCGGTGGGGAATCCATGGCGGTCGTGTCACCCGCCTCCGCCCCTGCCTCGGAGGATCCTCCCACGCCATGAAGCACATCGATCTCTCCAGCGGGGCCTCGAAGATGTCGCTCGCGCTCAAGCAGCTGGAGATCAAGTGGGATTCGGCGAAGGACACGTGGAACGACGCCACCAGCAAGGCGTTCCACAAAGAGCACATCGAGCCGTTGCGGCCCGACATCAAGGAAACCCTCGAGGCGATCGGCCGGCTCGCCGAGGTGCTCGCCCGGGCCGCGCGTGACGTGGCCGACGAGGGCGGCGGCTGACTCCTCCTCCGGCGGGACCGGGTGGCGGTGCCGGACGGACGCCGCGGTGTGCGCTCCGTGACGGGTGACGGGTGGGACCGGGGGGACCAACGAGCATGACGACCGATTCCGCGGGTGGTGCAGGGACCCTCGAGACACCGGGCGCGCAGTCTCACGCTCCCTCCCCGTCACCTGCGGCCGACGGAGGGCCGGCCGCATCGGCCTACGACCAGGGGCGGCTGCGCATGGCGATCCTCGGGTTGCGGCAGGCGGCCGCCTCCCGCGTCAAGCTCGAGCACGAGATCGTCAACGAGCACGACCAGGAGACCGCGGCCGCACGTGACGAGGCCACCCGGGCGACCGCGGCCACCACCGAAAAGCACCACCGCGAGATCGCCGCCACCAAAAAGGAATACGCCGATCTCACCGCGCGCCTCACCGCGCAGGCAGAGGCCGAGTTGAAGAAGATCGAGGAGCAGCGGAGTCATAAGGTCGCCTCCCTCCAGCGCGCCTGGCAGGAACAGACGACCAAGATCAAGGAGGATCACGAGTTCGAACAGGCCTCGATCAAGGAGGTCTTCAAGGAGAAGCGCAACGACCCCCAGAAACTGTTCGCGAAGACGGAGGCCGATCTGAAGAGGGTCGCCAGCCAGTTCGAGGAGGCGCTCGCGAAGGGGAAGGAGTTTCTCGCCGGCTGCGGGGTGAAAACAGACCACGCGGCGACCGACGACCGGCCGCTCCCCGAGCGGGACGGCGTCCTCGCCGAGATCGAAGCCCTCCATGCCGGCGTCATCGCCCGCACGAAGGAATTGCTGGGGATGGCGGCGTCGAAGACGATCTTCGGCGGCTTGAAGAAGGAAGCCGCCCGCCAGGCCGCCGACGTCTGGACTTCCGTGGAGCGCGACGTGGTCCGCGGCCGGCGCCTGCTCGCCGCCGCCACCGAATGGTTGCCGGTGCGCCGCGAGGAGCAGGCGCGGGCCCTCGAGTCGGGCACCCGCAAGCACCTCGCCGACCTCGAGGCCCGGGCGAAGAAGGGGATCGCCGACCTCACCGCCAAGCGCGATGCCCAACTCGCCGAAATCACCGATAAAGTCGCGCAGGCCACGACGTCGATCCGCAGCAAGGCGACGACCGCCCGCGAGGAGGCCGATGCCCGCTACCCCGCCCGGATCGCCGCCCTCGGGGCCGATCTGGTGCGCGACGTCAACGAGCGGGAACAGGCCCGCGACGACCGCCTCGCCGCCGCGGACCGGAGGCTGGCGGAGCGGACGGCCGCGATGACCTCCGCCTGGCGCCAGGCCCGCACCGACGCCGACGCGGTCGTCAACGCCGCCACGGAGATCGATGCCGCCGCGTTCCCCGAATGGGGCGCGCTTGCCGACGGCTCAGCGACCCTGCCGCAGCGGTCCCCCGTGGGGCTCCGCTTCGGAGAACTGGGTGTGTCGCTCGAGAAGGTGCCCGGGGGGGTTTCCAGCCGCCCCGAGCTCAACGCCTTCGGCCCGGTCGCCTGGACGCAGCCGGCCCTCGTGCCCTTCCCCGACGGATCATCGCTGGTGGTCAAGACCACGGCCGACCAGCGCGAGGCTGCCGGAGCCTTCCTCCAGGCGCTCACGCTGCGGATCGCCGCCGGAGTGCCGGCCGGCCAGACCCGGTTCACGATCATCGATCCCCTCGGGTTGGGCAAGCATTTCGCCGGGTTCATGCACCTCGCCGATCACGACGAGCTGCTCGTCACCAGCCGGATCTGGACCGAGCCGGCGCTCATCGAACAGCGCCTGGCCGACATCACCGAGCACATGGAGCTGGTGATCCAGAAATACCTGCGCAACGAATACGAGTCGATCGCCCACTACAACGCCGAAGCCGAGGTGCCGGAGCCCTACCGCTTCGTCGTCGTCGCCAATTTCCCGGCGAACTTCACCGAGACGAGCGCCAGGCGTCTGGCGAGCATCGCCTCCAGCGGCCATCGCTGCGGCGTGGCCCTCGTCGTTTCGGTCGACACCAAGCTGCCCCTGCCGGCGGGCTTCTCCCTCTCCGACATCGACTCGCACGCCACCGTCCTCCAGCTCAAGGACGGCACCTTCACCTGGCACGACCCCGAGTTCTCGAAATGGCCGCTCACCGTGGAGACGGCCCCGCCTGACGACGTGTTCACCGAGATCGTGCAGCGGATCGGCCGGGCGGCCAAGGCCGCCAAGCGCGTCGAGGTGCCCTTCGACCGGGTCGCGCCGCCGGAGAACACCTGGTGGAGCGGGAGCACGGCGCGCGAGATCGACGTCCCGCTCGGCCCAGCCGGTGCCAAGAAGATGCAGCACATGCGGCTCGGCAAGGGCACCAGCCAGCACGTGCTCATCGCCGGCAAGACGGGCTCCGGCAAGTCGACGATGATGCACGCGCTGATCACGAACCTCGCGCTCACCTACAGCCCCAACGAGGTCCAGTTCTATCTCATCGACTTCAAGAAGGGGGTCGAGTTCAAGATCTACGACCACTACCGGCTGCCCCACGCGCGCGTCATCGCCATCGAGAGCGAACGCGAGTTCGGGCTCTCGGTGCTGGAGCAGCTCGACCGGGAGCTGAAGCGACGCGGTGACCTGTTCCGCGACCTTGCCGTGCAGGATCTCGCCGGCTTCCGCGCCACCGGCAACCCCGACCCGATGCCGCGCGTGCTGCTGATCATCGACGAGTTCCAGGAGCTGTTCATCGAGGACGACAAGCTCGCCCAGGATGCCTCGTTGATCCTCGACCGCCTCGTCCGTCAGGGCCGTGCCTTCGGCATGCACGTGCTCCTCGGGTCGCAGACGCTCGGCGGGTCGTACAGCCTGCCGCGCGCGACGATGGGGCAGATGGCGGTGCGCATCGCGCTGCAATGCAACGAGGCCGACAGCAGCCTGATCCTCTCGGAGGACAACTCCGCCGCCCGGCTGCTCACCCGGCCCGGCGAGGCGATCTACAACGATGCCAACGGCATGCTCGCCGGGAACAACCCCTTCCAGGTCGTGTGGCTCGGCGACGACCGACGAGAATGGTACCTCTCGGCGCTGCGGCAACTCGCCGACCGGCGGTCCGACGTCGCGCCGCTCCCGCGGATCGTCTTCGACGGCAATCAGGCGGCCGATCCTGCCGGCAACGGACAGTTGGCCGAGCTGCTCGCCAAGGGCACCGTCGGCGGGCGCGAGCCGGTCGCCCCCGTCGCCTGGCTCGGCGACGCGATCGCGATCAAGGATCCGACCGCCGCGATCCTCCGCCGCCAGGGTGGCGCCAACCTGCTGGTCGTCGGCCAGCGCGAGGATCTCGCGGTGAGCCTCCTCGGCATGGCACTGGTGGGGCTCGCGGCCGCACACGATCCGTTCCCCGGGGGCCGTCTCGAGCGCCCTGCCCGGTTCGTCCTCTTCGAGCCGGCCGTCGCCGAGGAGAAGCCCGACCTGCTGCTCCGCCAGCTCGCCACGTCGCTCCCCCACGACGTGGAGAGCGTGTCGCTCCTCGGAGTCACCGATGCCTTCGCTGGCCTCGCGGCCGAGGTCAAGCGCCGACTCGACGAGCAGGTGCTCGACGGCGAGGCGATCTTCGTGATTGTCCGCGACCTGGCCCGGTTCCGCGAGCTGCGCAAAAGCGACGGTGACTTCGGCTTCTCGTTCGGCGGCGACCAGAAGTCGGGACCGGCGCAGAACTTCAACACCGTGCTCAAGGACGGCCCGACCGTCGGCATCCACACGCTCGTGTGGTGCGACTCGCTCACCAATCTGATGCGGACGTTCGAGCGCGGTGCCCTCAAGGAGTTCGAACTCCGCGTCCTCTTCCAGATGAGCGCCTCCGACTCGAGCCAACTCGTCGACAGCCCGCTGGCGAGCAAGCTCGGTCCGCAGCGCGCGCTGTTCATCCACGAAGAAACCGGCACGCTGGAGAAGTTCCGCCCGTATTCGTTCCCCGCCGGGGAGTGGCTCGATGGCGTCGCGGCGGCGCTGCGGGCCCGCCCCCCCGGTCAGAGCATCGAGCGGCCACGGGTCGGGAAACTCGCCGGCGGCGGTGGGTCGGCTTCCACCAAGCCGGCCGACGACGAGTTCAACTTCACCAAGTTCCTCGACGATCCGCCGTCGGCGGCGGGGGACACTGGCCATACGTCGGCGGCGGACCCCGACGCGGGGCTTCCCCCGGCGTGAGCGCGGGGGACACCGGCCATACGTCGACGGCGGACCCCGACGCGGGGCTTCCCCCGGCGTGAGCGCGGGGGATCACCGGGGTGTCTCGGCAGGACGGCGGCCGATCCGCACGCGCAGCCGGAGCGTTTCACCATCGCGCAGCACGTCCACCGGAACCTCCGTGCCGATCGGCGCGCGGGCCGCGAGGAAGAACAGCGCCCGTTGATCGGCCACCGGCTTGCCGTCGAAACGGATCACGACGTCGCCGCGCTCTATCCCCGCCTGGGCAGCCGGAGACCGGTCATCGACCTGCATCACGAGCGCCCCGGAGGCCATCTCCTCCGGCGGGTCATCGACCTGCACCCCGAGGAATCCGCGCTCCACCGGGCCGCGCTCGACGATCGCCCGGCAGACTTCCCGGGCCGTGTTGGCGGGAATGGCGAAGGCGATCCCCTGGAAGTCGGCGCCGACGATCGCGGTGTTGATGCCGACGATCTCCGCGTGGACGTTCACCAGCGGGCCACCGGAACTGCCGCGGTTGACGGCGGCATCCGTCTGGAGGAACTCCTGCAGTGGATCGTCGAGCACGCCGCGGCGGCCGGTGGCGCTGATGATCCCGTAGGTCAGCGTGCGGTCGAGGCCGAATGGATTGCCGATCGCCCACACCATCTCCCCCACCTCGAGTCGGTCGCTGTCGCCCCAGGCGGCGGTGGGGAGGTCCGTGGCATCGATGCGCAGCACGGCCAGGTCGGTCGCGGGGTCGGCACCGACCAGTTCGGCGTCGAAACTCCGCCCATCGGCGAGGCGGACGTCGATCGAGCGCGCCTGGGCGACGACGTGGTAATTGGTGACGATCACCCCGTCCGGCTCGACGATCACGCCGGAGCCCGACGACTCCTCCGCCGCCAGACGCGACCGCGGCCCCCACAGCGCGCCGACCTCGTCGGCGGCGAGGAGGACCGGCCGGGTGCTGGTCACGTTGACCACGGCCGGGCCGACGAGCCGGGCCAGCGAGGTGAACAACTTGCCGACAGGGGCCAACTCGGCACCGGCGGCGGCATCACGGATCGCGGCCAATTCCTCGCGCGTCTTCGCATACTGGATCCGGCCGACGAACGACGGCCAGGCGAGGAGCGTCAGCAGCGTCACGAAGGACAATACCAGCAAGGGGGTGCGCAGCGCCGCCAGATCGGTCCGTCCGGATGACCTGTCGCTCATCGCCGGGGCTCCGCTGCCGAGCGGGTGGAATCGCCCCGGTCCCCCGCCACCGCGACCGTCGTCCGAACGAGGTCGAAGGCGAAACGGGCGGCGCGTGGGAGCCGGATCGTGGCATCCCCACCGAGCCGGTGGCGCTGATGGACGGGCGACCCCGCGCCGGTGAGCACGATGTCGACAAGCGCGCCGTCGGCCAGTGCCGCGTGGACCGGCCCCACTCCCAAGGCATGGGTCGCTCCCCGCTGCCTCCGGCATTCCTCCACGCGGGTGACCAACTCCTCCAACCCGCCAGGACCGCGACCGGGAGCCTCGACGGTGCCGCCGTGGTAGACACCGTCGCCCCGCCGCCGGGCCGCGGCGCTGGCCAAGGCCGCGACCATCCCGCAGGTGCCCCACTCGACCGTGGCGAGACTCCCGCCGCGCTCCGCCACCACCGCCAGCGCCGCGTCCTCGATCTCGTCGTCCTCGACGCCGAAGACGAGGCTGCCGAGGCAGTCACGGATCACGTCCTCGGTCGGCGCGATGCGGGCGCGGCAGGCGGCCTCGTCGGTGCCGCGGGCGGCGATCCGCAGCGTGATGGTCGCCTCGTGGGCGGTGATCCCCACCAGCGGGTCGCGGCCGCGCCGCACAAGGTCGGGCAGGCGGGCCTCGATGGCACTCTCGCCGAGCCCGAAGCACTTGATCCGGCGGAAGACCATCGTGCCGCTGCCTCCGGTGGCGGCGAGGAGCGCGGGCACCACGCTCTCCCGCCACATCAGCCGCATCTCCGCCGGCACCCCCGGCAGGGCAAAGGCCCGGCAGACACGCCCCGCCGTCGGCAGGTCGACATCCAGCCCCGGGGCCGTGCCCTCCGGATTGGGGATCATGCGGCTGCCGCGCGGGAAGAGCGCCTGGCGCCGGTTCGTCTCGGGCATCACCACGCCGCGCCGGGCGAACCGCGACTCGACCGTGGCCAGCGCGTCGGCGCGCTCCTCGAGCGGCGTGCCCGCCACCGCGGCGAGCACGTCCCTCGTCAGGTCGTCGGCGGTCGGCCCCAGGCCTCCGGTGATCACGAGCAGGTCGGCCCGGTCCGCCGCGGCGCCCACGGCGCGGATGCCGTCATCCAAGTCGTCCGGCACCGTCACATGACAGCCGACCGCGATCCCCAGCACCCCCAATTCCCGGGAAATCCATTGGCTGTTGGTGTCGAGCCGCTGGCCCGTGGTCAACTCGTCGCCGATGGCAATCACGTCCGCCCGCATGGAACCCCACTTCCGTCGTCGTCCCCTTGTCGTCCCGCTCACCACTGGCCACTTTCCCCGCTCCCGGAAACAATTGCAACGATGCGTGTAGGCCTGCTCGGATACGACGACTCGATCGGCTGGCTGCTCGACGCGGCCCGCGGCAGCGGGCACACGCTCGGACCGGTCTGCGACGTCGATCCGGCGGTGCTGGAGGCACTCCCGGGAGCCATGCCCGCCGCCTGGGAGACCCTCCTCGACGCCGAGTCCTCCGCGGCCGTCCTGGTGGGGGCCGACGGCTGGCATCCCGGCCGGGCCGATGCCGTGCGTGCCCTGGTGCAGGCGGGACGGACGCTCGTCCTCTCCCATCCGCTCGACCTGTCGATGGTGTGGGCCTACGAGTTGGAGATGATCCGCCAGGACACCGGTTCCCGGCTCGTCCCCTTCCTGCCCGAACGTCTCCATCCGTTCGTCGAGCAACTGAGGGCCACCCTCGAATCGGCGCTCGCCGGGGCCGGGACGATCGGCGTGCCGGAAACCCTCCTCTTCGAACGGCAACTCGCCGATCGGGGCCGCGATGCCGTCCTCCGGGCGTTCGCCCGCGATGCCGATCTGATCCGGGCGATCGTCGGCAGCCCCGGACGGCTCTCGACCCTCGGCGGGGGCGGCGGCGGTCCCGGGCCGGAAGACGCGCTCTGGGGCAGCCTGGCCATCGGGTTGTCGGGCCCCACCAGCCTGCCGGTGCGGTGGCAGGCCGGGCGCGGGAGCCCCCCAGGACTGCGCGTCCGCCTCCTCGGCAGCCGCGGCGACGTGGCCCTCGAGATTCCCGACGGCCAGCGCGTGAACTGCCGGCGCGAACAGGGAACCACCCCCACCCAGCAACCGCTCGACCGACCGGCAGCCATGCTCGCCGAACTGGAGCGGATCATCGCCCAGCCGGCAGCCCACCCCAGCCCCCCCAAGGCACCCAGGGCGATTCCGCCGGCCACCTGGGACGACGCGGCGCGCGCCATCGAGCTGGCAGAGACGGTGCCACGCAGCCTCGCCCGCGGACGCGGCATCGACCTCCACCAGGAGGAGTTCACCGACGTCGGGACCTTCAAGGGCACGATGGCCTCCGTGGGATGCGGTCTCGTGCTGGTCGGCCTGCTGGTCGTCCTCCTCGGGGCATTGATCGGCGGGATCGCCCGGGAAAACGGCTGGGAACTGGTGGCCCGGGTCGCCGGCGCCTGGCCGATGGTGCTCCTCGTGATCCTCTGCGCGTTCCTCGGGCTCCAGATCCTGCCCCTGCTGATCGGCGGCGCGCCCCGCCGTGGCGACGACTCCGGCCCCGGCGATCTCCCCGGGGCTTGAGCCGCCGACCGCAGGGGTGGGATGCGCCCGGGGATTCCGGCCGTCCGGCAACTGGGGAAGGTGTGCGGCCTGGCGGGATCCAGGGAAAATCGAGAACCCTGGGCAACCGATCAACCCTGATGTCGGCCGCATCGCTTCGGCAAGGCGGCAACGACGACATTCTGCCCGTGCAGATCGGTCGGGGAGTGGGCGCGTCATGCAGCGAGTCTGGGTCGTCTTCTCGGTCGTGGCGGCACTCGGGCTGTCCACGGGCGTCACGTCCCAGGCGACCGAGACCCGCCGCACGGCGATCGTCCGGGCGATCGAGTCGACCCGCGACTCGGTCGTCAACATCCACGGCCAAAAACTGGTCTCGGGCGGCGACGACGAGTCGGCCACGGAGCTGCGCCGCGTCAACGGCATGGGCACCGGCGTGATCATCGACGCCCGCGGCTACATTGCCACGAACTACCACGTGGTCGAGGGGGTGCGCCGGATCGAGGTCACGCTCGCCTCGGGCCGCACCACCACCGCGACGCTCGTGTCGCACGACCCGCGGACCGACCTCGCCGTCATCAAGATCCCCGCCGACACCCCGCTGCCGGTGATCCCCATGGGAACCTCGGCCGACCTGATGATCGGGGAGACGGTGCTCGCTCTGGGCAACGCCTATGGCTACGAGCACACCGTCACGCGAGGGATCATCTCGGCCCTCCACCGCAGCGTGGAGGTCAATCGGACCCAGCGCTACGACGACCTGATCCAGACCGACGCCAGCATCACCCCCGGCAACTCGGGCGGCCCCCTGCTCACCATCGACGGGCAGATGATCGGCATCAACGTGGCGGTGCGGGCCGGCGCCCAGGGGATCGGGTTCGCGATCCCGATCGACCGGGCGCTCGTCGTGATCACCGAGCTCCTCTCCAGCGAGCGCCTGGAACGGACCTGGCACGGCATCGTCACCCGGGGCGGAACCGATGGGGTGTTGGTGGAGCTCGTGCCTCCGGAGAGCCCCGCCGCCAATTCCGGCCTGCTCGCCGGCGACGTGATCAAGCAGATCGGTGACCAGCCGGTGGCCTCACCCCTCGACGTCGAACGGGCCATGCTCGGCCGGCGGCCGGGCGAGAGCGTGCCGCTGACGGTCGGGCGGCCGGGCGGCGAGGTGCGGATCGACCTGCTGCTGGCGGCCGCCAAGGCCCGGATGCTCTCCAAGGAAGACCGCTGCTGGCACGAGTTGGGGCTCAAGGTCGAAACCCAGCCGGCCGGCCGGGTGCAGAAACTGCAATCCCGCTACCGCGGTGGACTCCTCGTCACGGACGTCCGCGACGGTGGCCCGGCCGCGGACCAGGGGATCCGCGTCGGCGACATCCTCGTCGGCCTGCATGTCTGGGAGACGATCACGGTCGACAACGTGATGTACGTGCTGGAGAAGTCCCGCGAAGACAATCTCGGGCAATTGAAGTTCTACGTACTGCGGGGCCGGGAGACGCTCTTCGGCCATCTCACCAGCGACACCATCCTCCGCTGATGGTGGATCACCGCAGCATCCGGGCGCGGCGGGCCGAGAGCCGCCCCTCACCGGCTCGGCGACGGCGTGCTCACCGGCGCGGATCGACCGCAACTCCGTCGGCCGCACGGTGCCCCACGGATGGTCTCGGTCCCGGCGTCGGGGGCCGGCCCGTGGCCCCGGCCTGTTAGAATCGGCCGGCCCGCGGCGGCCGCTGACGGGAGGAGGCCGGAGGACCGTGGAGCAGGACTTCCTCGACTGGCTGCTCCCGCGCCTGCCCAACGACCCGCGGCTCGAAGTCGGGCCGGGGGACGACGCGGCGGTGCTCCGCCCTCCGGCCGGCAGGCGCACCGTCGTCAGCGTCGACATGCTCTCCGAGGGGGTCGACTTCCGCCTCGGCCCTGAGTGCCATCCCCGGCAGATCGGCCACAAGGGGCTCGCCGTCGGGCTCAGCGATCTGGCGGCGATGGGAGCCCGCCCCGAGGCGGCGGTCGTGGCGGTCTGCCTGCCGCGGGTCGGCGGCGGGGCACTGGCACGCGACATCGCTGCCGGGGTCGCCGCGCTGGCGGCGACGTTCGACGTGGCGATCGCGGGTGGCGACACGAATGCCTGGGATGGGGCCCTTGTCGTGAGCGTGACCGTGCTCGGCAGCGTCGAGCCCGGCCACTGTTGGCGCCGCGACGGGGCCCGCCCCGGTGATGCGATCATCGCCACCGGTCGATTCGGCGGCAGCATCCTCGGCCGTCACCTCGACGTCCAGCCGCGCTGCCGGGAAGCCGCCTGGATCGCCGCACGGTATCCGGTGCACGCCGCCATCGACGTCAGCGACGGGCTGTCGCTCGATCTGGCGCGGATGATGAAGGCCAGCGGCACGGGGGCGCTGCTCGACCTCGCCGCCGTGCCGATCCACCCCGATGCCGCGCGGCTCTCGCTTGCCGACGGTCTGGGTGCCCTCGACCATGCCCTGGCCGACGGCGAGGATTTCGAACTCCTCCTCACCCTGCCATCCGCCGCCGCCGCCGAGTTGCTGGCGGCACGATGGCCATTTCCCGTGGCCCTCACCCGCATCGGCACCGTAACGGCCGGACAGGGGCTCTCGACCCGGGCGGCGGACGGCAGCGAGGTCCCGCTGGCCCCGCGCGGATTCATCCATGCCTTCGCCGACTGACGTCACCGCCATCGACATCCCCGGCGAAGCGGCCCTCGACCGTTTCACCGCCCGGCTCGCGACGGCGCTCCCGGTCCCTGCCACGATCGCGCTCCACGGCGATCTTGGCGCGGGGAAGACGCGCTTCGTGAAGGGGCTGGCCGCGGCGGCCGGCCTCGACCCGGACGGCGTGGTCAGCCCGACGTTCGGGCTGGTCCACGTGCTGCCCCTGCCGGATGGCTGCCGGGCCAGGCGCCTCGTCCACGCCGATCTCCACCGGCTCGCCGGACCGGGCGATCTCGCCGAAATCGGCTGGGACGAACTCACCGCCGGTCCCACCTGGGTGTGCGTGGAATGGGCCGATCGCGCCGGCCACGCGCTGCCCGCCGACCGACTCGACGTCGCGATCGACATCGTTTCCGAATCGGCCCGGCGGCTCCTGATCCGCGCCGGGGGCCCGAGGCATGCCGCAGCGCTCGCGGCACTCGTGCCCCCCCAGGGCTGAGACGAGCCCCCAGCATCGCATCATGGTCGCGCGCCGGGGGCCGCCAGCGCGGTCAGCTCCGCGCTCAGCGGTCCGGTGAGGGCGACTTCCAGCGCTGCCAGTGCCCGCGCCACCGGCACACCGTCGAGGATGCGGTGGTCGGCGAGCAGCGTCACCACCGATCGCCCCGACTCGTCCAGTGGCGATGCCGTGAGGCTGGTGGTGAGAAACGAGGGATGATGACGGTTGCTGCACCCTTCGCCGGCCAGCATCGAGATGCTGAACGTCCCCAGCCGCAACGGCCGCTTCGCCCCCGCGGAGGCGAGATTCGCGCGGAGCACCAGCCGCCGCAGCCATCCGGGGAGCCGGCGCACCTGCAGCTGGCGGGCGAAGACCTCCTCTTCGGGAGCGGTGGCGTGGCGGGTGATCTCCTCCTGGAGCAGCGGGAGCGTCATCGCATCGGGAGCGCGGATCCGCGCCCACCACAGCGACTCCGGGTCGATCGCACGAATCCCCGCCGGGGTGTCGGCCGGCCGTGGCCGGCTGATGGCGATCGAGGCGACACTGAGGGAACTGGTCGCACACCGTGGTCCCCGCCAGGGACTGATCAGGCGCCGCGGCACATACCAGCTCCGCAGAGCCGGCCGGTCGCGCGCGACGAGCGCGAAACCCTTCACCAGCAGCGCGGTCCAGCCGATCCGTGGCACCGCCTCTCGACGGAGGCGGTCGACCTCTCCGAGCAGCATCACGCGATCCACCGGAAACGTCGGCACGCGGCGCGAGAGACGGACGATGTCTCCCACCAGCCGTCGCTGCGCGTCGAGCCGCTGTGTGATCACCCCGACCCGGCCATCGGCCATCGCTGCCTCCCTGCCCCGCATGCCTGCGCCACACGACCTGCCCGGCGGGGACCGTTTCCCCACGCTGATAGCCGATTTGCCGCTCGGGTGGCAATGGCGGCGCTCGCGCCGGTCGGGGGCTGCTACACTCCCGGGGCCACCGCCGGCGTGCCGGGAGGGGGCGCCGCCGTCGGGAGGTCCCCGGCCAAAGCCCAGCCAACCGTGCACCATCCATGCGTCTTGATCCGTCCTCGTCGCTCGTCTGCGTGATCGATCTCCAAGAGCGTCTCCTGGCGGCCGTCCCCGACGGGACCGTCGCCGTCCATCGGACCGCGCGGCTCGCCCGGGCAGCCGCCCTGCTGGGGATCCCGATGGTGCTCACCGAGCAATACCCCAAGGGGCTCGGCCCCACCCCCCCTGCACTGGCCAATCTCCTCCCGCCGGCCGTCGCGAAAATGGAGTTCAGCGCCGCGGCGACGATCGAACAGGTCGCCGGAAACACGGCTGCTCTCGAGAGCATCGTGCTCTGCGGGCTGGAAACCCATGTCTGCATCGCGCACACCGCGCTCGACCTCCTTGCCCGCGGGTACGTGGTCTTCATCGTCGTCGATGCCGTCGCCGCGCGGCACAGCCTCGACCATCAGGTCGCGCTGCGGCGGCTCGAGGGGGCCGGGGCGATCCTGGTGACGAGCGAAGCGGTGCTCTTCGAGTGGTGCCGCAGCGCCGAGCACCCCCAGTTCCAAGCGGTCAGACGGCTCGTCCTCGAAGCGGACCGAGCCGGCACTGGACCGGCTGGGCACCCTGCCTGAGAAGCCTGCCTGGGAAGGCGGCACCGCTGCGGACTCCACGGGCCCGGACGACGGAGTCAGGACGCGGGCGGGGCCACCTCCCCCACCAGATCGAATGGCTCCGCCTCCGTGCCCGGCACGACCCCCGCCTTGATCCGGGCGAGCTTCGCCGCAGCGTTCGGCTCCCCCGGCTGCTCATGCCCCGGGGCCGACCCGAAGCGGATGACACCGCCACCCCGGGTGATCAGGTCCCAGCGACCCCGTGGGGCGGTGGGGGCCGGGCGGCATTCCACCAGATCGAGATCCTGCCACTGCGGCCCGAGGGCCGCGACCAGCGCCGCAGCCTCCTCCACGGTCGGATCCCCCCACCGCGATCCCTCGGGTCCCTGGGGGCTGGTGGTGATCCCGCCGATCCGCGGGTAGAGCGCCGCGTTTTCCGCCGTGAAGTCGGCGCTGGGCAGGAAAAACCCCTCGTGATCGACCGCCAGCAGCCCTCCCGGCACACGGACCATCGCGACCGGCTCGCGGCAGACCAACTCGACGATCGCCGCGGGGGGATCACGCACGTCGACGCGCACCACCTCACGCACCCAGGGATGCATGTCGAAGGCCCGGGCGAGCAGGGTGGGCAGCCGCGGGTCGTCGACCGGCAACCCATGATCCAGGCTCGCCGTCCGCAGGGCCTCGCTGCGGATGTCGGCCCGCACCCAGGGGGCGAGCCCGCGCACCTCGATCGCCGCCGGCTGGAGCAGTGCCGGCTCGGCCCAGCGCACGCGTTCCCCCACCGACCACCACACGACACCGGCGACCACGCCGGCGAGGGCCAGCAGCAGGGCGCTCACCGCCAACGGCCGCGTGCGCTCGGCGGAGCCGGGCTCCGGGTCGGCGACCGGGGGCAGCGGCGGACGGGGCGGGGGCATGACCGCGGCCTCGGGACGAAGAAGGATGGTTCGGGTGCTCCCGGAGCGGGAGACTCACCACGGCTCGATCTGCGGGGTCAGCTCCACTCCCAGCCGCTGGCGCACCTGGCCGCGGACCATTTCGATCAGCCCCCGGACGTCGTTACTGGAACTGCCCGGTTGCACGGCGACATAGTTGGCATGGGCGGAGTGGACCGTCGCCCCGCCGACACGCACGCCCCGACACCCCGCCTGGGCGATGATCGACTCGGCGGTGGCGCCGAGCGGATCCTTGAACATCAATGCCACGCTGCGCGACCCGGAAGGCTGCTCGGCCCGCTCCACGATCCATTGCTTCTGCATCCGCTTGGTGAGCTGCTGCGGCGATTCCACCTCGAGTTCCAGGCGGCAGGCCACGACGATGCCGTCGTCGAGGTTGCTCCACCGCGACCCGAATGCGAGCCGCGATCCGGTTCGGTCCTCGATCGTGCCGTCGGGCAGCATCACGGTCACGCGGCGGACGCGATCACCGATGTCGCCGCCCCGGCCTCCGGCGTTGCCCAGCAGGGCGCCGCCGATCGTGCCCGGCACCGCCACCAGGGTCTCGATGCCCGCCAGCCCGGCCTGGACCGCCGCCGCGACGACATGCACCAGTTTGGCTCCGGCCCCCGCGTCCACCCGGCCGGTGGGACCGGCGGCATCGACCTCGATCCGACAAAACGCCGGAGCGGACAGCCTGACGACCAGGCCGGCGACGCCACCGTCGGGCACCAGCACGTTGGAACCGCCACCGATGACCCGCACCGGTACCGACAACTCGTGGCAGCGGCGGACCAGTTTGGCCAGGGCCTCCTCGTCGACCGGCTCGCAGAAATAGCGGGCCGGCCCACCGACGCCCAGCCAGGTGTGCGCGGCGAGCGGCTCGCCACTGCCAACCGTCAGCCCCAGGTCGTCGAACGGTGTGGCCGAACCGGCGCGGGACCCGGCGTCGTCATGGTTTCGCGGTTCCGCTGCCCGGGCATCCATCATCGGGTTCCCCTGTCGCGCAATCGATCGCCGCACCACCACCGTGGCAGAACTCCGCCGTCGGTGCCGCAGCGGATGATTGTGACGGCCCTGCCAGCGCACGGGCAAGCCACCACCCACGGGCCGCGCGGCCGCTGACCGTTCAGGCAGCCCGTCGGGGCGCTGGCTTTGCGGCCAGCGCGAACCAGCCGGCCACGAGGGCTGCGAGGCCGAGCTGGCGCTCGCCATCATCGCCGTCGGGATCATCCCTCCCGGGATCGAAGCCGCGGCCGAGCACCAGCACGCAATCCCGACGGTGGACACCCGCCAGGAGCCGATCGATGCGGGCGTAGGCCTCGAGAGCCTTGCGGGCCGGACGGGGCCCGAGGATGCCGTCGGGCACCACGAAGGCTTCGTCGCACCAGCGCGCGACCCGGCGGGCAAACCGGCGCCCACCGAGCGGGCGGGCGAACTGCTCCTCGGCGAGCACCACCAGCCGCCCAGTCGTCAGCCGGCGGAGGCTGCCGAGGGTCGCCGCCAGGGCATGGCCGCTGCTCGGCTGGTCGATGAAGAAGTGGGCCGCCTGCCCGCGGTTGATCCGTTCCAGACGGCCGGCGACGCTGCCCACCGATTCGAGCCCACGGACGATCCGGTCCAGCGCCACACCGTGGTGGCGGCCGACCGCCGCGGCCAGCAGGGCATCGCGCACGAACGGCTGGACGGGGGTGGTGACCGAGACGGGGACGACGGCATCGACCGTCTGCAACAGGAACGTCTGACCGGCCAGCTGGCGTTCCACCGGGGTCGCCCAGAGCTGCGCGTTCCGCGGCGTCCCGTGCAGGCCGACCGTCACCGCCCCCACGCCACCCCGCCGTCGCCAGCGGGCCACGAGCCGTCGGGCCCCCGCATCGTCGCGGCAGGCGATCAGCATCCCTCCCGGGGCGACGCAGTCGAGGATTCGCCCCTGGATCGCCTCGTAGGCGCGTGTGGTGCCGTGCCGCTGGCGGTGCGCCAGCGCCACGTTCGTGACCACGACCGTGTCGCAGGCCACTCCGGCGAGGGCGTGCCGGGCGAGCATCTCGCTCGACACCTCGATGATGGCGTGGGTGCAGCCGGCAGCCTCGAGACGGCCGAGGCAGGCAGCCAGGTCGTTGGGGTCGGCGAGACGTGCCGGGACGGGCCCGGGGGCGTCGGGCTCGAGGCAACCGAGATCGGAGAGCACGCCCACGCGCACCCCATCCTCGGCAAGGATCGCGGCGGTGAGCCAGACCGTCGTCGTCTTGCCGCTGGTGCCGGCGACCGCGATCACCTCCATGCCGGCCGCCGGATCACCGGCCAGCGCGTGGCAGAGCCGGGCCATGGCCCAGTCGGCATCGGGAACGACGCACACCGGAAGGCCGTAGGAGGGCACCATGCGCTCCGCCACGACCCCGACGACTCCGCGGGCCACCGCCTCGCGCAGCCCCTCGTCGCCGTCGCCGAGGGCGGTCGTGCGCATGACGTAGACATCGCCAGGACCGCACTGCCAGGCATCGTCGTGGCAGCCCCGCGCCGGTATGTCGGCGGCGCCGATGAAACGGCACCGGGGGAGCACGTCCCCGAGTCGGACCAGCCGCCGCGGCTGGTCAGCGGATTCACCCAGCGGACGTGATCCGTGATTGCCCACCATGTCGGCCTCCATGCCGCAAACCACGCCCCACGGGGCCGGGCCGGGCGACGTGCCCGATCCGAGCCGAACCCGTGCGGTGCAAACCTCCCCGAGCGACGTTCCCGTGCTGGCCGGGCGACTCCCGGCAACGACGGCCCGCCGTGCCGCAACCCTCCATGGTCGTGCGACGCGCCGAGGGACGAAATTGTCCGGCGGCGGCGTGGTGGGTCAATGCCGGCTCACGGCGCCGTCTCACAGCATCGACTGCCGGGCAACGAGACGTCGCCGCAGCCCTCCTGTCTTGCCCGGCCGTTCGCCGCCGGAGTAGCCTCCGCGACGATGCCTCGGGCCGCGGTCCCCTTCCATTCGCCAGGAACCGCCATGCCCCACCGCCCCGCGACGCCCGTCACCGACCCCCGCCCCGTCCTCTGGATCGGACCGGTGGTGGGGACGGAGCTCACCCTGGCGGCCGACTGGCTGACGACGCTCGTGCCGTTGGTGATGGCCGACGGCATCGCCACGCTCGACCGGGTGGCGACACGACCGTGGCTGGTGGTACTCGCCTGCCATCGTCCGGCGCTGTGGTCGATCGGCGAACTCAACCGCGTGGCCACCGCCCTGCCCCTGGTGCCGCTGGTGGCCGTCACCACCAGCCTCGCCGAGGGAAGCCGTCGCAACGGGGACGGCCTCCCGGGGGTCGAGGAGATTCCCTGGCTGGAACTTCCGGGGCGGATGTGGGGATGGTGTCAGGAACCGCGGCCGGTCAGCATCGCCCTGCCCGCGACCAGCCGCCGCGACGAACGGTGGCTGGCCCAGGTGGCCGCCACCCCGGTCGGCGCCCGGCGGCCGGTCACGGTCGCGGCTGGTCCCGCCGCCCGTGAACCGCTCTGCGACCTCATCGCCGCCGCCGGATGGATACCGCAACCACTGTCCTTCTCGCGTCCCGCGCCCGGGTGCCGCGGCCCGGTGGTCTGGGATGCCGGCGGCCTCGGCGCCGATGGCCGGGAGTGGCTCCGGCTCCTCACCGCCGACGGACGACGTGATGTCCTCGTGATGGAGTCGTTTCCGCGAGGCGACGCCGTCGGGGCGACGCTCGCGGCCGGTGCTGCCGCCGTCCTGCCCCGCGTGGTGGGCGCGGAAGTCCTGGCAGGCACGCTCGGCTGGATGATGGCGCGGGGAGGCGCTCGCCCACCGTCGGTGTCTGCCCTTGGTGGCAGCGGAGGGGGTCGCTAGCATCCGGCCCCACGCCCTCCAGCGGCAGTCGCTCATGCCCCGCCCCTCCCAAGCCCTTCATGCTGCCCACCGGGCGCCGCCACGGCCACCCCGCGGGCGGCACCCGCGACGGCCACTGGGGCGCACCACGCTGGCCATCGCCAAGGGCAGGTTCGCGGCCACTGTGCTGCTGGCGGGGCTCCTCGCGGGCTGCGCCCATCTGGGTACACCTCCGGGATGGGATGCGGTGGTGCTGGAGACGGCCAGCCTCGCCGATCCACTGGCATGGCGGGGGGGCGACGGTTTGCCCGACCGCAACGTCGTGCTCGCGGGCCAACTGGTCGTCCATGCCGACTTCCCACTCGCCGGGCAGCACCGCCTGATCCGCGACCTGGAGACGCTCCGGACCGACGTCAGCCAGACATTGTCGCTGCCTGTGTCGGACGAGCCGGTGCACCTCTACCTGTTCGGCGAGCCGCGGCGCTACGACGAATTCGCCGCCCGGCGGTTCCCCAACTTTCCGGTCCGCCGCGCCTTCTTCGTGGAGACCGACACCACGCTCTCCGTGTTCGCACCGTGGCAGGACCGGATCGCCGAGGATCTCCGCCACGAGACCACCCACGGCTATGTCCATGCGGTCGTCCCCACGATTCCGTTGTGGCTCGACGAGGGGATCGCGGAATACTTCGAGCTGCCGCGCGGCGATCAGGGGGTCCACCGCGAGCATGTCGCCCACCTCACCGGCAGGCTCCTCGAGGGCACGTGGCAGATCGATCTTGCCCGGCTGGAGACACTCACCTCGCCGGGGGAGATGTCGCAGGACCACTACGCCGAGGCCTGGTGCTGGGTGCACTGGATGCTCCACTCGACACCCGAGCGGCGCCGGCTGCTCCAGGACTACCTCACCGACCTGCGCCGCGACGGTGCCACGGCCCCCCTGGCGGCGCGGTTGACGCACGTCGAGGGCTCACCGCTGGTGTGCGCGGCGGCCGTCCGCCGCCATCTGGAAACACTCGCCGGCGATCAGCGCGTGGCGGGCGGAGCGCCGGCCGCGGCATCCCCCTGATCGGCCCGGCAGCCCGGTCCGCCCTGGCAGCAGGTCACTTCTCGTAGAGCGTGCCGAAGGCGACGGGGGCGAAACCGAGCTTGGCGAACAGGCCGCAGGCCGCGGGGTGGGCATCGCCGGCCTGGGCCTCGACTGTCTGCCCACCCTCCTCCGCGAGATCGAACAGCGCCTCTCCGAGCACGTGGTGACCGAGCCCGCGCCGCCGGAGCGGCTCGGGAACCTCGACGTCGAGCAGGCCCCAGCGCGACGCCGGCGGGCACCCCGCCAGCCCATACATGTCCCAGAACGTGGCGGTCGCCATCACCGCCCCGTCGGCGCCGACCAGTTCGTAGCGGCGCAGCGGAAGCCCGGTGGTGGTGGCGGCCTCCCACCAGTGGCGGTGGGGTGGCTCATCGATCGGGCGCAGCAACGACGACCGCCGGAGGGCGAGTTGCGTGCGGCTGACCGCCGGGCGGAATCCCGCCAACCGGCGGCTCACCACGGCGATCCGCTCCGCGGCCCGGTAGCCACCGCGGGTGAACACCGCCGCGAGGGCCGGGCTGGAATCGAGCACCCCGGGGAGATCGGCGCCACCGTAGAGCCCGAGATAGAAGCCCCTGGTCGCCCCACTGCCGCCCCCCTGGAGCCGCCGGGCACCATGCCGCCGCAGGTAGGCCTCGCCGTGGCCGAGCAGCTCGTCACCGATGCGGCGCCCGAGCCGGTGAGGCACGACCGCGATCACGGGGATGATCCCGACGCTGTGGTCGAGACCGCGGCCGTCCGCCGTCGGACCGAACCCCGCATGCGCGAACCCCACGGGCCGCTCGCCGTCGAAGGCGATCACGATCCCCTCGCGATCGAAGTAGGGCTTGGCGAGCACCGCCCCCTCGAGCAGGTCGGCCGTCATCGGCTGAACCGCCGCCGGCCCCAATTCCGCCGACCGCCAGATGTCGGCCAGACGCGGGGGATCGTCGTTGCGGAAGCAGCGGTACTCGATCACGCCGCGTGGTCCCCATGCGGGGGCATGAGCCGCACAAGCACCCTCCCCTCCTCCTCGCGCACCTCGTGCACCGTCTGGCGCACGGTCGCCGACAGCCGGTGACGCCCGCTGGCGACGTCGAACTGCCAGCCGTGCCACGGGCAGGTGACGATGCCGCCGCAGAGACTTCCCTGCCCGAGTGGCCCGCCCTGATGGGGGCACAGACCATCGATCGCGTGCCACCGACCATCCACGTTGGCCAGGGCCACGATCCGGTCGTCGACCACCCGTTCGAGCACCGTGCCGGGAGGGCATTCGCCCGAGGCTGCGATGTCGATCCAGTCGCCCATGCCGTCGACCGTCCCGGGGAGGGAGCCGCGGTCACGCAGCCGACCGCGGGAAGGCGGCGGCCGGCGGCTCCAACGCTGTCACTGTAGCCTGCGGACGCTGGCCCCGCCATCGCCGGTGCACCCACCAGTACTGCCCGGGGGCACGCCGGATCGACGACTCGAGCAGGCTGGTGTACCACTGCGACAGCGCGTGCAGTCCGGCCACCTCGGCGGTCGCTCTGCGGGGATCGGCCGTACCCTCCAAGCGGAGGTCGTAGTCGAACAACCCCCGCCGCCTGGTCGCCGAGCAGACGAGCACGGGCGCCTCGGCGGAGAGGGCGAACAGTCCGATCGCCTTGTGGACGCTCGCCGGCCGACCGAAGAACTCGACCCAGCATCCCTTCGGTCCGGCGGCCTGGTCACCCAGCAGGCCGATCGCCCCATTTTCCGCGAGCGCCAGGGCGACGTCGGGGGCGCTCCCCTTTTTGGGGAGAATCACCTGCCCACGCGATTCCCTGAACCGGGTGACGAACCGATCGAGGAGCGGATTGTCGAGTTCGCGGGCCACGGAAAAGATGCGGAACCCGAAGACACCGAACAGATAGGCCGCCAATTCGAAGTTGCCGAAGTGGCCCCCGAGGATCACTTTGGGCCGTTCAGACCACAGCAGCCGGACCATCCCCTCCATGCCGTGGATCCGCAGGTGGCGCCGCCAGGTGGTCTTCTGGATCACGCGCGGCGCGTGGGCGATCTCGACCACCATCAGGAGGAGGTGCTCCCACATCTCGCGGGTCGCCTGCCGCCGCTGCCCCGCCGACCAGTCCGGGAACGCCATCTGCAGGTTCTCGTCCACCACCTGGCGGCGGATCGGCACGCTGTCGGCGAGGATCCGGGCGAGGCGCCGGGCGGCAGACTGGCAGAGATCCCGGGGCAGCGCCTGGATCACGCAGATCACCACGCGGACCGCCGCGTAGACGACCCGGTCGAGGCACCGGGTGACGAACCTGCGGGGTGGGGCTGGGGTGGCCGACGGCACACGCAGACTCCGGGACGGGGAAACGGCTCGGCACCGTCATGGCGCGGACGTCATCATCAGCTTGGCTGATCAGCCTGCCTGGTCGGATCCTGGCTTCCCACAACCGTGCGGCGGTGTCGATGTCAGTAGATTCTCGTCCATCGGGCCACCGGCGGACCAGATCGGTTCGACCGCCGCAGAGCCGCGGCACGACGGGGCAAACTGCGGTGACCGCGCAGCCCGTGTGGCCGGAGGCGGTTGGCAGCCTGTGGCCACACGGGCTGCTACGGTGTCACCATCCCCGAAAGCACCAGGGCGATGCTCACGGCGTTGAAGAGGGCATGGAGGAGGATGCCGGGAAGCAGCGTCCCGGTCCGCAGCGTGAGCCACCCGAGGACGATCCCGAGGATCGTCAGCGGCACCGGCGCGAGCCCCTGGCCGGCGTGGGCGATGCCGAACGCCAACGCCTGGAGGGCGACCGCGGTCAGCCCCTCGCTCCCCGGGAAGCGGCGCAGCAGCCAGCCCTGAAGGACCCGGCGGAAGAGAAACTCCTCCACCACGGGCGCGACCACCACGGCCGACAGGACCACGAGCACCACGGCCGGCGGATCACGGTGGCGGGCGAGGGACTCGATGATCGGATGCCGGTAGGGCTCGACCCGATCGAGGACCGTGGCGAGGGCGAGCAACGGCCAGAGGACCAGCGCCAGCCCGAGGAGCGCGAGGCGGAGGTCCTCGCGCCAGGAGCCGATCGTCAGCCCCAGTTCGCGCCATCCGGCCCCGCGCACGGCGAGGTGCCACGCCCCCAGGCCGGCCGAGACCATCATCCCGACGACGCTGGCGAGGAGCCGCCAGGTCAGCGGAGCGTCTTCGGGCAGCAGGGTCGCCCCGAGGATCTGGACGACCATCACCGTGCCGACGATCGCCGCCACGTCGGCTCCCCCCCAGACGACGGCGGGCGTCTCGCGCGGGGGAACAACCGGCAGCCCGCGTCGGAGGCGTCCGGCAAGGGCCCACGTCACCGCGAGACTCGCCAGCGCCGCGACGACCACGAGGGTCTCCATCACCGGGAAGGCCGCTGCGGGCAGAGTGTCGTCGAGCGGGTTCATGCGGCGGGCGGCGGCAGGCCGCTCCCTCGGTCGGTGTGACCACCACGGAACGCCCGCGCGGCACGGACGAGGTACTCGGCCCCCGACCACAGGGTCACGAGCACCGCGGCCCACGCCATCAGCCGGGCGATGAGCCCGATGTCGATGCCCGCCAACCAACCAGCCCCGGTGAGCGCCGCCAGATCGGCCCGGCGGGCCAACTCGGCGGCGGCCGCCATGCACTGGAGGAGCATCTTCAGTTTGCCGGAGAAGCCGGCGGAGAAGTCGTGGCCCGACCGCTCGAGCTCGGCCCGCAGCGCGGTCACGAGCAACTCCCGCACCACCACCACCACCGCCATCCAGGGGGCGATGGCCGCACCGTCGCGATCCGCCAGCAGCATCCAGGTGCCGCAGACCAGCACCTTGTCGACGAGCGGGTCGAAGATCCGGCCGAGGCGGCTCACCTGATGGAACGTCCGTGCCCACCATCCGTCCACCCAGTCGGTCGATGCGGCGACGACGAACAGGCCGAGCGCCGTGCCGTTCCAGCCCGACTCGATCACGGCGAACAAGCCGAGCGACAGCAGCAGGCGCGCCAGGGAGAGGATGTTGGGAACCGTCCACACACGGTCGGGATCGCCCGGCGGATGGCTGGCCGACGGCATCTGGATTCAGCCGTCAGCGGGGATGCCGGCCAGGTCGTAGCCGGCGGCGGCCACGACCTCGACCGGGATGATCCGACCGGTGAGCGGCTGCCGCGGCGAGGTTCCCGGCGCGGTCACATAGACCGCGCAATCGATGTCGGGGGCATCGGCCTCGGAGCGGCCGATCCACACCTCCTCGCGCTCGCCGCTGGGGCCGTCGATGATCACGTCGAGCGTCCGCCCCACCTGCCGGGCGGCATGGTCGTGGGCGATCCGCTGCTGAAGCTCCATCAGCTCGTCACGGCGGGCGGCCTTCTCCTCCTCCGGGAGGTGGCCGTCGAGCCGCGCCGAGGGGGTGTCGGGCTCGAAGGAGTAGGTGAACACGCCGAGCCGCTCGAACCGCCAGCGCTCGACGAACGCCATCAATTCCTCGAACTGACCGCGTGTCTCGCCGGGGAAGCCGGTGATGAAGGTGGTGCGGAGGACGAGGTTCGCGATCCGTTCGCGCAGCCGGCCGAGCAGGTCCTCGGTGGCGGCCCGGTTGACGCGCCGCTGCATGCGCTTCAGCACCGGGTCGCTGGCGTGCTGGAGAGGGAGGTCGAGATAGGGGAGGATCCTCGGGCTCGCGGCGATCGCGTCGATGAGCCGGTCGGTGAAGTGGATCGGATAGAGATACATCAGCCGGATCCACTCGATCCCCGGCACGTGCTCGAGGGCGGCGAGCAACTCCACCAGCCGCGGCTCGCCATACAGGTCGATCCCGTAATAGGTGGTGTCCTGGGCGACGAGGACGAGCTCCTTGACGCCGTCGGCCGCGAGTTCCTCCGCCTCGCGGACCACCTCCTCGATCGGCTTCGTGGCATGCTTGCCGCGCATCCGCGGGATCGAGCAGAAGGTGCACGTCCGGTCGCACCCCTCCGAGATCTTCAGGTAGGCGACATGCCGCGGCGTCACCCGCAGGCGGTGGGAGTCGTCGAGGGCACGGGCGGGGGCGGGCCGGAACACGCTCTGCTGCTCGCCGAGGCCGCCGATGAGCCGCTCCGCAGCCTTCGCGATGTCGTCGCGCGAGAACACGCCGATCACGGCATCGACCCCGGGCACCTCGTCGAGGAGCGCCTCTTTCTGGCGCTCGGCGAGGCAGCCCGCGACGACCACCCCACGCGTGCCGCCGCGGCGCTTCAGGTCGACCATCTCGCGCACCACACCATACGACTCCTGCCGCGACGACTCGAGGAACGCACAGGTATTGACCACGACGAGGTCGGCCCCCTGCGGCTCGGCGACCAATCGCCAGCCATCGTCACGGAGGAGCCCCAGCATCCGCTCGCTATCGACGAGATTCTTCGGGCAGCCGAGGCTCACCAGGGCATAGGTGCCCTTCGCCGGCCCGGGAGCCCCGGCGGGACCAGCCGCGGCAACGCTGAGCGGACTCGGGCCTGGTTCGACGATCGGGAGATGTGCCATGGTGGTCCGACGATACCAGCGCCCGGCGGGAGGCCGCCAGTTGGCCCGGCGGAAGCCCACCGGATCGATGCCCCGCTGCCGACAGCCGGTGTGGCAGGCAACGGCGATCGGCCTTGGGAACTCCCGACGCAGCGATCATCATTGGGGGAGCCGATGCCGCCGGTCCAACTGGCGGCATCCCACCGGGCGGAAGCAGGCCCTGGTCGCCGGTCACGCTACGGGAGTCAACCTAGATGGACGACCACCAGCCCCTCACCAGCCTCGACGAATGGGAGGAGGACCTGCTCCGCCGCTATCCGCCCCCGACTGCACCAGCGACCGCGGCGGACGGTTCAGCCCGCTATCGCGACTACTCCGCCGCCACGGTGCGGCCGACGGTGCGCCGGTTCTACGAACTCAACCACCGGCATCAGACGCTCGACTTCGTCCGCGCCAAGCGCGCGGAGTATCTCGGCCTCGGCCGGATGCGGATGGGGATCTGGGAGGCGATGGAGTATCTGAACCAACTCGTCGACGAGAGCGATCCCGATCTCGAGCTGCCGCAGATCGAGCACTTGCTCCAGACCGCCGAGGCGATCCGCCACGCGGGCCGGCCCGATTGGTACGTCCTCACCGGACTGATCCACGACCTCGGCAAGATCCTCTGCCTCTGGGGGGAGCCGCAGTGGGCCGTGGTCGGCGACACGTTCCCCGTCGGCTGCCGGTTCTCGGAAACGATCGTGTTTCACGAGTTCTTCGCCGCCAATCCCGATGCCGAGCGCGCGGAGTACCAGACCGACCTGGGGATCTACGCCGCGGGCTGCGGGCTCGATCAGGTGCTCCTTTCCTGGGGGCACGACGAATACCTCTACCACGTCGTCCGCCGCCACCTGCCGCCGCCGGCGCTGGCGATGATCCGCTACCACTCCTGCTATCCGGTCCACCGGGAGGGGGCGTACGACCGCCTGCTCACCGCCGCCGACCGCGGGCTGCTCGCCTGGGTGCGCGATTTCAACCAGTTCGATCTCTACACGAAGCGCGACGAGCGGATGGACGTCGCGGCACTGCGGCCCTCCTACGAGGCCCTCATCGCGCGCTACTTCCCACCGACGCTCGCCTGGTGAGCCGCGTGCCCGGCGGGCGGCCGACGCGGTACCGCCCGCGACCGCCAGTGCAGCCCGCAAGCCCGGATCGCCGGCACACCCCTTCAGGCCAAGCCGGTCGTCCGTTCCGCGATCAGCCGGTCGAGTTCCGCCTTGAGCCGCGGCAGGATGGAGTCGTAGGGAAAGGCGCCCAGTTCGGCACTGCGCCGCTTGAGATTCACATGGGTGGGGCCGCACCAGAGGCCGAGGTCGGCGTCGTCGGTCTCCCCCGGACCGTTCACCCGGCAGCCCATCACCGCGATCGTGATCGCGTGATCGGCGGCGTAGGCGGTCATCGCCTTCACCTGCTTGGCAAGATCGATGAACGCCTCGTTCTCCACCCGCGAGCAGCTCGGGCAGGAGATGATGTTGAGCGACGAGAGCCCGTAATCGACCACACTCCGCACCCGGCCGGCGGCGATGTCGGCGAGGATCTGGTTGGCGGCGGCGATCTCGGCCGGCTTCTCCGCGTTCGGCACCGTCAACGACACGCGCACGGTGTCGCCGATCCCGCGGGAGATGAGCTGCTCGAAGGCGATCCGCGTCTTGATGATCCCGTCGGGAGGCATGCCCGCCTCGGTCACCCCGAGATGGAGCGGCACGTCGGGCCGCTGCTCGGCGAATCGCCGGTTGACCTCGATGACCTTCGCCGGATCGGAATCCTTGAGCGACACGCAGTACCGGGTGAATCCGATCGAGTCGAGCAGTTCGCAGTGTTCGAGCGCGCTTGCGAGCATCGGACCGAGGGAATCGTGCTCGTCGAACTGCGCCTTCTTCGCCGGATCGACGCTGCCGCAATTGACCCCCACTCGGAGCGCGCAGTCGTGATCGGCGGCCACGCCGGCGATGAACCGGACCTTCTCCTGCCACGGTTTGTCGGTCTCGTGGTGGTAGAGGTGCCCCGGGTTGTAGCGGAGTTTGTCGACGTGCGGGGCGACCTCGAGGGCGAGGCGGTAATTCTCCTGGAGGTCGATGGCGAGGTTGGCGGCGGTGCCGGCGCGGATCGCGGGCAGGGCCGCGGCGTCTTTCTTGCTATCGACTGCGATCCGCACCACGCCGGCCCCGGCGTCATGGAGGGCGTTGACCTGCTCGAGCGTGGCGGCGATGTCGGTGGTGTGGGTCGCCGTCATGCTCTGCGGGGCGATCAGGTGGCCACCACCGATCGTGATCCGGCCGATCCGCACCGCCCGGGTGGGATTCCGTTTGATCTTCGCCGCGTTGC